>CAZUHQ010000001.1:0-8895 GCA_964620605.1 uncultured Thalassotalea sp.
TTATTGAGTTGTGTGATGATGTCACTTTGGCTTTTCATAATTATCACCAGATTATACAAGGTGTAATTAGTATAGGAGCAGGGACTGCTATTTCAACGTTTTATTTTATAAATCAATAACTTGATAATGGGAATGGTTTTTGTTCTTGTTAGTATTATGAGGCATTAACTTACCTCTTCGAATAAGCCTTCATCTATAATGGTATTGTTGATTACTTGTTGGATCACTTTAGTGCAAGAACCGCATTGCGAAGAGACATCTAAATGTTTTTTCAGTTCACGGATTGAGCCAACACCTTGATCTAATACATGTTGTGAAACTTGCTTATCTGTAATGCCTTTACAAATACAAACGTACATTTTACTACTTAACCTCAAACGCAATATTAACCTAAGTGATAATAGTTCTTGTTTATGTTTTAGTCAAGCAAAATGTCAGCTTACTTTGAAAATTGGCAGCCTTCAGCTATTTCAAAAAAGGTTGAAATGGTACTGATTATCTAATTGAAATCAGAATGAATAGACTTGGCTATTTTTGCTGGCAGCCTTGTTTTCAATCCGTCGCGACTAAAGCCCTATTACTAGAAGTTAAGGCCTTATTTAATATTTCGTTTGCTTTGGTTAGCTCCCCTTGTTGCTCCAGTACTTTGGCAAAAGTTAGCAAATCGATTTTATCGTATTGCTGGCCAGGCAGATGCACCAGGGTGTTAAAAGCCTTAGTGGCGGTTGGCCATTGCCTGTCAGCGGCGCAAAGATGGGCGAGTGTGCTGAGCCATTTCGCGTTATGCTGATCATAGTGCAGGTGCTTTTGCACCGCCAGGATCAGTTCGTCGCAATGGGTTAACGGCAGCTGACGTATTGCTTTGAGTAGGTGCTCGTTACTGCCTTTTTTAATCACAGGTAATAATATCTTACTTAATGGTTGATGGATTTTGTGTTTGGCTAATACTTTACAATAGGCCAGTACAACGGCTGCTCGCTGTTTGATTTTACGGCCGAGATTATCCCAGTATTGCTGTAGAGCCTGAGTATCCTGCTTGGCAATTTGTTCATTAAAAGTGCCGTAAAATGCTTGGGCTTCCCAGTCTGCAACGCGTTGCTCGCTAAATATTTTGCTTTTACGCGCTAATTTTAACTGCTCAACAACATAGCTAAAGCGTTTTTCGATCAGGCTTAAATCGAGTTCCAGGGCTAATAATCTGTCATCATGACCGATAAGTTTATGATGCTGGTCGAGTAATTCGCGTGCCTGAGGATAGGCCTGATGCTTGATTAATAAATCGATAGCTACCAAGATAGATTCTAAACCTACGTCTTTCAGGTTTTGGTTATATTCTTGCAACTGGTTTAAATAATGTTGGCTGTTGGTGGTTAAGCCTTGTTTATCGGCTGCACTGGCTGCCAGTAAATAAGCGATTTGTTGCGCTTTAGAAGGCTCGGCACTTTTGACTAACAGATGCTCGGCCTGTTGATAATCTCCTAACGCATAGGCGGCAATACCCTGATTAAGCTGGCGGATGCCTTTACGCTGCCCGGCAAATACGATTTTATTCCAGGCGGATAAACTAACGCTAATGCCGCCTTTAAACAGTTTTAATGACATCGCCAGCGCAATAAATGTCAACAGCAGCATAATGCTGGCGGTGACCACGGTTGACTCTATTGTGGTGTTGCCCATGGCAATGAGGATATAGCCTTTTTCGCCGATTAATATTGGGCTAATGGCGACCGCGGCAAAAAACAATAACAGTAAAATAATCAGGCGCTTCATCTTAAGCCTCCTCGTTATTTAACGTTGGCTGTTGAATCTGCAGATTTTCGTCAATGGCCGAATTTTCTTCTGGCGCAGGCACTGGCATGCTCTCTTGCGGAATACTTTGTTTTTGCTCCGACTCTATGGCTTTTGCTGGCTTAGCAACAGGCATATTTTTGCTGTTGAGTATTTTCCTGATTGCCCTATGAGAGCTTAAGCTGACTGAATTATCAAAGCTGATCACTTTATCTTTTAACAACTGTATCGCCTGGTAAAATTTAGCGGTGGCTAAATGGCCAAGATCAAAGTATTCCGTTAACCATGATTCCACTTCATTGAGATACTGTTGAAACACTGGTGTATTTTCTTTAGCGGCCGCCCATTGTAGCTGCTGTAATTTTAATGACAGGTTTTCTCTTAAGTTTTGCTGTTGTTCAGGCGTCATTAATGCTTCTACCTGGCCGGTTCTGCGGCGCACGGTAATAAAATCAGCGAGGAACTTGTGCCAGGTTTTGGCTAAATTGCTTTGCCAGTCGGCAGTATCTTCAGTGAGTTGTAAATCTTCTTCTGTGTTCTGACTGCTCGGAACTTTAGCCATTGCCAGACTAAGTTGTGGGATTTGCTTGTTTAATGCCAGTAACTCCAGGATCACTTCTTCGGTGTCTAGGGTTGGCATCAGCGACAGGGTTTCAATATCCTGACGGATCAGTTGGCGAAGCGGTAAATACTGCGGATCATTGAGTTCTTTAATTCGTTTATCGGCATCGGTTAGCAGGTTGATTGCCGCACGGGTGTTGTGTTCCAGCCATAAAGTACGGGCGGCGATGCGAGTTAAATATTCAGCTTCGTGAATCAACCAGTCGCTTGGCTGGTTTTGTTCAAAACGGGAAATTTGCTGTTCCAGTTGTTGAATGTGTGTTTGGCTTGAAGTTGTCAGTTCGGCAACTGCGCTAGCAATTAATTGCTGGTTTGTTGCCTGCTGCTCACTGAGTAATTGTTGGAACTGCGCTATGGTTTGCTGGTTCTTTAGGTCTGCTTGAAGGAGTATTTGTTGGCCCAGATTAGCATTTTGTTTGGTGTGCAAATAATGAATCGCACCTATGCCAGTCGCACTGGCAAGTGCGATCAATAACGCCAGTACTGCGGTTTTTGAGATTTTGTTGCTAGCCGAATGCTTACCGGTATTAAGGGTTTTTCTGTTGTTGCTTAGCGAGCTTGCTGATGGCGTTTCTTGCTGTTGTGACGCAGTATTTGAAGCCTGCTCTTCTGCTGCTTGTTCCACATTGTTGTCAGCTGTTTTTTTGTTGTCACTCATCTTTTAGATTCCATATTCAGCAAGGTGGTTGTTATCGCCTGGTCGCTGGCGCCGTGGCAATTGATCAGGTTTTTAATGCCAAGTTGTTCGGCATTTTGTTTTATTCTTTCGCTGGCCACTAGCCATAAGCATGTGTTTTGCCAGAAATTATCACTAATATCGATCAAGTTTACTACACGTTCGAGCAAAGCGTTACTGGTAATAATGACGCCCGCGAGTTTTTTACTGTGCCAGGTTTTAATTGACGATGCAGAGAGATCAGACCACATTCTTCGATAGCTTTCAAGGTAACGCACATTTGCGCCGCGAGCCGTTAACTGTGACGACAACAATTCTCGGCCGCTGTCGCCTCGTACTATTAATATCTTGTTGTTATTCGTTAATTGTTCGGCACTGAGTGCAGCTAGCGCCAACATGCCTTCGCTGTCATGACGCTGTGGAGAAATAGCCTTTAAGCCGAGTGCTGCTAATGCGTTTTGGGTAGCACTACCTACGGCGATCACAGTGATATCTTTGTCGATCCACTGATTAAGCGGGTAAGCCTGATGAGCAAAATTAACCGCGGCAACGCTGACAAAAACTATCACCGCCGGGGCAAACTGATTGAGCAGTTTTTCAATTGCGATTTGTTCAGTTGCTGCTTGGTAGTGAAATAACGGCTGGCATACAGCATTAATACCCGCCTGAGCTAAGGTTTGTTGCAGTTGCACCCCCTGAGCTTGTGGACGGGTGATAATATAGGGCAGTTTATTGTTCATAGACCTGTTTTAAGATGGCATCAGCGCCTTGAGCCAATAACTTTTCTGCTAATTCCAACCCTAATTGCTCTGCCTGGTTAAGCTGACCTGTTACCTGATCGCTGATAATTTGTGAGCCATCGACCGCACCTACTAAACCGCGTAATTCAATAGTGTCGCCTTTGATTTGTGCATAGCTGCCGATGGGTACCTGACAGCCACCTTCTAGCGCTCGGTTCATCGCACGTTCTGCCAGCACTCGGGTGCGAGTTTCTACACATTCCAGCGGTGCTAGTAATGCTTTGATGGTTTGATCATCGGTGCGACATTCGATGCCAACGGCGCCCTGACCATTGGCTGGTAACATGATTTCCGGTTCGATAAAGGCTTTAATGCGCTCTGGCATGCCTAAGCGAATGAGTCCGGCAGCGGCTAAAATAATGGCGTCATAGTCACCGTTATCCAGTTTTGCTAGGCGGGTATTGACATTGCCGCGTAAATCTCTGATCTCCAGATCAGGACGCAGAGCTTTGATTTGGCATTGACGACGCAAACTTGAAGTGCCAACAATTGCTCCTTGAGGTAAATCAGCAAAACTGGCAATGGTATTAGAGACAAAGGCATCGCGCGGGTCTTCTCGGGGGCAAATCACTTCCAGCCCTAAACCGTCAGGAAATTCTACTGGCACGTCTTTCATTGAATGTACTGCGATATCAGCACGGTTTTCCAGCATGGCGACTTCCAGCTCTTTAACGAAAAGTCCCTTGCCGCCCACTTTTGCTAATGGCGTATCTAAAATGACATCACCTTTAGTAGTCATAGGCACCAGTTCTACATTAATACCTGGATGAAAGTGTTCAAGCTCTGCTTTTACGTATTCTGCCTGCCATAGTGCTAAAGCGCTTTTTCGGGTGGCAATGCGTACAGTTGTTTGTGTCATTATAAATCCTGTTTATGCTGCGCTAAGTTCAATTGCTGCTTCTGCCTGAATGCTGACGGCTTGAGAAATAAATTGCCAAAATTCATCGCCGCCGCGTTTGTCGATCCATTGCTTATCTTGATAATGAAAGTGGTGACCGTTGAATTTTGTCGCGACCCAAATTTCATGCAGAGGCGCTTGTTTATTGATGATGATCTTGCTTGAATTTTTGAAAGTAAGCGTTAACATACCGCCTACGCCTTCATAATCAATATCTACACCACAATCTTCGATGGCTTCTTCTAATGCTAATAACAGCTCATCTGCCATTAAATTGTATTGGGTATCGTTCATTTGTTCGCCCTTTTGCTAAAAAGTTGATGAATCGCTTTTGTTTAGCTGGTATTTGATGGTCATCAGATTATAAAACGTCTATCATGGGAAAAAAATCGAATTAATCAAAAATGCGTAAACTAACTTCAATTATTTTGACATTTTTCTTAGGCTTTAGCTTGTTATCCGGTTGTGGTATGCCGGGTCCTTTGTATCAGGAAACAAAACAAGCCCCAGCCACTACTAAGGATAGCCAGGATAAAGTCGCAGATAATAATGAACAACAGGAATAAACGTTGTGGATTTTTTTAATCGTAAAGCCAGTGAGTTATATGCTGAAGGTTGCCCGGTTGCCGAGCTGGCACAAACTTATGGCACGCCGTTATATGTTTATTCCAGAGCAACGATTGAACGCCATTGGCATGCCTTTGATCGAGCGGCGGGTCAGCGTCCACATTTAGTCTGTTATGCGGTCAAAGCAAATAGTAATTTGGCGGTGCTCAATGTGCTTGCCCGTTTAGGCTCCGGCTTTGATATTGTTTCCCAAGGCGAACTGGCTCGGGTCATTCAAGCGGGTGGCGATCCGGCAAAAGTGGTATTTTCCGGTGTTGGCAAGAAATCAAAAGAAATTGCTTATGCACTTGAGCAGGGCATTTATTGTTTTAATGTCGAGTCGCAAGCTGAACTGGAACGCATTCAGCAAGTCGCACAAACGTTAGATATTTGTGCGCCAGTTTCACTGCGGGTTAACCCGGATGTCGATGCCGGCACTCATCCTTATATTTCTACCGGTCTGAAAGAGAACAAATTTGGCATTAGCATTAGTGATGCCTTAAGCATTTATCAGAAAGCGGCGGGCTATTCTCATATCAAAGTTAAAGGCATAGATTGCCATATCGGCTCACAACTGACAGAAATTACGCCATTTTTAGATGCCTTAGACAGGGTTTTATTATTAGTGGATAAGTTGGCCGAGCTTGGCATTGTGTTATCGCATATTGATGTTGGTGGTGGCTTAGGGGTTTGCTATCAAGATGAACAGCCACCACATCCGAATGAATACGCTAAGGCAATTGCCGATAAACTGGCAGATAGAACTATCACCCTGATTTACGAGCCAGGGCGCGCCATTATGGCCAATGCTGGGATTTTAGTGACCGAAGTAGAGTTTTTAAAAACTAATCAGGATCGACACTTTGCTATAGTCGATGGCGCGATGAATGATTTGATCCGTCCGTCACTGTACCAGGCGTGGCAAAATATTATCCCGGTGAAGGAAAAGCCTGAGCTTACCAAGCAGTGCTATGATATCGTCGGCCCCGTTTGTGAAACCGGTGATTTTCTTGGCAAAAATCGTGAACTGGCGATTGAAGCCGGAGATTTATTAGCGGTGCGCTCTTCCGGTGCTTATGGCTTTACCATGAGTTCGAATTATAACAGTCGTCCTCGTGCTGCTGAAGTTATGGTCGATGGCGAGCAATCTTACGTGGTGCGGTCAAGGGAAAGCATTGAAAGTTTATGGCAAGGTGAAGTGTCATTACCTTAAGTAGAGATATGTAGATGTTAGTTAAATTTTCTAAAATGCACGGCCTGGGTAATGACTTTTTAATGTTGGATAATGTCACGCAAAATGTCTATTTACCCAATGATCAAATTCGGCTGTTAGCGGATAGGAATTTTGGTATTGGTTTTGACCAGCTATTAGTGGTTGAGCCGCCTTATGATCCGGATCTTGATTTTCATTACCGTATTTTTAATGCCGATGGTAGCGAAGTTAGTCAATGTGGTAATGGTGCCCGCTGTTTCGCGAAATTTGTCCGAATGAAAGGGTTAATTAACCGTAATAAAATCCGCGTTTCGACGCATGCTGGCAAGATGACGTTATACGCAGAGCGTGATGGTAATATCACAGTTACTATGCCAATGCCTCAGTTTGAACCGAGTAAAATTCCATTTACCGCACAAAAAACGGAAGGCACTTATATTCTATTAACGGAAGATGAAACCGTGCTCTGCGGCGCTGTATCTATGGGCAACCCGCATTGTGTGTTAACGGTTGATGATATCGATAATGCACCGGTGGAACGATTGGGACGACAATTAACCGCCCATGAGCGCTTTCCTAAAGGTGTTAATGTTGGTTTTATGCAAGTAGTTTCACCTGAATTTATCAAACTTCGAGTCTATGAACGTGGCACAGGTGAAACATTGGCCTGTGGCAGTGGTGCTTGTGCGGCGGTGGTGATCGGCCAAATGCAGAAGAAACTGGCGAAGCAGGTTACCGTGCAACTGCCAGGCGGTAAATTGAAAGTATTTTGGAAAGGTCCGGGTAGTCCGGTAAAAATGACAGGTCCCGCAGTACATGTATTTGACGGGCAATTTCACCTATGAATAAGAAAAGACAATCAATGAGTTCTAAAACACAACAAGAACAAGTGCTACAAAGCGAAGACATTAGCTTAACTGACGATATTATCGTCAGCTTTTTACAGGATGATCCGGAATTTTTTAATCGCCATCCCGAGTTGGCAACTAGCTTAAGGGTTAATGACCAACACAGAGGCACAGTCTCCCTGGTTGAGCGTCAACAACAGCAGTTGCGGCAAAAAATTCATAGTCTTGAAGAAGAAATCACTCAGTTAATGGCGATTGCCAATCAAAATGAGCAGTTATTTACTTTATATAGTGATTTGTATTTAAGGCTTATTGATTGCGAAAGTGCGGCAGAATTACTGGATTGTTTATACCGCGCCACTACAGAGTTATTGTCATTGGCAGATTTAAAACTCTGGTTAGCCGAGCCTGGGGAATTAAGCCACACTTGCCTGATAGAAAAAGACTGTGGTGGTGTGTTACAAAATCGCCTAGCAAATGAAGAATATTATTTTGGCCGCATTCAGCAAAGTGAGCAGGAAATGATTTTTGCCGGTCAGTGCTTGGGTTCTGTAGTGTTAATTAAGTTGCAGCATCAAGAACAAGAATTAGGTTTTCTCGCGATCAGTAGCCAGGATGCCGAGCATTTTGAACCGCGCATGGATACGTTATTGCTCAGCCAGTTTAGAAAACTAGTCGCCAAATTGTTAGTTAAGTTTTTAAGTAAATAACTTAGTAATATTTCAGTATGCAGTTTTATCGGCGATTAGCAGCCTTTGAGGCAATCAGTTTTGATCTGGATGATACCTTGTATCACAACTATCCGGTGATGATGGCAACGGATGCCAAAATGATCGACTATTTTCAGCGCTTATTGCCTGCTGCGTCATTTGATTATGACTATCGTTTCTGGTTTCAATATCGTCAGCAGGCATTAATGTTAGCGCCCGAGCTAAAGCATGATGTCGGTGCATTGCGCTTTAAAAGTTACCAACTTGGCTTGTTGGCTTTAGGTTATAGCGAACAACAAGCTGCGACTATCGCTCAATCGGCGCTGGATTATTTTATTAGCCAACGCAGTGATTTTTCCGTGCCGACAGATGTTCACCAACTACTAGCACAATTAAAAAAGCGCTGGCCGCTGATCGCGATCAGCAATGGCAATGTCGATACCCAAGCGATCGGCATAGCTCAGTACTTTAGCGCCATTTATCATGCCGGTGATGGTTTGAAACAAAAACCGGATGAGGACATGTTTCGCCGTGCCTGCCAGCAATTTAATCTGGCACCGCAGCAATTGCTGCATGTTGGTGATTGTGGCGCCACTGTATGTGCCCTTGGTGAACGCGCTTGGCTTTGACCTCATTTGGTACGGCGTGCTGTACACCGTGACCTGCCAAATTGCCTACTTAACCCCACCCTTTGGTTACAACCTGTTCTTGATGCGCGCCATGGCACCACCGGAG
>CAZUHQ010000001.1:8905-41883 GCA_964620605.1 uncultured Thalassotalea sp.
ATGACGTGCTTGGCGCAATCCGTTTTGGTTGCCAAGCCGCCTGGATCTCTACCTACGATGTCGGCAAACCGTTAAGGATATTGCCGACGTTAACATTAAGCGATGTTACTGAATTACAAGGCTTGATATAATCGTTTGTTATTGACAGCTATTTTCTTAGAGTTTGCCTGCTATGGATGTTTCTGAACTGCTTGATTCTTTAAACGATAAACAACGTGATGTCGTTGCTGCACCGCTGCAAAATATGCTGGTGCTGGCAGGCGCTGGCAGTGGTAAAACCCGGGTGCTAGTGCAGCGCATCGCTTGGTTGATGAAGGTCGAACACGTTTCTCCCCATAGCATTCTCGCGGTAACTTTTACCAACAAAGCGGCGGCGGAAATGCGCGCCCGGGTTGAACAGGCGGTAGGTGGTAATGTTCACGGCATGTGGATCGGCACTTTCCATGGTTTGGCACACCGGTTACTGCGGATGCATTTTCAGGAAGCGAATCTGCCACAGGCGTTTCAGGTACTGGACTCCGACGATCAATTAAGATTAGTCAAACGTGTCGTGCGGGCGCTGAATCTGGATGAAAAGCGCTGGCCAGCGAAACAGATGCAGTGGTATATCAATGGCAAGAAAGATGAAGGCTTGCGGCCACAGCACATAGAAACGCATTATGATCCAACCGAAGAAACTTTTGTTAAGGTTTATCAGGCGTATCAGGATGCCTGTGACCGTGCCGGTTTAGTGGATTTTGCCGAGTTATTACTGCGTGCCCATGAACTCTGGCTTAACCATCCGATTTTACTTAAACATTACCAGCAGCGTTTTTCTCATTTATTAGTGGACGAATTTCAGGACACTAACGCCATTCAATATGCCTGGCTGACTATGCTCGGCCGCGAGCAAAGCAAGGTGATGATAGTTGGCGACGATGATCAGTCGATTTATGGCTGGCGCGGCGCGAAAATTGAGAATATTCAGCGATTTTTACAAGACTTTGATGGTGCACAAACCATACGTCTGGAGCAAAATTATCGCTCAACCGCCAATATTCTCAATGCTGCCAATAAGTTGATCGCCAATAACAACAATCGCTTGGGCAAGGATTTGTGGACTCAGGATGACGCTGGCGAGAAAATTTCTGTTTATAGCGCGTTTAATGAAATTGATGAGGCACGTTTTATTGCCGGGCGCATTACTGACTGGCAAAGGCGGGATTTGGCATCGAGCGAAGATTCGTTAGACGATGTCGCGATTTTATATCGCAGTAATGCTCAATCGCGCTTACTGGAAGAGGCGCTATTGCAGGCGAATTTGTCTTATCGCATCTATGGCGGTCTGCGCTTTTTTGAACGCCAGGAAATTAAGGATGCGCTGGCATATTTACGACTGATCAATAACCGAGACGATGATGCGGCGTTTGAACGTATTATTAACACTCCAACCCGAGGCATAGGCAATACCACTTTATCTCTGGTGCGAGATGCGGCGCGCAGTATGGAAGTCACCTTATGGCAGGCCTGTCAGAATATGCTGGCAAATGAGCAATTAAAAGGTCGCAGCGCCAAAGTGATCAAACAGTTTATTGAGTTGATTGAACAACTGGAAGATGATTCCTGTAATCTGGATCTTGATCAACAAGCGAACTTTGTGATTCAGCACAGTGGCTTAAAGGCGATGTATCAGGCGGAAAAAGGTGAACGGGCTGAAGCGCGGATTGAAAACTTAAATGAATTAGTGACCGCCTGCCAGACTTTTGAAATGGATCCTGAGTTAATGGAAGAACAAAGTCAGCTAACCGCGTTTTTAACTCATGCGGCGTTAGAGTCTGGGGAATCTCAAGCGGATGAATACGAGCCTGCGGTGCAGTTGATGACCATGCACTCGGCGAAAGGCTTGGAGTTTAAGCTGGTATTTATTGCCGGACTGGAAGAAGGCATGTTCCCGTCACAGCAGTCAGTAGAAGAAATTGGCCGTTTGGAAGAAGAACGCCGCCTGTGTTATGTCGGCATGACCCGGGCGATGGAAAAGTTGTATTTGTGCCATGCGGAAAGTCGGCGCTTATATGGCCAGGAAAAATATCACAGCCCGAGCCGCTTTTTAAAAGAATTACCCAATGATTGTATTGATGAGATACGCTTGCAAAATCAGGTCGCGAGGCCGCAGTCTACTGGGCGCTTTGCCAATACAATTACACTGGAAACCTTTGAAAATTCCGGCTTTAAATTAGGACAAACAGTGCTACATCAAAAATTTGGTGAAGGAGTAGTGCTAAACTATGAAGGAAATGGCGCACAAAGTCGGGTGCAGGTGAATTTTGCCGACGTTGGCAGTAAATGGCTGGTGGTAGCCTATGCCAATTTGACCCCACTTTAAAGGGGTAGGCGTTAAGTGAAATTTAAACGTGCTTTGTCGGGCAAAAATAAGTAGAGTATTTCAGGCATATACCTAATGTAAGAGTTAATATTTTTGATGCAATTGAAATGGTTAAGATATTGTTGCTACCTGTTGATGTTACTTATCGGCATAGTATCGAGCTTAACTTTTGCACAGCAACTGAGCAGTGAACAGATCAAGGCGGCGTATTTATTCAATTTTTTAAAGCATGTTAAATGGCCGCAAGAACAAGATAAAAAACACTTTGTCCTCGCGATCTATCAAGATGCAGCGTTTTATCGCACTATTAATCAGGCGTTAAGCACTCGCCTGGTAAAAGGCAAGCCAATATCAGTGCAACTGGTCAATAATACCGAACAGGCAAAAGCGGCAGACCTGGTATTTGTCGCAGTACAGCCTGATATGGATATTTCGCTGATTGCCACTGACTTACGGCGAACTTCAACTTTGCTGGTGACAGATAACAGCGCAGATAAACACAGCATTATGATTAATCTGCTGTTTAATGATGAGACCTCTGCTATCAGTTTTGAAGTCAATAAATCCAATATCGTTTTTGAGCAACTGGAAATGTCTGCCGAATTGCTGCTGCTAGGTGGTACTGAAATCGATGTTGCCGAACTTTATCGGGAAACCGAGTTGGCGATGCAAACAATGCGGCAACGGGAAGTGGCGCTCAATAGCGCGTTGGCAAAGCAGCGGCAGGAATTAACACAAAGCAGCCAGCGGCTCAGCCAGCTTAATCAGGATCTTAAGCAGAGGCAGCAAGTGGCGGATCAGCGTCAGCTTGAGTTAACGAAATTAAAGGACAGCATAGAACAGCAGCAACAAGCGTTTGCACTAAAAGAGCAGCAGTTGCAGCAGTTGGTCGGGCAATTGGCGAGTGCGAAAACCGATCTCGAGCAAAAGCAAAGTTTGGCGGAGGAAAAGGAACAAGCCAATATTCAGATGGCCAAACGCATCGAGGCGAACCGTCAAATACTGGCACAACAGCAATCGCAAATTGATTTACAGGGGGCTCAGCTCAGCCGTAAGAACGAGGAACTGGCAGAGAGAAAGGCGCGCATTGAACAACAGAAATTTTACTTATTGGTATTGGCAGTGCTTATTTTTATTGCGTTATTTATCAGTATTTTAGTGGTGTGGTTATTTAATAAAAATAAAAAAACCACCCACCAGCTCAGTCGTACACTTCACAACTTACAGGAAATGCAGGATCAATTGATCCAGTCGGAAAAGCTGGCGTCGTTGGGTAAATTAACTGCTGGCGTCGCCCATGAAATTAATACCCCGCTCGGCATTGCCATTACTTCTTCCAGCTCGGCACTGGAAAGTACTAAGGAGATGAAGCGGGACTTTGCCGAAAATAGCCTGAAAAAATCGACGCTTGAGCGCTATTTGCAATCCATGGAACAGGCAACCAGCTTAAATATGTCGTCCCTTGATCGGGTGATTGAACTGCTGAATAACTTTAAACAGGTCGCCGCCGATCAGGTGGTCGGGGAGATCCGGGAAATTGATATCGCTGAATATATTAATGAAGTAATGCAAACCCTGTCGGCTGAGCTAAAGCGTTACCGGGTCAAGTATACATATCATGGTGGGCAAGACATCAAGGTGAAAACTGTGCCGGGCGCTGTCGCACAAGTGATCACTAATTTGGTGACTAATTCACTGAAACATGGTTTTGAAAACAGCGATAGCGGCAACCTCAGCATTCGAATTGCACAGCTGCCAAATGACATTGAAATTGAATATAGCGATGATGGCAAAGGCATGGATGATGAAGTGCTGAAAAACATCTTTGAACCGTTTTTTACTACTAAACGCAGCAGTGGCGGCACCGGCTTAGGGATGAACATTGTCTATAACATCATTCAGCAGAAATTGCATGGTGATATCAAGGTCAGCAGTGAGCCGATGAAAGGTGCCCGATTTGTTATCACCCTACCGCAAGTGCTTACCTAAGCCAGAACGACTTCCTCTGTTATTATTATCCTTATTTAACTATTACTTTTTATCAGTCGGCGTTTTTGTTGATGAGCGTTAAAGGAATCGGCGCTGTAGATCACCAGTGCAACCCAGATAAAGGCAAAAGTAGTTAGTTTCGCCAGTGCCAGCGGTTCCTGATAATAGAAAGTTGCTAAGATAAACATAATACTTGGCCCGATATATTGAAAGAAACCGACGGTAGACAGTGTCAGGCGTTTTGCCGCGGCGGTAAAACATAATAAGGGCGCTGTGGTGACGACACCGGCAAGCAGTAAAGTAAAATTCATGCCCATGCCATTATTGAACAGGTTACTGGTATCGCTACTAACAAATAAACTCCAGTAAGCGATCGCTATTGGCAGCATCAGCAGAGATTCTATTAATAAGCCGATAAATGAGTCGACATGCAGCTTTTTTCGCAATAAACCGTAAATGCCGAACGTTCCGGCCAGGGCAAGGGAAATTATTGGCAATGAGCCAAAAGAAATCAGCTGAATCAATACCCCGCTGACCGCGAGTAATACCGCCAACAGCTGCCATTTTCTTAAACGCTCACCGAGGAAGATCACCCCGAGTGCGACACTAAACAGCGGATTAATAAAATAACCCAGGCTGGCATCCAGTAGATGGTCATTATTGACTGCCCAGATAAAGAGAAACCAGTTGGTGCCGAGAATCGTTGCCGTTATTAATAGTTTGGTCAGCAGTTTCGGCTGTTTGAGGATAGCGATAAAGGCTGGCCATTTTCGGGTGACAATCACGATAATCAATAGTAACAGCGATGACCAGACGACCCTGTGTACCATGATTTCGTCCGGGGATACCGCAAGTAGTAGCTTAAAATAAATCGGTGCCAGACCCCACATCAAGTAGGCTGAAATGGCATTAATAACACCGGATTTAACGTCTTGTTGAGTTTGCTGAGTCATGCTTGTGATGGCTTTGGAGAAAAACGCATTATAGCATTTCTTCCGGGGAGCTCAGCAAACGGCTGAACAGTTATCTGCTTTGGCTGTAAAGCCAAATGCACAGTAAGTAGCTTTGCAGTTTGGTATTATTAACCAACCATATAAGTGCCGGTACCAAAGGCGATATGATCATTTTGCTCGTTGTGCAGTTCCATGCGGGCAACTGCAACTTTACTACCGCTCCTGATAATATGAGCGGTGGCGATAAATTCTCTACCTCTGCCGGGGCGGAGAAAATCAGTGCGTAAATCTATGGTGCCTAATTTACGCAAGCTCTGGTGGATATTTTCCGGTGATAAATCGTCCAGTTGATCGATAATATTGGCGGCCGCCACTACGCCACCAGCCAAGTCTAATACTGACGCGGTAACGCCGCCGTGGAGAATTTTTTGTATCGGGTTGCCAATCAGCTTGTCATCCCAGAGAAAGCGCACTTCAGAACGCTGAGTATCAAAGTGCTTAATTTCCAGGCCAAGTAATTGGTTAAATGGCATATCATTGTTCCAAAACTGGGCAATCTGTTTAAAAAGTTGGGTTTGATCCATAATTAGTCTGGTCAGATGAGTAGAGATTTAAGCATATCACCGAACCTGGCAAGAAAGAAATTTTATTACTCGCTATTAATTATCGGGTAAAATGACCCGGTTTCAAACCAATGACCTTATATTTTGACAGTAGCGACACCGCAAAACTCCCAAGAAACTCTATTAGCTAACCTTAAGCATTATTTTGGCTATAGTGAATTTCGCCCTGGTCAACAGACGGTGATTGAGCAAATACTCGCCGGACGCGACAGTCTAGTGTTAATGCCAACCGGTGGCGGTAAATCCCTGTGCTATCAGTTACCGGCGACCATGTTACCTGGCATCACCATAGTAATTTCGCCGTTAATCGCCTTGATGAAAGATCAGGTAGATGCCTTGAAACGCCAGGGCATCAAGGCGGCGTTTATCAATTCCAGCCTGACTCAGGCAGAAATTAACCAAATTTTTCAACAACTGGCGCAGGGTGAAATTACTTTACTTTATCTCGCGCCGGAGCGCTTAACGAATCATTATTTTATTCAGGGCTTGCAAGAACTGCCGATTAAGCTGTTTGCCATCGATGAAGCGCACTGTATTTCGCAATGGGGTCATGATTTCCGCCCCGCTTATACCAGATTGAATAATATTAAACGGCAGTTTGCTCATGTGCCGGTTATCGCATTAACTGCAACTGCGGATGTTACTACCAGAAAAGACATTTTGCAGCAGCTGGGATTGCACGACCCTTATATTCATTTAGACAGCTTTGATCGCGCCAATATTCGCTTAACCCTGGCAGATAAGTATCAGGGCACCCAGCAAATTATCAGCTATATCAAAAAACGTCAGCAGCAATCTGGCATAGTGTATTGCAGCAGTCGCTGGCAGGTGGAGAAGCTGGCGAAAGCGCTGGCAAGTGTCGGTATTAACGCTGCTGGCTATCATGCGGGGATGGAGAGTGAAATTCGCGATTTTGTTCAGGAAGGCTTTGCCAAAGATAATATCCAGGTGGTGGTCGCTACGGTAGCGTTTGGCCTCGGGATCAACAAGTCGAACGTGCGCTTTGTTATTCATTTTGAGCCGCCGAGAACTCTAGAGTCCTATTATCAGGAGATTGGGCGAGCCGGGCGTGATGGCTTGCCGGCAGAAGCCCTGTTTTTGTATGATGAAAACGACCTGAAACGCATCGAACAAAGAATAGAATCCGGTGAGCATGAACAACGTCGTCACGTTGAATTACAGCGCTTTCAGGCGATCACCGGTTTTGTCGAGGCGCAAACCTGCCGCCGCCAGTTAGTGCTTAATTATTTTGCCGAGTATACCAAACAGGGTTGTGGTAACTGTGATATTTGTCTGGATCCGCCAAGCTTATTTGATGGTCTGGAAGTTGCGCAAAAAGTGCTGTCCTGTGTTTATCGCATTGAACAGCAGGGGGATGCTAATTACCTGGTTGATGTGCTGAGGGGAATATCGTCAGAGAAAATTCGCCAACAAAGTCATGATCAGGTTTCGACCTTTGGCATAGGTAAAAATAAAACCCCTGGTTATTGGCACTCCATCATCAGGCAGTTAATTCATCTTGGCTTTTTGCAACAAGATATCGCAAATCATTCCACCTTGTGTTTAACCCAGGCGGCACACGCGATATTAAAAGGCGAACTTGCCCTGATGCTGGCATCTCCTCGCCTCCAACAGGCGAGTTACTGGCGGCAATCGGGGCAAAAGACCAGTTATGATCGTAAACTGTTTGCCAAGTTAAGGCAGTTGAGAAAAGAGTTGGCAGATGCCGAAGATATTCCGCCTTATATAGTTTTTAATGATGCGACTTTATCTGAACTAGCAAAGTACCAGCCGATTACGCACAACGAGATGCTTAATATCAGTGGTATTGGCGAGACTAAATTGCAGCGCTATGGTCAGGCATTTATTTCACTGATCAAAGAACACAAAATGCAATAAAAAAAGGCGCACTCGGCGCCTTTTCTGGTTATCAAGAAAGATAAAACTACTTCAAGCTGGAAAAATATGCCGCAAGGTTAGCTATGTCTTCATCTGATAATGGCATTGCCATAGCGCCCATTACTGGGTCTTTACGTGCGCCTGATTTGAAGTCTTTTAATTGCTTGGTTAAATACACTTCTTTTTGTCCTGCCAGGTTTGGATACATAGGTACTGCAGATACACCTGTTGCACCGTGACAAGCAGCACATGTAGCAGATTTTGCTTTACCTGCGGCAATATCACCGGCAAATGCAGGAGATGCCATCATCACTGTAGCAGCAACCGCTAAAGTAATTTTTTTCATAACTGTCTCTCTCTCTTAATATATTTAGAATTAACGCCCAAGCTGATTATAGGCAAAAAGGTCAAAGCTGTCGTCGCTTTTTTAGTAATATAGACCAATGAAGATAATTTCTTAGGCTTAGATCAAATGACCGCTAATTTTATTATTAAATGCAACGAGTTAATTGACGCGAATATTATATTAACGTGCAATCAAAGCTGGTCGCAAGAACAGATTGCATTACTAATCGAAAAATTTTTTGAGCAATATGCCAATTGCCAACGGATTGAAACCATTGAAGGTGCCGATCGTGTGGTGGTACGCCTGCAGTGGCGGCAATCTCATTTTAGCCTTAATTTTGAGTGTTATTCAGAATCGATTTGGCTTGAGCCAGAAGATCAAACTGCTCAAATGAATATTGATAACTTTTATCTTGAATTGTCTGGGAATTAACATGGAAAAAATATTAGTCAGTGCCTGCTTGCTCGGGCAGAAAGTTCGCTATGATGGCGGTCACCAGCAATTGGTTAACCGTCAGTTAGCCAAGTGGCAACAGCAGGGGCGTTTAGTGGTTTTGTGTCCTGAGGTTGCCGGTGGTTTACCTGTTCCTAGGGCGCCAGCTGAAATTAATCAGGCAGATAACCGGGTATATGATGTCACGGGTGCGGATGTCAGTGATGCCTTTACTAAAGGAGCACAAACCGCGCTGGCGTTATGTCGACAATATGCGATTCGTTTTGCGTTATTGAAAGAATCCAGTCCGTCTTGCGGCGGCCAATGGGTATATAACGGCCATTTTTGCGGTGAAAAAATAGCAGGTCAGGGAATAACAGCTGCTTTGTTAAGTCAGCACAATATTCAGGTCTATTCTGAGCAAACCCTGACAGAATTGATTGAACAGGTGCGAGTTATTGATAATAAAAGGTAATTATTATGGTTAGTTAACCTTAGGTTTGTATAAGAAATAGTGCTAATGCGAAGCTGAGGTTAGTTAGCAACCATAAGCTTATTTGATCCGCTGCGTTGCATATCCATTACCAGGGTGCGAGTGTAATTCAATATGGTTTGGACGTTTTGCGATAACTTAAAGTCGTTGACGACGGTTGAAATCGTCATCTGCGGTAGTCGCATACCTGATTTACTACTAACAAAACGCAGTTTTTCTACACCTTGCCGAATTTTTTCAGCAATTTCACCGGCAGCAGAACGCTCGACGTCAGGTAGCAAGATTAAAAATTCATCCTGTCCAGCACGCACTGGCAGCCCGCTATCGCCAACATAGCTGCTAACTTTATTGGCGACTTTCGCCAGTAGAACATCGCTGATCAGCGCACCACATTGCTGATTGATCTGCGATAGCTGATCTATGCTGATCACTATTGCCGCAATTTGTTTGTTTGGGTTTTCTTTACTCCATGTTTCCAGATGCGTATTTAGTGCTTTGCGATTATATAAGCCGGTTAGAGGGTCGAGATAAATTTCTTTTTTCACATCCGCTAATTCTTTTTTCAACGATTGAGATTGCTGCTTAGAAATTACCAGTTGTTGTGCCAGCTGCTTTTGCTTTTGCTTAAACGACAGCGCAGCTTTTTCAATTTGCAAAATGGCAGTGGCGATATGCTCGCGATTGTGAGACTTTAATCCTGTGATATTGTCATCAATTTTCTTGATTAGACTATTACTGAAATTTACATTGTGCTCGCTGCTTTGCTGGACGTCATTGATAAGATCATCGATTTCTGTGATGATTTCGTCACGAAATTTACCCTGGCCGAGAATATAAAGCTGGTAGAGCTCTTCGATAAAATAATTATCCAGCTTTTTCCCTAAAGAGAAATGCTGTTTGATCTGAGCGATCAACGCGGTGTTTTTACCTGTGACATATTCGTAACTGACGGCATAATTGATTGGTGAGGCTGGCAGGTGCCAAAGCTGCAATTGCTTGATGGCAAGCGCAAGTTTGTTATCTGCTTGTTCAATGGAATCATGATATTTCACTACTTCCAAACCTCTAAATAGCGCGGCACATTTTATTATTGTTATGTTCCCTATTTTCTAGCAATTTACGCTAAAGTGCTAGCGTTAATATCGAAATAATATTAATAAAATGTAAACAAATGGTTGGAGTAGGAAAAAATAACTTCAGTAATGTTAGAAATAGATAGGAAAAAGGGACAAGGGAAGCACGCAAAGCGGGTCGAGAATCATAAGTTAGCGCCTGCAAAATATAGACAAGCCCCCACTATATCTAAATTCGGTAGTTCCGCTATCTTAGGTTTCCCCTTAGACCGGTGACTTTGCGTCTCTAGTTTTCACTAGATTTGCCCTTATCGAGCTTTAGCAGCTCATTTGCCATTATAAGCTATGAAGACGGCTTGTAAACCTTTATGATAAATTATTGTGTTACGCCGTTGTCAGTACTAGGGAATAATATGAATATAAAGGAAAAAATTTGTTAATGAAGCCCAATGTATTACTGCTGTTGGCCTTGCTTGTCTGCCTGTTTGCTGAGTTTGTTTATGCCGATCAGGCAAAGCCTGCGGATCTTCAAAAAAGTATTGCTCAGGTTGAGCTTTTGTTTTCGGCAGATCCCGAGTCCTTGCCCTATCAGGATGTGGTGGAGTTATCTCAGATAGTGATCAGAAACCGCGAGCTCTATAATGTTAATACCTTGGCAAAAGTTTTTAGTCTGTTAGCCGATACTGCGCTAAATAAGGGGGATTTGGCGAAATCTTTGCAATTTTCCTTAGATGGAGAAGCATTAATAGGTCTTGATGACAAGCTGCGATTATCGTTAATGTTAAAAGTGGCTGCTGGCTATTACTATAAAGGGAAATATCATCAGGCAAAGAAAATAGCTGATCAGTCAGTGGCTTTGGCAAAAGAGATTAATAGCCCTGTATTATTGATCAAGGCCTTGGGTTATCGGGCGACGGCTAATGCTGTGATAGCTGAACACCAACTGGCGTTGGTGGATTTGCAACAAGTACAGCAACTATTGTCGGAATATGATCAGTTTAACGATCATATTCATTTATTGGCGGTGATTGCCAATGCGCACTTTTATCTTGGTGCATATCAAACGGCGTTAAAGCTATATAATAAAATATTGAAATTAAGGTTTGACCAAAATAAGAAATTTAATATCGATCAGACCTATGCCAATATTGCTCGTTGTTTTTTACAGCTTGGGCAGTTAGATGATGCGTTTCACGCCTTTAATGGTGCTAAACAATACGCCGAGCAGAAGAATGCGCCAATTCGCATCGCCTATGCTGAGCTGGGATTAGGGCAAGTACTAGTTAAACAGGCGAGATATGATCAGGCGCTTGAACATTTGTTAATGGCAAACGAACTTTTCCATGGCCAAAATGTCCCCCAGCCGTATTTTACTACGCTACTGGGCTTGGCTCAGCTGACTAACATTCAGGGAAATAGTCTACAGGCCAATAAATATCTCACTCAGGCGGAATTGCTGCTCACCAGCACAGAATTGACTCAGGAGCAGATTGTTTTTTATCAATATCAGGCACAAATGTATCAGCAACAAGGGCTTTATCAAAAAGCCTATAATGCACTGCAAAAATACCTTGAGCGTTATCAGCATTTTCATCATGCCTATCAGCACCTGCCGAATGAGCTGGGTGCAAATGATATTGCCAGTGAAAAGAGCCGGGAATTGTCGTTAAATATGGCGGCCGAGACGGAACTGAAAAATCAGTTTACTGCCAAGTTCGCTCAGCAACAGCACCTGATTATCAGCCTGGTAATCGTGATAGTGTTGCTGCTGTTATTATTGCTCAGTATCATGCTGAAACACAGGGCAATCAGGTTGAACCAACAATATGACGAAATTGAAAAGCCAACGGATATCCTGGCGACGCCGTCACAAACCAAGAGTTTTTATCAGCATTATTATAAAATGGCGCGTAAGTTTGAATACCCGTTAGCGGTTGGTTATTTCTCTATTGATAATTGGCAAGAACTGCGCTTTCAGTTCAGTAAAAAAGTGGTCAATGAAGTGGCTCGCACCATAGCGACTGTCGTGAATGAACACAAAGGGGAATTTGATCAGGTCGGCCTGATCAATGAAGGAGAATATTTATTTCTTGCGCCTTATCAGTCACCTGAACAATTGAGAAAAACCTTTGAACAACTCACCAAGGCGTTAAAAGTGCAATTTTTTGCTAATTTAGGTGAGTTTTCCCTGAAACTTGGTTACGATTGCCAATCTCCGAATGTTCAAGATATAGATCCTTATATCTTTTTATCTCGTTTAAGTGAGTCGACGCGAGCCGAGTATAGTAGTTACAAAACATAGGTTTAGATATGGTATTTAGTCTGGTAATTATTGGTATATTTGTTGCCGTCAGCATTTATTTTTATTTTCGTGCAGAAAGCCTGTATCGACAGCTGTTACTCGTTAAAAAAGAAACGACCCAGGTAAAAAAAGAAAGCAAACAGATGGTGGACTCTATTGCGGTAATTGCGAAAAAAAATGAAGATTTTGTTCGCGCCAGATATCAACGTATTAAAGATCTGGTTAGTGATCAGGCGGAGTTAGAATTGTTGCTGCCTTTGATTAATAATTATTCGATGATCTTTCGTGAAAGTTTACGCGGTAAAGGCCAGCTACATAAAATTGTGAAAAAGTGTTGTGATAGCTATCAACAAGGGCACTATAAACAACTGACGACACATATCGCAAAACAAGATGTAAAAATAAAGCGAGCCTGGGGAGGCAATAACTTCAACGGCTTTGTGTCATTTATTGAAGCGACGTTAATCGAGCATGAAACTAAGTTGATCCCAAGCAGTGAGCAAAACAGCTGATCTGAGAGAAGCTGGCTGCTAAATTCATTGGCGAAGCTTAGTTTTATTGAAGTCTATTGTAATCAACTATATGAGATAGTTACTGGAGCGTCAATCTACGCATCCGCGAAACTGGTATCGCGGATGCGCAACTCAAAAACTTATCAGGAGGCGGGTTTGTTTTTTAGCAAGTCTCGCAGGTTCGCGACGCCTTTGCGGGCGGATTCCTGCTTATGCTCCTGGCTTTTTTTCGTCTGGGTTACTTCCCAATTTAAATCGTCCTGTGGTAGCTCATAGAGAAACCGACTAACTTCGGTGCGGGCTACTTCGCCGTATTGGCGGCGTTCTCTAGCATAGGTAAAAATCAACTCCCGTTGAGCCCGGGTTACGCCAACATAAGCGAGGCGACGCTCCTCCTCGACATTGTCTTCATCGATACTGGTTTGATGCGGCAATAAACCTTCTTCCATACCGATTAAAAAAACATAAGGAAATTCCAGTCCTTTCGAGGCGTGTAACGTCATTAACTGAACCTGATCGGAAAATTCTTCTTCTTCATTGCGTTCCATCATATCGCGTAGCGTCAAACGGGTAACGATTTGCGCGAGTGTCATCGGCTCTTCATCGTCAGAGCCTTCGAGCATTTGGGTAACCCAGCTAAACAATTCAGTGACATTTTTCATTCGCATCTCCGCCGCTTTCGCGCTTGGCGAAGTATCGTAGAGCCAGTCTTCGTAATTAATTTCCCGGATCATCGATCGCAGTACGGCAGCGGTATCGCCGCGTTCGGCATTGTCGGCGGTTTCTACCAGCCAACGGGTAAAAGTCTGCATTTTTGCTAACCCTTTGCCGGTCAGATGTTGTTCCAGTCCTAGTTCAAAGCTGGCGGCAAACATGCTGATTTGCCTGGTATTGGCGTAAGTGCCGAGTTTTTCCAAGGTCACCGGGCCAAGTTCGCGGCGCGGCACGTTAACGATACGCAAGAAGGCATTGTCATCGTCCGGGTTCACTAATACCCGTAAATAAGCCATAACGTCTTTGATTTCTGCGCGGGAGAAAAATGAAGTACCACCGCTAATTTTGTACGGGATACGGTTGGTCATTAGTGCTTTTTCCAGCAAGCGCGACTGATGATTACCGCGATATAAAATCGCATAATCTTTATAATGGCTGCGGTTTAAAAAGCGATGACCGATAAGCTCACCCACCACTTTTTCAACTTCATGCTCTTCATTTTTTGCCTGCACTACCCTGAGTTCGACGCCGTAATCGAGCTCACTGAATAATGATTTGTCATAAACATGTGGGTTATTGGCGATCAAAATATTCGCGCATTTTAATATTCGGCCGCTAGAGCGGTAGTTTTGTTCCAGCTTAATCAGTTTTAACGATGGAAAATCCTGACCAAGCAGCACCAAATTTTGCGGCTTGGCACCACGCCATGAATAGATAGATTGGTCGTCATCACCAACCACAGTCAAGCGGCCGCGCTCGCCGGTGATAAGTTTAACCAGTTCATATTGGCTGGTGTTGGTATCTTGATACTCATCTACCAGCATATAGCGGATTTTATTGCGCCAGCGTTCTCTGACTTCCGGGTAATTTTTTAATAGCAGGGTTGGGATCAGGATCAGATCATCAAAATCCAGCGCATTATAGGCTCTCATATGTTGTTGGTAGCGACGGTAAAATTCCGCATAAAGCGCGGTATCGGCATCACCGGCGGTTTTAATAGCCCCGTCCGGCAGTAGCAAATCATTCTTCCAGTTAGAAATCATGGTTTGTAGCTTGCCTAATAAGTCTTTATCGCCGTCGAGTTCTTCTACAGTAAGTTCTTTTAATAGTGCCAGGGTGTCTTGATCGTCAAACAGGGTAAAACCTGGCTTATATCCCAAGGTTTTGATTTCTCTACGGACAATATCCAAACCTAAAGAATGAAAGGTTGATACGGTTAGCCCCCGGGTTAATTCGCGGCCAAGCATTTTGGTAACCCGCTCTTTCATTTCGCGCGCCGCTTTATTGGTAAAGGTTACCGCGGCGATGTTACGTGCCTTGTAGTCACATTTTTGGATTAAATAAGCGATTTTTTGGCAGATCACCCCGGTTTTGCCACTACCGGCACCGGCCAGTACCAGGCAAGGGCCACTAACATATTTGACTGCTTCGTTTTGTCCGGGATTGAGTTTCATGCCACTGCTAATTTGAATTACGAGGGCGCAGATTTTACCTTGTTTTATCCTCTGGCAAAAATATTTATTTCAATCGGTATAATGCATTACAATAGGGCTATTATTGAATAAATGAGTCAACTCCATGATCAATGCCAAGAAAATTGAAGAAATCGCCAAGCAAGTCACAGAATCAATTCCGCCGAGTTTAAAAAATCTTGCCAATGATTTTGAAGACAAAACCAAAACCGTATTGCAGCGCAAGTTATCGCAGTTAGACGTGGTGTCGCGTGAAGAGTTTGATGTGCAGACTCAGGTGTTATTGAAAACTCGAGAAAAATTAGAGCAACTGGAAGTCAAAATTGCTGAACTTGAAAATCAGCTTAATAAAGATTAAGCAAAAAAGCCCATTGTCTGGCAATGGGCAAAAATGCTAGCCATTAGCTGGCTAGCTAGTTGGGAAACTCCCGATAGCCAATTACTTTTCTTTCATATTCCAGAGAATATCCTGGCCGCTGCCCATCACTGTGGTTGGCAATTTGCCGTCCCATTGCTGAGCTTTTACATATTCTACTAGCACTTTGCTTGCTTTTATTGCTTCGGCTTTCTTGTTAATTGCTTCCGCTTCTGCCAAACCTTTGAGCTTGATCGCTTCCGCTTCGGCCTTTGCTTCGGTCGTAATAGCATAGGCTGAACCGTCGGCACGGGCTTTTTCGGCATCGCGTTTTGCTTCTGCGGTATTAACTTCGCGTTGCGCTTCGAGTTTTTGTCGCTCTAATCTATGCTTTTCGGCTGCCGCGAGGTTTTTCTCGGTTTGTTTGGTTTCGATACTTTGCAGGTATTTAGGTGGCAGTACCAGGTTCTCAATTTGTACACTGTCGAGTTTAACCGGGAAATCTGTCATCGCCGAAAGTAGCGTTTCTTCAATTTTTTGAATCACCTGACCGCGATTTTGCACGATTTGCTCGGCTTTAAAGCGGGCAAGTGCATCCTTGGTTGCCGATCTGAGTCTTGGATCGAGAATACGGTTTTCAAACTGATCGAGACCGCCATAGTTTTTATAAAGTTCAAAGGCTTCCGGGCGGATCACAGTCCAGTTTACCGAGACCTCGGCAGTGACTGGCATTTGCTCATAAGTTGAAGCCTTTAATGATTCGGTATTTTTCCGGGTACGAATTTCCAGCTCTTCGATAGTATCGGCAAATGGGATCTTAGTGTGTAGTCCAGGATTGACTTGGGTTGTGGCTTCACCAAAGCGTTTTACTATGCCGACATGGCCTTCGTCTATGGTATAAAATGCCATCCACAAACCGGCGATGACCACCCCAGCGATTGCGACTTTTGGCAAATGTTGTTTAGTTTGCGCCGCGGTTGCTTGCGCTGATGTGCTTAATCCATTGTTTAGCATATATAAACTCCTTGATTATTATTTTCTTTGTCGAATATTCAACAGCAGCTCTACTATGCAGTGTGTGACATATTATGTCAAGCACTACAAGGTAGAGAGTAAATAAACTGGAGGTTGGCTTAGGCAAGAAAGGTTTGATAGGCCAGGTTACTGGTTTCTTCCTGCCATTCGTAGGCTAAGTCTTTAAGGTGATTAAAAAAGTCGAGTGAGCCTTCATTATTCACTTCAAAACCTGCCAGTACCTGACCAAAGGCCGCACCGTGATTACGATAATGGAACAGGCTGATATTCCAGCGCTCACCCAGAGTATCAAGGAATTTTTCCAATGCCCCCGGATATTCCGGAAACTGAAAACGGAAAATTCGCTCTTGTGATTTCACTGGATTTTGTCCGCCTATCATATAACGAACATGTAATTTTGCCAGCTCATTATCCGTCAGATCATTCACCTGATAATTTTGCTGTTCAAGCAAGTCGATCAGTTGTTGACGCTCTTGATGATCTGCGACCCGAACGCCGACAAAGACATGGGCATTATCAGTTTCACTGGTGCGTGAACCGTGGCGATAGTTAAATTCAGTGATCACTCGCCCCTGCAGGGAATGGCAAAATTGTCTGAAACTGCCCTTTTGTTCGGGGATAGTGACCGCTAATACCACTTCCTTTTGTTCACCCAGTTCACAGCGCTCGGAAACATAACGCAAGGTATGAAAGTTCATGTTTGCGCCAGAGAGTATTGCTATCAGAGATTCGTCACCTGGACTGGTTTGGCAGTACTTTTGTAAACCTGCGAGCGACAATGCCCCTGCAGGCTCGGCGATCACTCGGGTATGTTCAAAAATATCTTTTATCGATGCGCAAATTTCATCGGTAGTAACGGTAATGACCTCGTCACAATATTGCTTGATCAACTCAAAGGTGTGCTCGCCGATGCGTTTAACTGCGACGCCGTCGGCAAATAGCCCGACTTGTTCGAGATCTGTTGGCTGTCCTTTTTCAAATGCCGCTTTGAGGCAGGCGGAGTCCTCTGCCTCGACGCCGATCACTTTAATCTCAGGTTGCAATTGCTTGAGATATACCGCCATGCCGGCAAGTAAGCCACCACCGCCGACCGGAATAAATACCACATCGGCCTTTGGCTGTTGTTGCAGAAGTTCTTTGGCAACTGTGCCCTGGCCGGCAATAACATCAACGTCGTCAAACGGGTGAATAATGGTTTTGCTTTCCGCTTCTGCAAATTTTAGCGATGCTGCTTGTGCCTCATTAAAGCTTTTGCCGACCAGACGCACTTCTGCGCCAAAACGGCGGACATTATCGACTTTAATTTCCGGTGTGGTGATCGGCATCACTATCGTGGCTTTAATGCCAAGTTTGCTCGCCGCCAGTGCCAAGCCTTGAGCATGGTTTCCGGCAGATGCGGCAATCACGCCGTGAATACATTGCTGCTCCGATAAATTTGCCAGCTTGCTATAGGCACCACGTAGTTTAAACGAATGTACCGGCTGTTGATCTTCGCGCTTTAAATACACCTGATTGTTTAAACGCGCTGAGAGTTTATTTAACGGCGTTAGTTCAGTTTCAACCGCGACATCATAAACAGGAGCTAACAAGATCCGTCTTAAGTAATCCAATGCCTGCTTTTGGGTTGCCTGGGTCGATAATAGCGCTTGCTGCTCGGCATCAGTCATTCTCTGCAACTCCGTCTAGTAAGGCGCGATTACGTACTGCACCTTTATCGGCACTGGTTGCCAGCATGGCATAATTTTTCAGTGCATAGCTGATTGGGCGCTGACGGTCGAGTGGTTGCCAGGCGTCTTTGCCTTTAGCAAACATATCTGCTTCACGCTGTGCCATTTCGGCAGCTGATACTTGCAGTTCAATAATGCGGTTAGGAATATCAATATGGATAATATCCCCTTGCTCCACCAGGCCGATAGCGCCGCCACTGGCCGCTTCTGGTGAAACATGACCGATAGAGAGCCCTGAAGTACCACCAGAAAAACGGCCATCGGTGATCAGCGCGCATTTGGTACCTAAGCCCATAGACTTTAAATAAGTGGTTGGGTAAAGCATTTCCTGCATGCCTGGGCCGCCTTTTGGCCCTTCATAACGTATCACTACCACTTCACCGGCAACGACATTGCCGTTTAAAATGCCTTCCACAGCGGCGTCCTGACTTTCAAAAATATGAGCAGGGCCGGTAAATGTTAAGTTTTCTTCAGCAACACCTGCGGTTTTAACGATACAGCCATCTAATGCGATATTTCCTGATAGCACTGCCAGGCCGCCTTCTTGCGAATACGCATGCTTTAATTCACGAATACAACCATTTTCTCTGTCGTCGTCTAGGCTGTCCCAGCGACAGTCCTGACTAAAGGCTTTCGTGGTTCGAATACCGGCAGGGCCAGCGCGATAAAAATCTTTAACCGCTGCATCATTAGTGAGTTTAATATCGTACTGATTTAACAATTCATCCAGTGTTACGCCTAAAACGTTTTTAACATTAGTATTTAATAAATTGGCGCGTGCCAGTTCACCTAAGATCGCGACTACACCACCGGCGCGATGGACGTCTTCCATATGATATTTCTGGGTCGATGGCGCCACTTTACATAATTGTGGAACTAAACGGGAAAGACGGTCGATATCTGCCATAGCAAAATCAATGTCTGCTTCCTGCGCCGCCGCCAGTAAATGCAATACCGTATTGGTGGAACCGCCCATGGCAATGTCCAGGCACATGGCATTTTCAAATGCCGCTTTGTTCGCAATATTGCGAGGTAGTGCGCTTTCATCGTTATCCTGATAATAACGTTTGGTTAAATTTAAGATCTCTCGCCCGGCGCGCAAAAACAATTGTTCGCGATCGGCATGGGTTGCCAGCATAGAGCCATTGCCAGGTAGGGCTAATCCTAGCGCTTCCGCTAAACAGTTCATTGAATTCGCGGTGAACATACCTGAACATGAACCGCAAGTTGGGCAGGCAGAACGTTCCACCTGATCACTTTGCTCATTTGACACTGTTGGATCGGCGCCCTGGATCATAGCATCCACTAAATCGAGCTTGATGATTTGCTCTGAAAGCTTGGTCTTACCAGCTTCCATTGGTCCACCCGAGACAAAAATTACCGGAATATTTAGCCGCATTGCTGCCATCATCATCCCTGGGGTAATTTTATCGCAGTTCGAAATGCATACCATGGCATCAGCGCAGTGAGCATTGACCATGTACTCAACCGAATCTGCGATTAAGTCGCGCGATGGTAAGCTATAGAGCATGCCACTATGACCCATGGCAATACCGTCATCAACGGCAATGGTATTAAACTCTTTTGCGACACCACCTGCTTGTTCAATTGCACCTGCTACCAGCTGCCCCATGTCTTTTAGGTGAACATGACCGGGAACAAATTGAGTAAATGAATTTACTACTGCAATAATCGGCTTGCCGAAATCGCTGTCAGTCATTCCGGTGGCGCGCCAAAGTGCGCGAGCGCCCGCCATATTGCGGCCTTGAGTCGAGGTGGCAGATCTTAATTTAGGCATAGTGGTATCCATTTGAGCATTTCAATTTTATTAGTAAAGCTGACAGAACAACCAGCTTTACTAATAAAACTGAGGAGCCAGAAATTTTGGCTCCTAGTTATTATTAATCGTTTATTTTACCGGTGCTAACCAGGCATCATCGATCTCGGTATTGCCGTTAAACATGCCGAAGAAGGCTTCCTGTAACGCTTTAGTCACTGGACCGCGAGAACCAGTGCCAACCGGCATGCCATCGACGGTTTTCACCGGAACGACTTCAGTAGCGGTACCTGTCATAAAGAATTCGTCAGCCAGGTATAAAGACTCGCGAGAAATCGGTTCTTCTCTCACTTCATAACCAAGTTTTCTTGCAAGCTGCATCACGGTATCGCGAGTCAATCCAGGTAAAATCGACGCTGTGCTAAACGGGGTGTAAATAACGCCGTTGCGCACCAGGAATAGGTTTTGCCCTGCGCCTTCACTGACCATGTTGTTAACATCAAGCGCGATACCTTCGGTATAACCGTGGCGACCTGCTTCCATTGAAATTAATTGTGAAGACAGGTAATTTCCCCCAGCTTTCGCTGCAGTTGGCATAGTGTTCGGCGCTAATCGGTTCCAACTTGATACACCTACATCAACACCATTTTCGATGGCGTCGGCACCTAAGTAGGCTTCCCAGCTAAAGGCTGCGACCATTAAATCTGCCTCGGCATCGGCAGGTGGACGCAAGCCCATGCCAACATCACCTAAAAATGCTAACGGGCGTAAATAGGCGGATTCCAGATTGTTCTTTGCTACCGCGTCTTTACAGGCCTGCATCACTTCTTCCGGGGTGTATGGAATAGTCATGCGATAGACTTTTGCCGAATCGAATAAACGCTTGATATGTTCTTCCAGACGAAAAATACAGGTGCCTTTATGGGTTTTATAGGCACGGATACCTTCAAATACTGATGAACCATAATGTAATGCGTGACTCATAACGTGTACTGTCGCGTTCTGCCACGGCATGAGTTCACCGTTAAACCAAATGAGTTCTGCACTTACTTTAGCCATGTTATTTTTTCCTAATTCTCTGTGGTTTAATCATTAATAAATGATGATCAAGCCGGGTAAATTTCAGGGTGCTTGTCGTTTGTTAGTATAACTTTTTTGCGCGCTGTTGGCGCGAGTGCGTTATTGTCTACTGAGACATCTTTGATGTCGATCAGTTTATTGATTTGATCGACTAACAGTTCAATCGGTCTTTCGCTGCTCACTTGTAGTTTTATTGTGCCGATATGGGTGCCGGTATTGACTTTAGCTTCGATGCCGTTAATTAAAAAACCGCGATAACGGGTGACCTGTAGAATCCGTTCAAGCACTACTTGCTTATCATCAACATGGATATTCAACTGATAGTGGTTCATCTTAGTGGGTCTCCATCATTTTATCGTTAGCAGTTTCAGGCGGTACTAACGGCCAGACATTGTCTTTGGCATCGATTTTTACTTGTAATAAATAAGCGCCGCTATGGTTGAACATGTCATCGATAGCCGCCGCAACTTCTGATTTTTGTGTGATCTGCTTGGCTTTAATATCAAATGCCTGGGCGAGTGCGATAAAATCTGGGTTATCCGATAAATCGGTTTCACTTAAACGACCGTTAAAAAACAAATCCTGCCATTGGCGTACCATGCCAAGTTTGGCATTGTCGATCAGCACGATTTTGATCGGCAGCTGAAAACGTTTAATGGTCGATAATTCCTGAACATTCATCATAAAGGAACCGTCACCCGTCACTGCAATAATGCAATCATGGGGTCGGCTGATTTGGGCGCCAATCGCGGCTGGCAAACCAAAGCCCATGGTACCCATGCCACCGCTGGATAAAAAATTACGGGGATCATCAAATGCCATATGCTGCGCCGACCACATCTGATGCTGGCCAACATCGGTAGTCACACAGCTATTGTACGGCATGATATCGCTGATTTCTTTCAGTACCGCCGGCGCGAAAATATTGCTGCCTGGGTGATCATAGCGCCAGGCGAATTCTGTTTTCATTTGCTGACAATGCTGCTGCCAGTCGGTGATCGCTAACGGGATTGCCAGCGCCGGTAAATTAACCTTTAAATCCCCTAAAATTGGGGCATCTGCCTTGCGGCGTTTATCGATTTCAGCGGTGTCAATATCAAAGTGAATCACTTTGGCATCCGGGGCAAATTTGTTCAATTTACCGGTCACTCTGTCGTCAAAACGCGCACCAACAGCGATTAACAGATCGCATTGTTGCACCGCCAGATTTGCGGCTTTGGTGCCGTGCATGCCAAGCATGCCTAAATAATTTTCATCATTGGCATCGATAGCGCCCAGACCTTTTAAGGTGGAAACACTCGGCATTTTTGTCGTGTCGATAAACGCGCGTAATTCATCGATGGCATTCGCCATGCCGACACCGCCGCCAACGTAAACCACAGGCTTTTGTGCCTTACTCAACATGGCAATGGCAGAACCAACGTTAGCTGGCGGTAAATTTACTTTATTTTTCAACCGTGACACTATCGGATGCTTGCTGGTCACTTTTGCCAGCTGAACATCTTTGGGAATATCAACTAATACTGGACCTTGACGTCCTTCTAAGGCGATGGCAAAAGCTTGGTGCAATACTTTTTCCAAATCATCAACTCTGGTTACCTGAAAAGAGTGCTTGGTACAGGCGAGCGATAAACCAAAAATATCGATTTCCTGGAAGGCATCTGAGCCCATGGCGGCGGTTGGTACCTGGCCGGTGATGGCAACCACAGGAATGGAATCGGCCAAAGCATCGGCAAGCCCAGTGATCAGGTTGGTGGCGCCAGGCCCGGAAGTCGCTAAACATACCCCAACTTTGCCTGATGCCCTGGCATAGCCAACGGCAGAAAATGCCGCGCCTTGTTCATGTCGACAAAGGAAATGATTAACGCTGCTGTCGTATAAGGCATCGTAAATTGGCATGATGGCGCCGCCGGGATAACCAAAAACGTCGGTTACGCCATGTTGCTGCATTACCTCAAACAGTAGTGAACCACCTGTGTGTTGTTGCTCGTTAGTCATTTTTTTATTAACTATTCAAAAACATTGATCAGTGAATCTGAACAGTTTGCTCCTTTTGCTGTGTTTGCTTTATCGATGTAAAAAGTTAATTGCCTTAAAATGAAAAACCCCCGGTCCTTTCGGAGCGGGGGTTTGTTTATTTCCAGTGAGTTTTCTTTAGCTCAACAAACGACCCCGCGACGATTTAATAATCACCACGACGAGAATGTTAATAATCACTAAGCTAAATTTTTTCATTTTATATATGCAAAATCTCTGAAACTTTATTAAATTTTTTGGCCATTTGTTAGCCTTATTAAATTAGTATCATAGCTCTAATTCATAGTGCAAGCTTTTTTATTAGTGTTTTTTTTATTGCAAAACTTTTTTTGGTTATAACCCGCTGGTGGTTATTACTTGAAAACAAGAAAATTTAATTTACCGGGTTCGCATATTTGCTAAATGCTAACTACACTTTTTTTAGGGATTGAATTAGAAAATGGAATTTTATGTCGCTTGCCCGAGTCTATTCGCGGGCGCGTATCGGATTAGACGCGCCCCTGGTTACAGTTGAAGTACATCTCGCTAATGGCCTACCAGCTTTTAATATTGTTGGTTTGCCGGAAACCTCAGTTCGTGAATCGAAAGACAGAGTGCGTAGTGCGCTGATTAATTGCGGCTATGAATTTCCGGCGAAACGCATCACTATCAATCTTGCACCTGCCGATTTGCCGAAAGAAGGCGGTCGCTTCGATTTGCCAATTGCCATTGGCATTCTGGCAGCATCTGAACAACTGCCGGTCAATGATCTTGAACATTATGAATTTGCCGGTGAACTGGCGCTGTCGGGTGAATTACGCCCGGTAATTGGGGAAATTCCGATGGCATTAGCGTGCGTGCAGGCACAACGCGCACTGATATTGCCTTACCAAAATGCCGAACAGGCGAGTTGGGTCAGTGATGCCAAAGTGTTTGCGCTGCGGCATTTACGCGAGTTATATCCGCATTTTTTAAAACAGCAGGCCTTGCCGCTGGTAAGCGGCCAGCACTTGTCAGCTCCTCAAACCAGTGAACAACTGGATATGGCGGATGTGATTGGTCAGCCGTTAGCAAAACGGGCGTTGGAAATTGCCGCCAGCGGCGGCCATAACTTGCTGTTTATTGGTCCGCCTGGCACCGGAAAAACCATGCTGGCCAGCCGCTTACCGGGGATTTTACCAAAAATGACCGAGCAGGAAGCATTGGAAGTGGCGGCGATTCAGTCGATCAGTCAGCAAAATATCGACAATCAATCCTGGCTGACCCGGCCATTTCGTGCGCCACACCATACCGCATCGTCAGCTGCCTTGGTTGGTGGTGGTAGCCAGCCTCAGCCTGGCGAGATTTCTCTGGCGCACCGCGGGGTGCTGTTTTTGGATGAGCTGCCGGAGTTTGAACGTAAAGTGCTGGATGTACTGCGGGAGCCGATGGAATCAGGTGAAGTGACGATTTCCCGTGCTCTGCACAAGCAAACCTATCCAGCGCAGTTTCAATTAGTCGCAGCGATGAACCCGAGTCCGACCGGTTTTTACAACGACAAACGCAGTACTCCGGAGCAAGTTTTACGTTACCTGAATCGTTTGTCTGGTCCATTTCTTGATCGAATTGATATTCAGATCGAAGTTGCCCGATTGCCGCGGGGCATGTGGAGCAATCACCCGGATAAAGGTGAAGGCAGCCAGCAAATCCGTCAGCGGGTACAACAGTGCCGGACAATTCAGCTGAGCCGACAAGGAAAAGCTAATGCCCAGCTTGCCAGTAGTGAGATCCGCCAATATTGCAGCCTAAGCGGAGACGATAACGAGTTTTTGGAACTGGCGGTAGAAAAATTCGGCTTATCAACCCGGGCTCACCACAAGCTGTTAAAAATTGCGCGAACCTTGGCGGATATGGAAGCCGAGCGTAATATTCAACATCCTCACCTGATTGAAGCGCTGTCGTACCGTGCCATGGATAGAATTTTACGACATTTAACCGAGGCGGTATCGGTTTAGTTCTCAGTGATTTTTTATAATATTGAGAGATTAAAGTTTGAAAATATTTCTGTTTGTATCAAAAAATTTAATGTGATAATTTGAGTCGCATGGAAGAAGTATACTACAGGATGTAAACATGAAGTGCCCGCATTGTAATTATAAAATCTCATTATTTTCAAAGACATTGAACTCTCTTGGTAAAAATAAAGTGTGTGAAAGTTGTAATGAAACTTTCAAAATGTCTTTAAATATCAAAAAAGCCTTTATTTTTTTATTACCTACGTTGGTAGTATATTTTTTTATCGCAAAGCCTGTGTCTATCTATTTTGGCATTACTAAAGGGTTAAGTATCAGTATTGTTTGCCTGACTTGGTGTTTTGCGTCGCTCGAATTATTACCAACCGAAAATTAAACAATCTTTACTGGTATTTTTAGTTTATAAACAAATGATATTTTCATTTGTATGGCATTGTTTTTTATTATCAAGATAATTAAGCGTATACAAGGAGGTTCCAATAGAGGTATGTAAATTAATGTCAAAATAAAACTTAATAACAAAAACTAATAAGGAAATTAATACATGAAAACAAGTTTAAAAAATGCACTTAGAATGTTATGTCTTGACCTATGCACTTTTCAGCTGAACTTTGGGCTGCACAAGAAACCACTTGCAATCCAACGCCTGAAGGAACCTACCATTGTACTACGACATATTATTATGATGGCGGAGTATCGAGCTTAGTTGATTTTTCACATTGGTATATCAATGAGTATAACGCGTCGGTCAATGTGATTTCGGGGAACCCATATCCTGATTATCTAACGGTGCCACAAATTGAAAAAGAATTAGAAGCTGAATATGATAAAACGCCTTGGGATGGTGAAAAAATTGGTGATTATATTCAGGCGTTATACCAAACCAAAGAATTAATAACGTATCTAATGAACACATACAACTTATCGCCTGAAATGATCGCAAAGTTAGAAGCTGCATATGGTCAGGCAACAAGGCTTATTACATATTTAAACAGCGGTGTTCAAATTACAAACCATCTTATTAATTATGAATGGGGCTATGCCGGAAGCGAAATAGCTACAGTACTCGCGGGCGCTGTATTATCAGGAGTTGTTACCTTAGCTGGTGGTTCGGTGATTGTTACAACATCTGCAATGTTATTTGCAGGGATAGTTATTTTGCCTAGGCTGGAAGACTATCTTGATTCACAGCTTGAAGATTATAATCATGTTGATTTGCTGGAAAATATTAATATTAAATTTAATCTTCCTAATATTTATCAAATAGCAGAAGATGCTGTACAAGACTTATATTGTGCTTCATTGCCTCCACATAAGAGGGAATTAGTTCCTTATTGTTCAGTACCACCTATTGTAATTGACCTTGATGGTAATGGGGTTGCTTTTAAACGTTTTGATGCAAGTAATGTTTTATTCGATGTAGATAATAATGGAGTAGTAGATAATGTTAGCTGGCCAACAAAAGGCAATGCCGTTTTATTTGCTGATTGGAATGGTTCAGGGATTGTCGATAAACGAACTGAATTTATGTTTTCATTGTTTTCCGTTAAGAAACTAGCCTCTGATCTGGAAGGCCTAAAAATGTTTGACTATGAAGATGATGGTGATATTGACAGTAATGACGTGATTTATGAAAAACTGTATCTTTGGGATGATTTAAATGAAGATGGGATTTGTTCCATTGATGAAGTAACTAGTCTTGCTGACCTTAATTTGACTCTGAATTTTAAAGGGATAAAGGATGATAAGAAAGTTAAATATAAGGAAGTTGATGGTAATAAAATACAGCATAAATTTAGATTTAAAGCTGATTTTACTAAAGAGGGTCATAAAGTTAAAAGTGGGGCAGCTTACAGTGTATTGTTAAGGAGTAAAATTGCTATGCGAGTTTAATTTGAAATGATTAGGCTCGCCTTAAAATAGTTATAGAGATAAAGCGCATGGAATTAATGTTTGATCATAAAAAATTTTGGTTGGTGAAATCACCTTATATCATTCTGAGTATATTGTTTGTTGCAGATTACATATTTTTTCCACCAGAAACATGGCACCATGAACCGACGATGTTCAGAAGAACTATTTTGATTTATGTAGGGTTGTTAGTTCCACCGATAACTGTTTATTATCTGATTAAAGATTACTTTTCAGCAAAGTGTATTAATGTCAACTTTAGTAATTTAACTATCACTGCTGGTAAAAAAGTAACATCACTAGTAGGTGTGAGAAAAGTTTTTTATAAGCACAAAAGCTTTTTTAATCTATACAAGTTTTCATTTGTTGAAATTGATGTGGTGTACGAAATTCCTTATTGGTACAGCCCTGTGAGTAAACAGGAGTTTGATTTAATGTCACTGGAAAGCATTTGTGATGAAAATCACATAAAGCTGATACGTTTAAAATAAATGATTTAATCTGGGTTAATCGCTTGTAAAAATGCCTGCACCAGTTTTTGTTCGCGGCTTTGATTTAAACAACAAATACCGAGATCGAATGGTTCGACTTCACCGACATTTTCCAGATACTGCACCCGGTCTTTGACCGGGCTGTTTTCAACAACCACTTTCGGCGCGATACCAACGCCACAGCCAAGCGCCACCATGCTGACTAGCGCTTCATGCCCTGACACTGTCGCATAAATTTGTGGTTTTCCTTGTTGTCTGCGGCGATACCAGTAATCAAAACGCTTTCTTGCAACCCCGTGTTCCGGCAAGATCATCGGGATTTTAGACCAGGGAATAATGGCTTGTTTGATCTGTTGTTGTACCTGGCAGTTCATGGTTGGGGCAATCACAGCCAGTGGAATTTGCGCCAGTGATTGGAAATAAAACATTCGGGATAAGTTTTCTGGCCTGACGGCGATGGCGAGATCGACGGATTGTTGCTGCACCTGAGAAAACGCATCGGCGGCATCACCGGTCGTTAGCATGATCTCCACTAATGGATGTTGCTGGCGAAAGCTGTCGAGTAACGGCGGCAGGTGGCTATAGGCAGCGGTTACTGAGCAAAAAAGATGCAGTATCCCTTGTAGTTGAGTTTGTTGTTCGCTCAGGGCTAATTGCAGTAGCTGCCATTGCTGCTGTTGCTGCTGAGCATATTGTAGAAATTGTTTGCCGGCTTCGGTTAAGGCAACGGAGCGATTATCGCGTAACAGTAAATCGCAGCCGACTTCCGACTCAATACGCTGAATCGCCCGGCTTAAGGTCGAAGGGCTAACATGGTGGGCTTCTGCGGTTTTGCCAAAGTGCAGGCTTTGCGCCAAATGGCAAAACATCGCCAATGATTTTTGTTCCATGCGGTTAATAAAGGTTGTTGCATAATATGCAATATAATAATGCAAATATATCATTTTAAGCAATATAAGGATTGCGTTAAGCTAAGGGTAAGTCAGAAAGGCTGACAAGTTATTTATATCGCTCTGCGGCGCAGACGAGCAAAGGAATCAAACATGAGTAATTATTTTAATACCCTGAGTTTACGTGAAAAATTGGCCCAGTTAGGCAAGTGTCGTTTTATGAAACGCGAGGAATTCAGCGACGGTTGTAATTTTATAAAAGACTGGAATATTGTCATTGTTGGTTGTGGCGCCCAAGGTCTGAACCAAGGGTTAAACATGCGTGATTCAGGACTAAATATTTCTTATGCCTTACGTGAAGCGGCGATTGCTGAGAAGCGTCAGTCATGGCAATGGGCCACTGAAAATGGCTTTACAGTTGGTACCTATCAAGAATTAATTCCTCAGGCAGACTTGGTGTTAAATTTAACGCCGGATAAGCAACATACCTCGGCGGTTACTGCGGTCATGCCACATATGAAACACGGCGCAACTTTGGCCTATTCTCATGGTTTTAATATTGTGGAAGAAGGCATGCAAATTCGTCCTGATATCACAGTAGTGATGGTAGCACCTAAGTGTCCGGGTACCGAAGTACGCGAGGAATACAAGCGTGGTTTTGGTGTGCCGACTTTGATTGCCGTGCATCCGGAAAACGATCCGCAAGGCAATGGTTTGGCGATTGCCAAGGCTTATGCTTCGGCAACTGGCGGCGATCGCGCCGGGGTGCTTGAATCATCGTTTATCGCTGAAGTGAAATCAGATTTAATGGGTGAGCAAACCATTCTTTGTGGCATGTTGCAAACCGCGGCGGTGCTGGGACATCAGCAATTATTGTCACTGGGTGTTGATGCCGGTTATGCACGTAAATTATTGCAATACGGTATTGAAACTGTCACCGAAGGCTTAAAACACGGCGGCATCACTAACATGATGGATCGTTTGTCGAATCCGGCGAAAATTCGTGCCTATGATATTTCGGAGCAGTTAAAGGGCATTTTACGCCCGCTGTTTGAAAAACATATGGACGATATTATCGAAGGCCGTTTTTCTGCGACCATGATGGAAGACTGGGCGAATGATGATGCCAATTTATTAAAATGGCGCGCGCAAACCGCAGAAACTTCGTTTGAACTGGCACCTGATTGTCAGCAAGAAATTACCGAACAAGAGTATTACGATAAAGGTATTTTTGTTGTTGCCATGGTGAAAGCAGGTGTTGAGTTAGCGTTTGAGTCTATGGTGGCCGCCGGCATTATCGAAGAATCGGCTTACTATGAGTCGCTTCATGAAACGCCATTGATCGCCAACTGTATTGCCCGCAATAAGCTTTATGAAATGAACGTGGTCATTTCAGATACTGCGGAATACGGCAACTACTTATTTACCCATGCTGCGCAGCCGTTATTGGCGGAGTTTGTCAGCAAGTTAACTTTGGAAGACTTAGGCGAAGGCTTAAAACAAGCGTCGAACGGCGTAGATAATGTGCGTTTAATTGAAGTCAATGAAGCGATCCGCAATCATAGTGTTGAAAAAGTGGGTAAAGAACTACGCGGTTATATGACAGATATGAAGCGTATTGTTGAGTCAAACCTCTAATACATTGCTGCCTTGCTTTTGTCGCAGGGCAGAGCTTTTCTCTGGGAGAGGGCGTATCGTTTTTCAGTTTATTAAGCGGTTAAACTGAAAAATTATACGCCCTTTATTATTTCCACTTATCGAACATAGTTTTTCATTCTAGTCTGCTAGGTTAACGATGTTGCGCTAAGGTACTGCTTAACCACAACGCGATATCATGTGCTAAAAAATAGTTTCCTCTTAATAACGATTGCCCTTGACGAGTGCCCTTAAATAATTTCAGGGTTGAGCGATTGTCGCCGTTCCATTCAAATAATTCCCTAGTGGTTTGGTAAGTATCGGTATGGTGCATTGAGGCGATAAAATAAATTGGCATGTCGATCAGGTTTTTAAAATGTTCTTTTTCCATATAGTTGAGGATTGGCGTCAGCATGACAAAACTGTTGATACGGATATTCTCCGCGAGAAAAATGGCTTGAGCGGCGGAGCAACCGGCAGAAACGACCGCAATTTCATGTTTGCTACTGATGCGAGAGCGCAAATAATTATAGGCTGCCTTAACATCATCTTGCCAATAGGAGGTAAGGCGACTGAATTCTGACTGATAAGTGTTGATATCTTTGGAGTTTCTTTTAATTATCAGGTGGGAGAAATCGTCGGACACACTGTCGCCATAGCCGCGTAAATCTAATGCCAGGGTATGTAAACCAAGGTTTGACAGCTGTTTGGCGAGTTCGGTATAGCTGCTGCTGGTGTGATCACAATCGTGTAGTAATAACACACCACCCTGCTGTTCTTTACCGCCGTAATATTGACCGGCAAGCATAAAATTTTGTTCGGTCATAAACTTGACCTGATTAACATCCACGGATTGCTGTTGGGATTGTGAGTCTGATTGTGAAGCGGCTTGCTGAGGGTGTGCCTGTATCGTTATAAAGCTAAAGCTTAAATAACATAAAGTGCTGTAAATGAGCTGTTTACTTTTGATAGCAAGAGTCTTGTTCAAAATATTTCCTTAAATCATCAAACCTTAGAACGCTGTTTATCTCACAAATAATAACTTTAGAGTAACTTAATCTTTAGCTAACGGCTAGTGCTACGCTAGTGGCAATATTTAGCTGTTTAAGTATCTGGGGGCAATAAAGTATACTAGCGAAATAACTTAATAACTCTGTTTGTTTGTGCATTATTTTATTAGTTTATTGCTGTATCGTCTCTTGTTACTGTCATTGCTACCTGTGCTGATAGTGGTGTTACTGGTGCGTTCTATTAATCATCCTCAATATCGTCAGCGTATTTTAGAACGTTTGGGTGTGGTGAATGCAAATTTTAAAACGGGCGGCATAGTTATTCACGCTGCCAGTGTCGGTGAAGTGATAGCGTTAAAAAGTTATATCGAGCGGTTGTTGCAGCAGGCGCCGGATCTGGTGATCACTTTTACTACTTTTACCCCTACAGGTTCAGCGCAAGTAGAAAAACTATTTGCCGCTAGGGTGCAGCACTGTTATTTGCCATTAGATGTTTGGCCCTGTAGTTGGTTATTTTTAAAAGCCCTGGCACCAAAAGTCGTGGTGTTGATGGAAACTGAACTGTGGCCGAATTTAATCGCGCAATGTCATCAGCGTAGCATTGCCTTGCAATTGATTAATGGCCGGATATCGGCAGATTCGCTAAAGAGTTATAGTAAATTAAGTTGGCTGATTAAACCGAGCTTACAATGCTTTCAGCAAATTTTATCGCAAAGTAATGATAATAATGAGAATTTTATTGCTCTGGGCGCGGATGCTAAAAAATGTCAGGTGTCAGGTAATTTGAAATATGATTTAAAACTGAGTGATGCGGTTAAAGAGAAAACTCAGTTATTAAGAGCTTTTATTGCTGGGCAAAGAAATATCTGGCTAGTTGCTAGTACGCATCCTGGCGATGAAGAACTGGTACTCGCCAGTTTTGCCCGATTAAAAAAGCATTATCCGCAATTGCTGTTAGTCTTGGTGCCGCGCCACCCGGAGCGGTTTGAGTCGGTATATCAATTATGCCTGCAACAGGAGTTTTCCGCTGTTAAACGCAGTGAAAATACTGTAGTAACTGAGCAAACTGATATCTGGTTAATTGACACTCTAGGTGAATTACTGGCGTTATGCGACTTAGCGGAGATCGTTACTATGGGGGGGAGTTTCTCCTCAATCGGTGGTCATAATCCGCTAGAGCCAGCGTTATTTAAAAAGCCGATTGTCGTCGGTCATGATATGGCAAACTTTAAAGCGGTAATGCAGCAGCTGATTAATGCTGACGGTATTAGACAACTCAACACTAATACCGCATCATCAACCGAGCAAATGGTCGAAGCGCTTTATCTTGTGGTTGATGAATGCTTGCAAGATCCGCCGTTAATGGCTGCTATCGGGCTGCGAGCTTATCAAGTGGTGCAAGCAAATCAGGGGGCGAGTGAGTTGTCGGTGCAGGCGTTGCTGACATTACTCGGATCTTTGCCTGAAAACGTTAAAGCTCAGGATACTGCTCGCTGATTAATAATTTAATCTTATCTTTGACCTGGTTAAAGGTAATGGCGCGCATCAGCTCTTTTCCTTTTGCCCGTATGCCCCAAGGTAATTCAGAGAGCGGCAGTTTTTGCTGTTTTTCGATCGCTTCTTTATAACAGCTCACAACATAATTTTGATAAAGATAGGGGCCGGTGCGCTGTGGGTTGGAATGGGCATATAAGCCGATTACCGGGGTACCAACTGTGACTGCCATATGAGCAGGGCCAGTATCCGGCGCTATCACCAGATGGGCGAGCTTTAATACTGCCAGCAATTGTTTTAATGAGGTTTTGCCAACCAGGTTGTGCAAATTGTGCTTGGTTAAACTTTGGATCTCTTCGGCTAAGAGTTTTTCAT
>CAZUHQ010000001.1:41893-127111 GCA_964620605.1 uncultured Thalassotalea sp.
TTCATAGGTTGTTGGGCCACCGCAGAGCACTATGTTAAAACCGCGCTCTATCAGATAATCCGCCGCTTTGGCGTAGCCTTCGCTATGCCAGTTGCGCTCTGCCTTACTGGCCGCTGGCGCCAGCACGGCTACTGGTTTATCTGTGCTTAAGATTTCCCCCGCCCAAAGCAGATCTTCATCGGTTATTGGCATTTCCCAGCTTGGTGATTGCCTGGGTACGCCAAGTGCATGAGCAAAACCTAAAAAGCCCTCTAAGACATGGGGATTTTTAAGTGGCGTAACTTTTTTATTAGTAAATAGCCATTGGCCTTCTTTAGCGCGAAAATGATCAAAGCCGATTTTGACTTTTGCCGGAATACATAAACTGGCAATACTGGCGCGTAATGCCACTTGCATATGCAGTAAGACATCAAACTTTCGACCTTTAAGGTTGTTTCGTAGTTCCTGATAACCTTTAAATCCGGCTTTTTTATCAAATATTATAAACTCAACACCGGGCAAGCCTTGTAATAACGCCGCTTCTATTTTTCCTATCACCCAGGTAATTTTTACTTTCGGCCAATGCGCCTGAATTTGTTGTACCATAGCAACGGCGTGGCAAACATCGCCAATGGCGGAGAGCCGTAAAAGGCATAAATTATTTACTTGAGCTAATTGACCCGGGTTCAATGAATCACCACAATATATCAGGATAAGATTTCTAACTAGGCGCTATTATCTTGAACTCATCACAAATTGTAAATTCTTGCCAGCAAAAAGTTTTTCAACAAGACAGGCTTTATTGTCTTTATGATGCGAATCTGGTGGATGAATTTAACAGCCAAATGTTTGAGTCAGAGTATTGGCGGCAGCAGGGAGCAATTACCGGTACGGCACAAGGGCGAGGCACCACCTATTTTATTCGCCAGCAGCAGCAGGACTGGGTATTAAGGCATTATTACCGTGGTGGGCTTATCGGCAAGCTAGTGCATGACAGTTATTTGTTTAGCGGCTATCAAAATACGCGGGCAGCAAAAGAATTTTCGTTATTAACCCAGCTGGCTGAACTAAAATTACCGGCGCCAAAACCGGTCGCTTATCGCATTATCCGATCTGGTTTGAGTTACCGAGCCGATATCATTATCGAACGCATTAACCAGGCAAAGGACTTGGTTGCCATGCTTAGCGAGCAGGAACTGAGAGTTGATACCTGGCAGGCGATTGGCAGGTGTATCCAAGCTTTTCATCGTAATGGCATTTATCATCATGATCTTAATGCCCATAATATTTTAATCGACAACCACAATAAAATTTGGCTGATCGATTTTGATCAGGGAGAAAAGCGCGTTCCGGCGCAGCATTGGCAGCAGCAGAACATGGACAGATTACTGAGGTCATTTCATAAAGAGCGCGGCAAGCTCGATAATTTTCATTGGCAGGCGGACAATTGGCAACAGCTGATGGAAGGCTATTTAGCTGGGTAATGAGTAGGCGCATCTTTTGTTGCGTCATTTCGTGAGGTCTTTTTTCAGACTATATCACCGAATTATTTAGTCGAGCCTCACATCGTTCGGTCGAGCTACAGGTGTTAATTAAAACAATGCTAAGCAGTGCTTAGTGCATCCTGATGGCGTTGCTGGTACATGCTGCGCGCTTCTTGAAAGTCGGCTTTGGCAGATTCTGTGATATAAGGGCGCAGTAATACTAAAATTTTTAACACCCCTTCAAAAAACACCGAATCGTTAATTTCCGCATTTTCAATTTGGGTTTGGTAAAAGCTTAACCAGAAGGTATTGATCAGACGTAAAATACTAACGATATCTGCCAGTTCATCATCTTCAAAATCCATCATGTCAGCGTCACGCAATGAGATCAGCATTTCACTTAAACGTTTTGATATTGTGTGTTGCACTTCAACGTATTTTTCATGCAGCAATGGATTTTTTGCCAGTAATACAGGCAGGTTAACGTAGAAGAAGCGAAACTTCATTAACGCCTGAAATACCGCATCCATATAGAGGATTATGGTATCGAGTGGTTTCATTTCAGGGTTAACTTGAGGAAATATTTCTAACAGCAGGTTACGGGCGTATTCTTCGTAGATCGAGAGGATAATGTCTTCTTTATTGCGAAAGTGATAATACAGATTGCCGGGACTAATTCCTAAATGAGCAGCGATATGATTAGTGGTAACGTTGCGCTCACCTTGTTCATTAAATAACTCTATACTGGCTTGAATTATTTTATCGCGAGTTTTCATGCTCTTATACTTCTGGTTAATTAGTCGATTTGTCTATCATACTATCAAAGATTGCCGGATTAAAAGCCTTTTTTGAGTAAATACTTTAAACGCTTTAGATAACTTAGTTGTCAATCCATCACGCTCTAGTACAATAAATGATATTGATTGAAAAGTGATAATAACATCATGACAGTAAAAGCAATTTATCCTGGCACATTTGATCCGGTCACCAATGGCCATACCGATTTAATCGAACGGGCAAGCCAGCTATTTTCTCAGGTCATTGTTGGCGTGGCGGCGAGTCCAAGCAAACAGCCATGTTTTGACTTAAATCAGCGAGTGGCAATGCTCGAAGAAGTCACCAAAGACTTAGCTAATGTTTCTGTGGTTGGTTTTAGTGGCTTGTTGGTAGATTTTGCCAAACAGCACCAAGCAAATGTTTTGATCCGCGGCCTGCGCGCAGTATCGGATTTTGAATATGAATTTCAGCTCGCCAATATGAACCGCCGTTTATCTCCAGAACTCGAGAGTGTCTTTTTAACGCCGGCGGAAGAAAATTCCTTTATTTCATCTACTTTAGTTAAGGAAGTGGCGTTACATCAGGGTGACGTCAGTCAGTTTGTTCATCCGGTAGTGCAACAGGCATTGGTCGCAAAATTAGCCAAGTAAGCTAAGATTCAGGCTAATCTATACTTTAGATTTTATACAGTGTTGGGAGGTGAAAATGAAGTTACTACAGCTTATTGTCTTAGGCTTGATATTAACCGCATGCGCCGGACATAACGTAAACAAGTATGCAGAAAAAGATCAGGCGCTGCGTGATTATATTACCGCTAATCCGCTTAAGGTGATCGATAAGGTCAATTCGTTTAAATTTTATGGCTGGAATAGCTTAAGCAACGATTTTATTATTCTGTCGTCTTCGCCTAAGCGCCGGTTTTTAGTGGAACTTTCCGGCTTTTGTCGCGATATTCCCTGGGCACAGGCCATTATAGTCAATCGGGGGCAAAATAACATATTGCATGCCCGTTTTGATTCGATATCAGCGATTGATTCACCTGAAATGAAATGCATGATCAAACACATTTATCCGATCACTAAAGAACAATTCACTGAGATTCAGCAACTCGATAAGCCAGCTGACAATTAGCAGATGGCTTTTGATGTTTAATCTGTTTGGCAGTTTGGACAAAACACCGAACTGCGATTACTTTGGCGAATTTCTTCCAGTGGTGTGCTACAGATAACGCACGGCTTTCCTGCCCGGCCATAAACCATTAATTCTTGTGCAAAATAACCGGGCTTACCGTCTGACTGGGTAAAGTCTTTTAATGTTGTGCCGCCTTGCTTGATCGCAGCTGTTAACACTTGCTTGATGATCTCGGTCAGGCGGGCAAAGCGCGGTTCGCTGATATTTGCCGCTAAGGTAGTAGGTAAAATTCCGGCCTGAAACAGCGCTTCATTGGCATAAATATTACCGACGCCGACCACTACTTGATTATTCATCAAAAAGCTTTTGATCGGCACCTTGCGCATTTGCGCCTTTTGATAGAGATAATCCGAATTAAAATCAGCGCTCAGTGGTTCTGGCCCGAGCTTAGTCAAAATTCCTTGTTCATCCTGATGTTGCTCAAACCATAAAACTGCACCAAAACGCCTTGGGTCATTGAGCCGTAAAATTTTGCCATGTTCAAATAACAGATCAAAATGATCGTGCTTTTTCACCGCAACACTGGTATCGACGATTCTGACGGTGCCTGACATTCCCAAGTGTAACAGCAAGGTGCCGTGGGAAAATTTTAGTAACAGATACTTTGACCGTCGCTCGACCGCTTCAACTTTATGATTAACCAGTTGCTGCACTTCATCAGGCACCGGCCAGCGCAATTGTTTATGGCGCACTGTGACTTTAACCACTTGTTGGTTTAACACATGTGGGCTGATGCCGAGCCGGCACACTTCTACTTCGGGTAATTCTGGCATGGCTGTTTCGTTTTCTATCTCAGGATTATTAGAGGCTAAGGCGATTCATTCGTTCGACAAATGCTTGAGCAAAACGCTGTGGCGAATGTTCGTCCATATTAAAATACAGTGAAGGTTCGATTAGCTCTGCTTCCATTAACGCAAATTGCTCGCCATGGCGGACAAAATCGACTCGGGCATATAATGGCATCTGATGCTGTTTGGCAATGGCATCCAGGCATTGATTAGCCTGTTCGACTAATTTTTCTTCCGGCTCTATTGTGGCTAATTGACCTCCGTGCTCCTCCTGCACGCGAAAATCATCATTTTTCGGGGTTTTCAAAATCGCATGGCTGTAATGGCCATTAAAATAAAACAGTGAGTACTCGCCCTCGTTGATAATGTTTTCCATAAAGGGTTGCACCATTAAATTGCGTTCGGCAAACGCTTGGTTGATCGCCGGTAACTTGGCTTCAATTTCGTGTGTTTTGAGCCAAAAGGTATTATCAGCGTTAGCACTGATCCTAGGTTTGATGATTAACTGCTGGCAATTAAGTTTGGCAAAATAATGGCCGATATCATCCGCTGTCAGTTGGTTATCGGCTAAGCGTTGATGCCAAAGCGTTGGCACTAAAGTGACACCTTTTTGTTGTAGATCCTTTAAGTAAATTTTATCGATATTCCAGCGCACCATGCTGAGATTATTTTCCAGATGCGCAGAAGATTGCTCGATTTGCTCGAGTACTTTAAGAAACGCCTGAGCATCATCCTGATAGTCCCAAGGGGTACGGATAATCACTGCATGATATTTATCCCAGTCAACATTTTTTGCCCGCCAGGAAATGGTTTCTGTTTGCCAGCCCAATGTCAGCAACGGCGCTTCGATTAAATTATCGTAGCTTTCAAAATCATCTAAACAGTCCATTGATAATATTGCGCAAAGCTTCATTTTTTTGTCTCTTATTTATGTTAGTTAGCTGTTAAACACTTGCTCGGGTAGCAACTGTTGATAAATTGGCAAAGCAAAAGCATACCATTGCTGCTGCTGCTGATGGTAGAGCAAGAGCTTTTGTTGCTCTACATGCACCGATAACACCACGGCGTTGGCTTGCCCTGCCAGCTCGACACTAACTATCAGGCCTAACTGAGGATCGATATTATCAGGTGCGTCAATCGCATCACCTTCGAGCTGCTGCCAGCTTAACATCATTTGCTCTAATGGCTGACCGTTAATTACCGTCGGGGTTGCCCGCCAGCTATTGCCAATGCGTTCAATTTTGACTTGCTGATTGATCGTTAGCGCGACAATCACGCCATGTTCGCCGAACAGGTAATCTTGCTGTGATTTAGCGGTGTTACTAGTGAAAACGTTATCATGGGTAGCATTGATCAACAAAATAAAGCCCATCACGCCAAAAATAATAATGTTGTTCCAGCCTGCTCTGGATAGTTTAATCATGGTTGTTTCTGTTACTTAGAACGGAAGAGCTAAATTATCACAAAGCGCTTTTGGATTCATTAGCGTAAATAGCTTTACATTTAGCGACAATATTTTGCGGCTCCTGATTAGACTTATTCCGGCATTTTTCATTACACTATAGCTAATTAAAATAACAACAGGTGTTGAAATGAAACATATGAAATTTCTTGCTATTGGCATTGCAGCCTTGTGTGCCAACGCAGCTAGCGCATTTGAATTAACCGCCAGTGAGCGTTTTGAGCAGTTATTACAACAGCATTGGCAAACTGCGAATAAGGAACAGATCTTTTTCCGTAAAGACCCGGATGCCTTTCGAATGAACGGCAAGCTGCCGGAAATGTCAAAGCGCGGTCGCGATCGTCGCCAGGCCTATAATGAAAAATTATTAGAGCAGCTAGACACTATTGCGTTAGCGCAATTGACGCCTGAGCAGCAGGTTACTTACCGTTTGTTTAAGTATGAGCGCCAAACGGAAGCGAAAAGTTATCAGCAGTTAGATCATTTCTATCCGCTCACTTATTACAGCGGCTTTCACAGTTATTTTGCCGGTGCGCCGGCTAATATGTCGTTCTTAACCAAGAAAGACTATGAAAATTATTTGATTAGTCTGGCGGATTTTCCACGTTACAATCAGGAACATATTACAGATTTAACCGCGGCGATTAAAGCGGGTCATACCCACTACTGTGAAACTTTTAAAGGTTATGAAAACAGCATTAGCAAGCATATTGTCAGTGATGTTACTCAAAGTGATTTTTACGGGCCAATCGCTAATATGCCGACAAACCTTTCCCAGCAGGATAAAGCATATTTTACCGAAAAAACTACGGCGTTGATTAAAGAAAAAGTCATTCCTGAGTATCAGAAGTTTTATGATTTCTTTACCAAGGAATATATGCCGAATTGTCGTAAGGTGGTGGGCATTAGTGAGTTACCGGGCGGTAAACAATATTACAAATATTTGATCGAGTTTTATACCACCACAGATATGACGGCGGATGAAATTCATCAGCTTGGTCTGGATGAAGTTAAACGCATCCGTGGTGAAATGCAGGCGATTATCGATAAAGTTGGCTTTAACGGCAGTTTTAAAGACTTTATTAAATTTCTGCGTAGCGACAGCCGATTCTATACCGATTCTGAACGCGATTTGTTAGAAAAAGCCAGCTATATCACCCGTAAAATGGCGGCACAGTTACCTAAGTGGTTCTCGGTTTTACCAAGACAGACGTTTGATATTAAACCTGCACCCAATGGTGGCGCCTATTATGTTGCTTCAGATGGCAGCGGCACCACGTCAGGCACGTATTTCCTAGATACCAAAGACTTAAAAAGTCAGCCGCTGTATACCCTTGAAGCCTTGACTTTCCATGAAGCAGAACCTGGCCATCATTTTCAAAGTGCGATAGCGCAGGAAGTGGATATGGCTGAATTTAGAAAGACTTTATACCATGCCGCTTACGGTGAAGGCTGGGGCTTGTATTCTGAGCGTCTAGGTAAAGAAATTGGCTTTTATCAGGATCCGTATAGTGATTTTGGCCGTTTAACCTATGAAGCATGGCGTGCCTGCCGTTTAGTGGTCGATACCGGCATGCATGCCAAAGGCTGGTCTCGTCAGCAAGCGATTGATTATTTAGCAGAAAATACTGCACTGAGTATGGCAGATGTTGAAGGACAAATTGACCGTTATATCAGCTGGCCGGGTCAGGCGCTTGCTTATAAGATTGGTGAAATTAAAATTCGCCAGTTACGAGCGTTGGCTGAAAAAGAGTTAGGCGATAAATTTAATATCCGCTTATTCCACGACCAGCTGTTGAAAAATGGCAGCTTGCCGATGGCCTTGTTGGAAGAATTAACGAAAGACTGGATTAAGCAGCAGAAAGGTTAGTTGTTTGTTAGTTGGATAAGAAGAAAGCAGGCGACTTTCCTAATGTCAGTCGCTTAACAAACATTAGCGTAATGTTAGAAATAAATGCTTTCTAATATTGGTTCTCTAATCTGGTTATATTGCCGGGGTGCCGGCCTCACCCAAAGGGGAAAATACGGCTGTTTCCCCTTTGGAATCCCCTCGCCGCCCAACACAGCGAAAGACTTTGATAAATACCAAGCGTAGCCTTTGAACACTGCCGATTTATCGTCCCTGAACAACGGCAGCCTTCGACGTCCTGTCTCAGGTCAAAGCCTACCATTGCTTGCTATTTCTCAAATCGCTGTGATGGGAAAGGCGTAGCTTTAAACGCACGCTTAATGCGGCGAGCTTCATCATCAAAGTTAAACGAAGCATAGGTCTGCTTCGGCAAATTGCCTGCTTTTTTATTACCTCTGCTTACCAAACTGAATATGCTTGCCGTCAGCGGTTATTAGTTCAGCCTGAACCAATTGCTCATTGTCGGTTAAATGGAGTAATCCGATGCCACTGCCGTTATATAATTGTGCATTTTTGGTGTTATCTGGCTTACGCACGGTTATTTTCATTTGGCGTCTTTTGGTAAACCAGTTCAGTGGTGAATAAGGAGCATAGAGATAACGATTAAGCTTATCCAGCCAGCGTAGTAGGCCATCTGGAAACTGATTTTTAATGCCGCTGCAAGTGATTTGCACTATGCGGGAGCTGCTTTTTCTAAACCTGTGGGTGATATCGTAGACAAAGGAATAATGGACATCGCCAGAGAGAATAATAAATTCCGGTGGGGTTTTATTGTGGCGAAAAATATTGAGCATGACATTGGCGGTACCGCTATGTGCCATCCAGTTCTCTGCATCTACCATTAATGGCTGACCGAAAAAGGTAAAAATCCGCTGAATCGCTTCGATCATTTTCACCCCGTAAATCGGAGCTGGCGACACCAGAATTACCCTGGGTTGATCGATAAGTTCTTGCTGCATTGCCGTCAGGGCTTCCCAGTCCATTAATCCTGAAGGTCTTGATGCTCTACTTTCTGAGCGCCAGCGCTGAGTACGGGTATCAAGTACTACTAGTTTTGGTGTGGTTGCTAAACTGTAATGCCAGTCCTGCCAAGTTAACAATTGGTTGATCAGTTGGTCTTGTCCAACAATTTTTTCACCATCAAACCATTTAGCTATTTGCTCGGTTAATGGTTGAAACTTCTCCGGCGCATTGCCCCAGCCCTGGCAAAGCCAGTAGCTGATCAGTGAGTTGCCGATAATGCGTTTTGAAAACGGGTGGTTATACGCCGCTTCTTCCCAGCCGCGAGTGAGGTTCCAGTCATCGGTAATGTCATGATCGTCAAAAATCATATAACAAGGGATATGTGCTAAAGCGCGTCTAACTTTAGCTAATCCACTGATAAATTCTTGAATAGTAGATAGTTCCTCTTGATATTGTGCTTGAAAATCAGTAGGAATTTCATCGCAAGTAAAATCGATTAATTGCCATAATTCCGGCGACCATACCAGTAAGTACATCGCGAGATTTTCTGCGAGGGTCACCAGGTGATTTTTCGCATTTACTGAGGTAAAAATAGGTTTTTTACTGGCGGCAAATAGCTTGTCATACACTGCTTGGTTGGCTTTGGTATGCGGCAATAATTTATCGCGTTGATAATAGCAAAGTTCACTGCCGAATAATTGTTCACTATTATTGACGACTGCACCTTGCCATTTTTCAGGGTATAAGCCCAACATTTCAATCACTTGATGAATCGCTACTAAAGTTGGCCCGGCAACGTCATCGGCATAAATTTGGTCACCGGACATCATAATTAGCGCTGGCCGTTTGTCTGCCGTGAATTGCTCAGCGCTTAATAACTGATCGATAGCGGTTAAACCGTCTGTACTGTCAAAATGAGGTTTACGGCAGGAGCCGTGCAGCATGCTGTTAATTTTACTGGGCACGACAAAACTCGGCAGTTGTTGCTCCCGATAAAGTAGCTCCGGCATCAGCTCGGATAATTTATGAGCCTGTTGATGATCGTTAAACAGTAAGTCGTAATAAATCAGTGTGTTATTCGGCAAGTTTTCTGTCAGTTTGATTGAGATCAGTTGAATAAACGCTTGCTGACCAATTGGTACTGTCGTTAGTTGGTCGGCGTTCAGTGGCTGACTGAGCAATAAACTAGCGTTATCCAGGTAAAAATTAGCAGTTATCTGGTATCGCTGACTGGTGACGAGCCATAAAGTGACATTTTGTTGATCTATGTGACGGAGAATTGGGCCGGCGATGACTGCAGGTAGAGAAGATAACACGTTAGTTTATTAATTTTTGTTTAAGATAGCAGCAGTGTATCAAAGCAGGCTAGCGTTTCAATAAATTCTCTATTTCATTCACCAGGTTAGGTAAGTTTACCGGTTTGACCAAGTAGCGCTTAATGCCAATATCAATCGCAATTTGCTTTTCAGTCTCAGTGCCATGGCCGGTACACATAATGATTGGGATGGTAGGGTTGACTTTCAGTAATTGGCTGCTGAGTTCATTACCTGAAATATTGGGCATGGTCTGATCGGTTAGCACTAAGTCAAAGTCTGCCGGATTAGTAGAAAAAAGTGATAATGCTTGTTCACCGTCTAGGCAAATGCTGGTTTGATAATCAAACTCCTCGATAAATTCACGGTATAAATTCGCGATATGAGGCTCATCTTCGACGATCAGAATATGCTTTTTAAAGTCCATTTTTCACTTATTTAGTGCTTTTATAATATATAAAAAGATGGCACTAATTGCCCAAATTCGCAAGTTGAGTTGCTAAAATTTTCTGATAAACATATGATTTTTTAGCTAAATAAAATTGCAGCGCTAAGTATACAGGCGGCGACAATAATAGCCTGCACCAGTTTTTTGTGTTGTTGTTGTCTTTGCTGTTGCAGTTGTTGCAAAATCAAAAGTTGCTGTTGCTGGCTGTCTTTACTGGTTTTTAAATAGTCGTAAACTAAATCGGGAATTTCCGGTAATTTTTCATTCCAAAATGGGATGTTTTCTTTGATTTTGGCAAATACCGCTTTAACGCCCATTTGCTGTTTGACCCAATTTTCTAAGAAAGGCTTGGCGGTTTGCCACAGGTCGAGTTGTGGATAGAGCTGGCGCCCTAAACCTTCGATATAGAGCAAGGTTTTCTGTAATAATACCAGTTGAGGTTGAACTTCCATATTAAATCGCCGGGCGGTATTAAACAGGTTGACTAATACCTGGCCAAAGGAAATTTCCGCCAGTGGTTTGTTAAAAATAGGCTCACAAACCGTGCGAATAGCAAATTCAAACTCGTCGACACTGGTGCCTGCCGGAACCCAGCCAGAATCAACATGAAGTTGTGCCACTTTGCGATAATCGCGATTAAAAAATGCGACAAAGTTTTCTGCCAGATAGCGCTTATCTTCACGGTTTAAGGTGCCGACTATGCCGCAATCGATAGCGATCCAGGTGGGATCTGCCGGATTGCTGGCGTCGACGAAAACATTACCCGGATGCATATCGGCATGGAAAAAGCTGTCACGAAATACCTGAGTGAAAAATACCTCAACGCCGCGCTGAGCCAGGAGTTTCATATTAACGCCGAGGGCTTGCAATTGCTCGACTTCACCAACGCCGATGCCGTAAATGCGCTCCATCACCAGCACGTTTTTCGAACTGTATTGACTAAAGATCTCCGGAACATAGAGAATATGATCATATTCTCGTCCCTGACTGAAATTGCGCTGTAATTGAATGGCGTTCGCGGCTTCGCGGTTTAAATCCAGCTCGTCGAGGATAGTTTTTTTGTATTCTGCGACCACCTCTTTCGGTCGTAAGCGTTTGCCATCCGGTAGCCAGCGAGCCAGCATTTTGGCAAACAGCGACATCACCTTGATATCGTCATAGATGACTTTTTGAATGTTTGGTCGCAATACCTTAATAACGATTTGTTTTTCTTGTTCATCCGTTGCCAACGTTGCGGTATGAACTTGGGCGATTGAAGCCGAGGCTAATGGCTCAAGATCGAACGCCTGAAAACATTGCTTAAAGGTTTGTTCGCCAATCGCATCAATAATGATCTGTCTCGCTTGTTCACCGTTAAAGGCTGGCACTCTGTCCTGCAACAACGCCAGTTCATTGGCAAAATCGGGTGGCAGCAGATCGCGCCGGGTCGACAACATTTGGCCAAATTTAATAAATACCGGACCGAGGGATTCAATTGCCAAGCGAAATCGTAGCGCGAGTGGCTTATCTTGGTGTTTGTTGCGTAGCCAAAACAAGCTGAGGCGCGCGAATTTTACGTACCAGGGTAAGGTGTGTTTTGGCAGCAGTTCGTCCAAACCATAATTAAAAAAGGTCTTGATAATGCGGTATAAGCGCAAACTACTCGCCACTTAAGTTTTCCTCATTAATTTTGGGTACTGAAGTCGACAGCATATCGTCTAAATAAATCATACGTAATTCGAGCTGATTAATCCGTTGTGCTAACTCGGTGACTTGCGAAGAAAAATCATCAAGACTACCTGAAGTTACCGCTAGCTGTTGTTCGTGTACTAAATATTCGCTGGCGTCTGCTTGTATTTGCTGCGTAGCAAATTGGAATTTTTGCTTAAACCATAACGAAAATTGTTCGAGCTTATAGGTGGGAATATCACCCAAGTGTTTGGCCAGTTCCGAGCGCCAGTCGATGCGAATGTTTTCAAATAGGGCAGCAAAACGTTGCGCGACTTTTAAATCGCCACGGATATCCAGTTTATCTTGTTTGATTAATTCGGTTAACTGCTGGCTCTGCTGTAATTCCTGTAGCGCTGAAAAGTTGGTGGTTAACTGGCAATCGCTGTGCTCGGCTATGCCAGTTACCAGTATTCGCTCGTTATCAACCGTTAACGATAACGGGAAATTGAGCTCAGTTAATTCTATGGTTAATGATTTTTCGGCTAATTCATGCAATGCATTGTTATTATTAATATTCAGCGTTAATGCTTTATTGATAACGATTTCAATAATCAGCATTAATAACTGTTGCGGCATGTGGAATGTCGACATGGCTTAAAATTTATATCCCTTGTGTAACGCAACCACACCATCGGTCAGGTTGGTATAGCTGGCTTGTTCAAAACCGGCGTTTTCCATCATCGTCTTTAAGGTTTCCTGATCCGGGTGCATGCGGATAGATTCGGCAAGGTATTGATAGCTGTCGCCGTCTTTTGCCACCAATTCGCCCATTTTCGGCAAAATATTGAACGAATAAAAATCGTAGAGTTTATTGATAACCTCGTGCTCAGGTTTAGAAAACTCCAATACCAGTAAGCGGCCGCCCGGTTTTAATACCCGGTACATAGAGCGCAATGCCATGTCTTTATCAGTAACATTACGCAGGCCAAACGCGATAGTGATAATATCAAAAGTATTATCTTCAAACGGTAAATACTGGGCATTGGCCTGGACGTATTCGATATTTTGTACCAGCCCTTTATCGCGCAATTTATCTCGGCCAACATTAAGCATCGAACTGTTGATATCTGCTAAGATCACTTTGCCTTCACGGCCAACCAGTTTAGAAAATCTTGCGGTCAAATCGCCGGTACCGCCTGCCAGATCCAACACCTTATTGCCTGGACGGACACCGCTGGCATCGATAGTGAAACGCTTCCATAAACGGTGAATACCGAATGACATCAAGTCATTCATTATGTCATATTGCTGGGCAACCGAATGGAATACTCCGGCAACTTTGGATTCTTTTTCCTGCTTGTCGACCGTTTGATAGCCAAAATGTGTGGTGTTTTCAGTATCAGACGATGCGGCTTGATGTTCTGAAGTTTGTGGAGACGATGACATAAGGTATTCGCAATGTTTAAAAATTATCGCTAGTCTACCGTATTTCTCAGTAAGAATTAACTATCTAGATCATAGTAATGAACTTTTTATTGGCAGATATTTCTAATCGCTAGTTGGTGATAATAAATAGCGGAGTATTAAGGAAAATGTCATTTACTAAATTTATACAACTGCTACTGATATTAGTGATTATTTCCGCCTGTAGCGCGAAACAGTTATATAACGCCGGAAAAATTAATCGGGAACATCATTGCCGCGAGTATGTTGGCCCTGAACGTGAGCAATGCCTGAAAGAACTCAATAATAAGAGTTATGAGGATTATCAACGGGAACGCCAGCAGGTGTTAAAAGACAAAAGCTAAGCATTGGAATAGTGTTCGCGACTGCCGAGCCAGCGGTCGATCAGTGCCAGTGCCTTGTCCGGATATTGCTGCCACAAAAGGTAGGCGTGTTGTTGAACCTCAGGGATCAAGTCGGCATCACGTACCAGATCTGCAATTTTCAGCTCTGCCAGTCCGGTTTGTTTAGTACCCAGTAATTCTCCCGGGCCACGAATTTCCAGATCTTTTTGCGCAATAACAAAACCGTCGTTACTCTCTCTTAATACTGCCAACCGTTTAGTGGCGGTTTTTGACAGCGGACTTTTATACATTAGCACGCAATGAGAAGCTACTGACCCTCGGCCTACCCGGCCACGTAACTGGTGCAGTTGTGCCAAACCTAAGCGCTCGGGGTTTTCTATCACCATTAAGCTGGAATTCGGCACATCCACGCCAACTTCAATTACCGTGGTTGCCACCAGCAAATGCAGATCACCGGCTTTAAATTCTTCCATGACCGCTTGTTTTTCCTGAGGCTTCATTCGGCCATGTACCAGGCCTATTTTTAATTCAGGTAAATGCGTCTGCAAATAAACCGCAGTATCTTCAGCCGCCTGGCATTGCAGTACTTCTGATTCTTCAATCAGGGTACAGACCCAGTAAGCCTGACGGTTTTCTTCTAGGCAGCAGTGGCGAATTCGCTCAATCACATCGTCGCGGCGAGTATCAGGTAACGCTACTGTGGTGATCGGTGTTCTACCGGGTGGGAGTTCGTCGATAACAGAGGTGTCGAGATCGGCATATGCAGTCATTGCTAACGTTCTTGGGATCGGTGTTGCCGTCATGATCAGCTGATGTGGATAATTACCACTAAATGCGCCTTTTTCTCTCAACGCCAATCGTTGGTGAACGCCAAACCTGTGTTGTTCGTCAATAATGATCAATGCCAGCTTGTTAAAACTGACATCAATCTGAAACAGTGCGTGGGTGCCAACCACCATTTGAATGTCACCATTCGCTATATGCTCAAGCGCCTGTTTACGTGCCTTGCCTTTGGTTTTACCGGCAAGCCAGCCAACGCTAATTTCAAGAGGCGCAAACCAGTTTTGAAAATTGATCGCGTGTTGCTCTGCCAGTATTTCGGTCGGTGCCATTAAAGCCACTTGATAGCCTTGGCTAATCGCGGTAATGGCCGCCAGTGCGGCAACCAGAGTCTTGCCAGAACCGACATCTCCTTGAACTAACCGCATCATAGGCACGGTTTTATTGAGATCGGTGCGAATTTCCTTAACTACCCTTGCCTGGGCATTGGTAGGAGAAAATGGCAGGGTATTTAAAAATCTTTGCTCCAGACAGTTGTCTACGGTTAATGGCATTGCCTGATGGGCATCACTGGATTGCCGTAATTTCAGCATGCTGAGGTTATGTGCCAGTAATTCTTCTTTGATTAATCTGAGCTGCGCCGGGTGTTTGCCGGCTTCCAGTTGGACGACTGAAGTATCCGGCGTTGGCCGGTGAATAAAGGCTAATGCTGCGGTGAGTGAATAAGGCTCATTAAGAAAGTCAGCAGGCAGCAGTTCTTCTACCTGACCACGCATTAAACGAGCTAAAGCCTGTTCAGTTAAATTACGTAAGGTGATTTGTCTCAGGCCATCTGTCGTCGGATAAACTGGGGTTAAGGTTTCTTCCACTGCGGTGAGCGGTTGATCCTGATCCAGCGCTTTATATTCCGGATGAATAATTTCATAGCCACGACCACCACGCTGAATTTCACCGTAGCAACGTATGCTCATGCCAATGCTGAGGTTATTTTTTTGCGCCGCAGAAAAGTGGAAAAATCGTAAGTTGACTGTGCCAGTACCATCATTGACGGTAACAACCAGCATGCGGCGGCGTCCCTGTACAATTTGATTTTGGGTAATTTCACCGATGATATTGGTATAAATGCCGGGTAAGCAATCTCTGATTGCGGTGACTCGGGTGCGATCTTCATAGCGCAATGGCAAGTGAAACAATAGATCTTGCACAGAAACTAGCGATATTTTTTCCAGTTTTTGTGCCATACTCGGGCCAACACCCTTTAGTGTTGTGATGGCGATACGGTTAAGCTTACCTAGTCCCTGTTGATTGCCTGGCACGAAATTCACCTACATATCTTTAGTGAGCATTAATTGTCGAGCTCTTGCCAGGCTTCCTGGGTCATTTGCATTTGTTGCCACCATTCATCTGAGGCGATAATTTGTCCTTGCTCGTCAATTTCCGGATATGGCAGCCCCTTGCGCAGGCAGGCTTTGGCAAATATCGGGTGACCGCCTTCAAATAAAAAGCGTTGGCGACGCTGATAAGAAATACTTGGCGTGTCATACATACCAGCGGCTTTACGCTGGCGCTGCGCTTCGTAAAGTACTACCGCATTGGCACCTGAAACGTTTAATGATTGCACCATGCCGACCATGGGAATGACTATGTCTTGATCCGCTAGCTCCAGCGCCGCTTCGGTCGCGCCGAATTTTTCCTGGCCTAAGATTATCGCGGTCGGCTTGGTATAGTCGATTTCGCGAAAATCCACTGAAGTGTCTGAGAGATTAGTCACTAATATTTGCATATTTTGCTGTTTTAATACGGCAATTGCGTCTTTAGTGCAGGAATAATTATGAACGTCGACCCAGTTTTGGCTACCGGCAGCACTGCCACCTGATACCCGCATTCGCTCATTTTTCCACACCGCATGAACGTCACTGATGCCGATGGCATCAGCGGTTCTGACGATTGCTGCCAGGTTATGGGTTTTATGTACGCCTTCCATACAGACGGTAAGATCCGGCTGGCGTTGATCTAGCATGGCATTAATGCGTAATAGCCGTTCAGGGGTCATCTAATATTCTCTACAGGTTTTCGGGCTTAAGCAACGTTTGGTAATTCCATTACACCGTCAATTTCAATGGCGACATCTTTTGGTAATCGAGCTACTTGCACTGCAGCGCGTGCCGGATATGGCTGCTCAAAGTATTGGCTCATGATCTCGTTAACGGTGGCAAACTGGCTTAAATCCATTAAGAAAATGTTGACTTTTACCATGTCGTTGAGGTTACCACCGGCCGCTTCACAGACCGCCGACAGGTTCTTAAATACCTGGTGTGCCTGCTCGGCAAAATCATCTGAAATCACTTCCATGGTTGCCGGTACTAATGGGATTTGTCCGGAAAGGTAAACGGTGTTTTTAACTTTTACAGCCTGACTGTAAGTGCCGATGGCGCTTGGCGCATTGTCTGTATTAATGATAGTTTTCATGATTTTCCTACTCTAAAATTGGATGAGTTACTTGTTACGGACGACGCGTTGAACGTCAACCATCACCTTAATTTTACGAATAATATCAGCTAAATGGATACGGTTGCGACAGGTTAATTCCATATCGATTGCGTATAAGCCAGAATCTTTTTCACCGGAATTTAAGGTATGGACATTGGAATCACATTTCGCCACTACGTTAGTTAGCTTGGCGAGTGCCCCCTGGTGGTTAACAATTTCAATCCGTAGTTTGGCGATAAAATCGCGGTCAATATCACTGTCCCATTTCACCGGAAATAATTGATTTTCCTGTGAGCCTTTAATGTTTCGACAGCCTTGTTGATGCACCATTAAACCTTTACCTGGGCTTAAATAAGCGAGGATGCTGTCACCAGGAATCGGACGGCAACATTTACCATAGTTGACCAGCATGCCTTCGGTGCCTTTGATTGGCATCTTGGTTTTGCTGGGAGCATGATTGAGCACACTGTCTTCAGTAAATTCGTCGGTCAGGCGGCGGGCAATCCCAATACTTAGCGCGTTACCCAGGCCAATATTGACTAATAATTCGTCAAAGCTCTTATTGCCGGTTTCTTTGACTACTTGATCGATTTTTTCCTGACTAATTTCGTCGAGCTTGGTTTTGCCCAGGGCATGACTTAGCAAACGTTTTCCGAGCGCATGAGATTCGTTTTGCTCCTGTGAGCGTAAATAAGTGCGAATTTGCAAGCGTGCTTTGGCGGTTACGACAAAGTTTAACCAGGTAGCATTTGGCCTTGCAGCCGGTGAGGTAATGACTTCTATGGTTTGGCCCGAATCGATCGGCTGGCTTAATGGATAAGGTTTTCTGTCGACTTTTACCCCAACACAGGAGTTACCGACATCAGTATGAACTGCATAAGCAAAGTCGACTGCGGTCGCCCCCATAGGTAGTTCGATAATGCGGCCATCTGGTGTGAATACATAGATTTCTTCTGGGAACAGATCAGATTTAACGTTTTCAATAAATTCAAACGAGCTACCGGCACTTTGTTGTAATTCCAGCAGGCTTTGCATCCAGCGACGTGCTTTCATTTGCGCTGTGGTGCCGCCGTCATCGCTGTTTTGTTTATATAGCCAATGAGCAGCGACCCCTTTATCCGCCATTTGATCCATGTCTGTAGTTCTGATCTGAATTTCGACTGGTATACCATGTGGACCTATCAGTGAAGTATGTAATGACTGGTAGCCGTTAGTTTTTGGGATAGCTATATAGTCTTTAAAGCGGGTTTCTATTGGTTTGAACAGGTTGTGGACGGCGCCGAGCGTGCGATAACACTCATCAAGCTTGTTATTGACGATAATACGAAACGCATAGATATCCATGACTTCGTTAAACATTAATTCCTTGTTTAGCATTTTGCGGTAAATGGAAAACAGGTGCTTTTCGCGGCCGATCACTTGTGCCTCGATGCCGTGTTCTTCGAGGCGAACGGCAATTTCTTCTTGAATATTGTTAATGATTTCTTTGCGGTTACCTCGCGCCTGTTTGACCGCTGACTTCAATGCTCGGGCGCGCATTGGATGCAAGGCTTCAAAACCTAAGACTTCCAGTTCGTTTTTAATATCGTGGATACCGAGTCGGTTGGCAATCGGTGCGTAAATTTCCAGGGTTTCGCGGGCGATGCGGCGGCGCTTATCCGGGCGCAGGGCATCCAGAGTACGCATATTATGGGTGCGGTCTGCGAGCTTAATCAAAATCACCCGAATATCCTGCACCATGGCTAATAACATTTTACGGAAGTTTTCCGCCTGCATTTCAGCCTTGTTATTGAATTTTAGTTTATCGAGCTTACTGACTCCTTCCACCAGTTCGGCAACTGTGTGGCCAAACAATTCTGCCAGTTCATCTTTGGTAACTTCAGTATCTTCAATGACATCATGCAGTAACGCCGCCATTAAGGTTTCGTGATCAAGGTGCATTTTCGCCAGGTTTAACGCGACCGCAACCGGATGGGTAATATATGGTTCTCCACTGGAGCGCATTTGCCCTTCATGGGCATCGCGGGCAACTATGTAGGCCTGTTTTAAAAGATCAACCTGTACTTTTGATAAATAACTGGAAACATGGGCTTTTAATGGCTCAAAAAGGTACACGTAAAAATTCCCTGAGTGAAGATGAAAATTAGTCGGCTCTAACCATAAGAATACGTTGAATTGCCATGAAAGCCAAACAGTTCGCTAACATGGCAGCGCTAGTTAGAAAAAACGCGTAACTATGAGTTCATAATTACGCGTTTTGGAAATGAATATTGCTATCCTGTTATTGCTGGTTGTTGCCACCAACAATTGCCGCTACTGCAGCCAATTCAGCAGATTCTTGTTGAATTTGCTCATGACGATCTGTGTCGTCCATTACTTCAGTTGTGATTAACCCTTTTTCTATTTCGCGCAATGCCAAAACAGTCGGTTTATCATTTTCCAGTTCAACCAAAGGATCCTTACCACCCGTTGCAATTTGACGAGCACGACGAGATGCAATTAATACCAAGTCAAAACGATTACCGATTTTATCTACGGCATCTTCAACAGTTACGCGAGCCATTTGGTCACTCCAAGGTTTAAAATTTATAAAATAGTTGCGTAGTTTACTATGTGCTTAATCGTTAGCCAATAGTTCTTTGAATAAAAGTTGGTGATTTTCCACTTGCTGGCTGCGTTTTAAGCGCTGATTGTTCACTATGGTAGTGAGATCAGTCAGTGCCTGATCAAAATCATCGTTAACGATAATATAGTCAAATTCCTGATAATGTGAACACTCAGCCTGCGCTTGTGCCATGCGCTCTTTTATCACTTGCTCGCTGTCCTGACCTCGGCTTCGCAAGCGATTTTCCAGCTCTTGTTTTGATGGCGGGCTGATAAAAATAGTGGTGACATCCGGCTTTTTCATTCGCACTTGTTGCGCGCCCTGCCAGTCAATATCCAAAAATACATCTATGCCTTGTGCTAACTGGGCATCAATTGCGCTTTCAGATGTGCCGTAATAGTTGCCGAATACTTCGGCGTACTCATAAAATTCTTTTTTCGCGATCTGCTGTTTAAACTCGTCAACCGAAACAAAATGATAATGCTGACCGTTAATTTCGCCCGGACGCGGATCTCGTGTAGTGTGAGAGACAGAAACTTGCATTAAGCGAGCGCTTGGTTGCTTTAACAGCGCAGATATTAGGCTGGATTTTCCTGCACCGCTAGGCGCAGAAAGGATAAATAAATTGCCTGGAGCCGCCACGACTTACCTCAGAGGTTGATAATAAATAGCGCACTATAGCGTAATTTTGCTGATTTTTCTCTATTGAGTGTAAAATTTACTATGGCGTATTGTTCCGGATTAGTCGCGGCAATGGTTGTTATTTGCGTAATAAGCGAAGGATTTCTTTAGGCTATGCTCCTGGTAGTTGTTGCTAGGTAAACAAGCAAAACGCTGCGAGTCCTTCAATGGAAGCTCAGCACCCGCATCCCTGCTGATGATGCTTGCTCTTATTACCATAGCAACATATTTGTTTATCAATGGACTAAATAAATAACCACAATTAAGAGGAACACGCCCTAGTGTTTTGTTAATAATAAGTTCGCGCCTGACAAGCCTAAAAAACTTGCGCACCCACGGTTAAATAATTTTGCGGTTTGTGGTTGATTAAAGCAATGACGCAGATAACGCCCGAATAAGCCGTAGATAGTGATGGCAATTAATTCCAATAGCAGAAAAATCCCGCCGAGCTGTAAAAATTGGCTGTTGATGTTGGTACTCGGCTCGATAAATTGTGGCAAAAATGCCGTGAAAATTAAAATGGCTTTCGGGTTGCCCGCTGCCAGAGCAAATTCTTGTCGGGCTAATATCAGGTAATTATTCGAGCTATGTTGTTCTGTTGTTGGCATGGAGGTTGTCTGCCAAAGCTGAATCGCAATCCAGAGTAAATAACCGGCACCGATGATTTTAATTGCTAAGAAAATGCTTTCTGAAGCATATAACACGGCGGCAAGGCCAGAAGCAGCGAGTGCTATCATTAGGCTAAAGGCAATAATACGTCCCAAGCTAGCAATAAGGGCAATGCTGACGCCATAGCACTTGGCATTATTCATCGCCAATAAATTGTTGGGGCCAGGTGCCATATTTAAGGCAAAGCAGGCGGGAATAAAAACGAGTAAATTGAGTAAGTCCATGAGTTGATGCTCGTGTGAATTATTGTTGTTTGTTATAAACTAGTCTTGGTATAGACAAGGGTATGATTTAATTCGCCGGATGGCAATTTACTTTCATTGAGTAAGGTTGTTTGATATTGATAGCCACAACGTAGAGCAACAGCCTGACTTTTTAGGTTAGATTCGGCGGCTTTGATCTCGATACATTGAGCGTTAAGCTGTTCAAATGCATACTTTTCCAGCGTTTGCACTGCTTCGGTAATAAAGCCTTGTCCGGTTGCAGATGTTTTTAACCAATACCCAAGTTCAAAATGGCCTTTGCTTTTATCCTTGATCAGCAAACCGATGGCACCGATTAATTCATTGCTGCATTTCTCAATAATAAAATAGCGCAGTTCATGCTCAAAGTTGTTAAAGTTTTTGATTGCTCGTTGAGTATCAGCAATCGACTCTGCTTCGGTTAGCGCATAAGGTACCCAAAGCAGAAACTGCTCAAGTTCTGCTTTGCTTTCACGGATTGCTGCTAACACTGTCGGCTGTAATGCCAGCGATGGCGGCTCAAGTTTTAATCGGTCACTTTCTAACATGAGTAGTTATTTGCTAATGTTAAAGGTAGCTTTCGATTAACTTATCTACCCTTTGCTTGGCCTAATTATTAATGTGAATTTTCATTACCTTGATATTTTAAAGGAACAGTGGTACCACCAAAGCCATTCCAGCCCCAGCAGACTAATCCCGTATCATCTTTTGCACAAGAATAATGGTAACCTACAGTTATATCAGTAGGGTTTGATAATGCGGGAACATCCAGTTCACCATAATAGTTATCGCCCCAACAAGTAACGCCGTTGTCATCTATTGCACAGCTATGTCTAGGGCCAGCAACCACTTTAGTTGGATTGTTTAATTGAGGTACATTGAGTATATCTCTGGTTCTTTTTCCCCAACAATGTACCTGATTATCTGCAATTGCACATGCGTGGCTGTCCTCAGCTGTTAAGCTGGTTGGAGCATTTAATTGAGGCGTAGCGACGTCAAAAGGCTTACCATACATGTCGCCCCAACAAGTAACGCCGTTGTCATCAATTGCACAAGAAAAAGTATCACCAGCAGCTAATGATATTGGATTTACCAACTCTGGAGAATCTTCTTTACCTTTTCTGCCATAACATTCAACTTGATTATTAGTAATGGCACAGACTGATGATTCTCCATACGGTTCTATTACGGTAACATTTGTCCACTCCGGCAAGTCGAGATCTTTTGTTGTAAAATGAGGAAATGAGGCTGAAATATCAAACCCCCAGCACCGGGGACCATTGTCATCGATTAAACAGCTTAGCATGTCATTGGCACTAATATATGTCGGGTTGCTGTACTCAGGTAATGTTGTCATATCAAGATCATTTTTATTCCCCCAACATTCTAGAATATTATCCTGGTTGTTTTTGCTACCAATTGCACAACTGATATTAAAGCCTGAGGCTAGTTGTTCAATTGTATCAAATTGAGGAGGGTTGGTTTGATTGTCATACTCATGACCCCAACAAGAAATGCCTTTGTCATCCAATGCACAGAAACTATCGAGTGTAGCAGCAATTGCTCGCGGGTTAGATAAATTGGGTATCAAGTCTGAAAATTTAGTGTTTTCGTAATGATCAAAGCATGTAACGTATTGTTCATTTACTTCGTTTGGCAACAATACACAAATATCATAACTAGTTTGAGCTAGGCTGACGATATCGGAAAATTCATATGATGCAAATACAATACCTACTTCTGGACTCCAGCAAGACATACCTTCACTATTTAACGCACATAAGTTATTAAAATTACCACCAAAAATATCGGAAATATTAGCAACAGGCAATTCACCTTGTTCGTAAAAAACATTAAAGCATCTAACGCCATTATCATCTTTTACGCAAAGGGTATAACCACTGCCAATAATATCAGTAGGGTTTGAGAATATGGGCAGCTGAGGAATGTATTCTCCCCAGCATTGTATTCCGGTATCGTCTAGTGCACAGGCAAATCTTTCTGAAATTGCAATTTTTTGCACGTTATAAAGTTGTGGAACATTATTAATCGGCTCTCTATTTCCCCAACACTGAGTACCGTTGTCATCAACAACACAATGATTATACTTTCCACTATGTATCCCGCTATATATGGCTGTCGGGTTATTCACTTCAGGAGGTGTTGTTTCGTCTCCCCAACAATAAAGTTCATCACCGTTAGATTCAGCAACAATTGCACAATAATGTGTGTAGCCAGCAGTTAATTGTTTAAAATACGGAGAAACTGTAAGGGTAACTTCGGTAGAGTCAGTTGCACCGTCGTTATCAGTTACTGTTAGCTGAAAAGTTAGCGTTTCGCTAATGTTGCCGGGAGTAAAAGTTAACTCCGCTTTGTTTGCATCAACTATTGTTACTGGCGTTCCTGAGGTTTGCGACCAAGAGTATTTGGTGATAGTTCCATCGCTGTCAGTTGAGTTTGAACCGTCTAGCATGACTTCTTTTAAACCAACAACAGAAAAGTCTTGTTCAGACGTCACTACGGCTTTTGGCGATTCATTTGGTGTAGGCAGTGGCGTCGGTGTATTAGTTGTTGTATTGCTTCCACCACCACAAGCTGAAACAAAGAGAGAAATAATGAATAATAGTGATAATCGGGTTAAAAATGGCATTCATATATCCTTATAATAATTGGTATTATCCGTCATTTAACAGGGGCTACAGATACGAAGGGTAGCATACTACCATTGCAATAATGTAGTGTCACCCAAGTATAAATACATGAACATTAATCGATTATTAGCTGTTAACTTCATAACTAGCAATAATAGTGGTGTGGCGCACCGAACGGGTAAAATATTGATCTTTTACTTGCAAATACTCGGGATCTGAAAAGAAGCTGTTCATTGCGGATTCGTTAGGAAAGTTAATGGTAAATACCCGGTTAATCGGTTCCGTTACTTGAGCTAGCAGCACTTTTGAAACCACAAAGTCATAGCCAAAAGCGCCGCCGTATTGCGTTAAGATTGGCTTCATTGCTTGGCGATATTCGGCGTAGATTTCATTATTACTGACATCAAGCCCAACTAACATTTCAACCATTATTTATTTCTCATTGTTGTAGATTTAGGAATTTATTAGGCGCCCAATAAAGGCAAGTGCTTAATGCTTTTATATTGCATCGCCAGTTCCAGGCAGTGGCGAATGACTTTTTCGGGTAATGCTTCGTTAATATTCAGTACTATGGCTCTATTTCCCTGAAAGGTTAATGAATCTGAATAGAGTTCTCGAAAGGTATCGACCAGCTTGGTTTGGCAATGAAAGAACAGGTAATATTGCTCTGGTGTTTTGGTTTTCCAGTCAAGGCGCAGCGGACTGCCGTTTTTCACCTGATAACTGAGCTCACCCCATTTGATTGTTTCATCAACCTTACCTAGTTGTAATTCATTGGCGATATTGAGAATTAGTTTTCTTAAATTTAGCATCAGCGGCTTGATAGCTTGAGGATAGCTATCAAGCTTGATTGATATTTCTGTCTTCATCGTCCTTGCGCTATCTATGCTCAGTTTAGCCAGTAGTTTATATCTTTATCAGTGATACGTCACATTTTGCATGATTGGCTACCGCATTAGCGGTTGAACCAATTAATGCATTGAGACCTTTTTTCGAATGGGTGCCTAAGATGATTAAGTCTGCATGTTTTTTTTCTGCCAAGGCGCAAACCTGCTCATAGGGCTTACCAAATTTAATCGAAACATTTTTCTTCGGAATATCAAATGACGCCGTGATCGCTTCCACTTCAGGTATAGCACTTTCTTTTAACTCCTTTTGGTAATCTTTAGGGAGCAAGCTATATGGAATAACGTGGATGACAAATAACTTCGCCTGGTGGATTTTTGAGAATTCATGCGCCTTTGCCAATATTTCTTTACCTTCTTCACTGGCTTCGATAGCGCAAACGATAGTGTTATACATGACTAGCTCCTGTTTGAATTATTATCATCAGCAAAAACAATTATTTAACAAAATGACAGATTATCAAGTCGTCCGTTAATAATCTGTCATATTAATCGTAAGTTAATTCGTTTGTTGATATTCGGCCAGCAGTTTTTTCATTTTGTTTTGATGCCATTCGCTCATTTTCGTGGATTGTTCAACGGCAATTTTTTGCTGGGTAATGGCTTTTTTTCGCTCATCTAGCTGGAAATAGGCTGCTGCTAAGTTAGAGTAAGCATAGGCTGATTCAGGATATAGCGAGACAATTTTTTGATAAATCGCTAGCGCCTGTTTCGGCTTAGTGGTTAGCAAAGCATCTGCCAGGTTATTTAACGAAGCTTCAGCAGAGATGGCAAAACCGTATTTATTTTCCGACAGCTCTTTATAGTAGCTAATGATGGCCTCTGCGCCTTGCTGTGCGATGTCTGAATCTGCTGTTAAATCATTATGGTAATCACTAAATAGTTTTTCTATACCGTTTAACACAGTAAATATTGGCCGAGACATATAGTAATGTGGGTTGTCGGTGTTTACTTGCCAGTCAAGTGATTGTGGCGCAACAGCAGCTAGTTGTTGTTTAAACTGCTTTACCGGTTCTATGTGCGCCTGTTCGTATTGGTGCTGACCTATCGACAGGTATAAGAAGCGATTTTTCCCTTTGAGCTGGGCAAGTTTCTTTGCTGCTTCTGAAGTGATATTTAAAAAATTATTAGCTAATGATGGTGTCGCTATCATATAAGCATTAAACATTTCCGGTCGGTTGAGTAAGGCGTATAGCCCAATCGCGCCGTTGCTCATAAAACCGCTGTAGATGTTAAAGCCATTGGTTCGATAGGTGCTAGCCACTGCTTTGAGAATATGGTGGTCGATTGCATCTAACAGTCTGGGATCTGCTGGGTTTTTGGCAGTTCGCTCAAATAATTGAGCAAATTCTTTATGATAGTCAGCGGGGTTAACAATAATGGTTTCTAACCAGGGCCACTCACCATTGTGGCTAAGCCAGTCTTGCATGCCACTAAGGTAGGGCTGGCTACGAGGATGAAGATCAAAGAGCATGAAATAACGCTTATCTGTTTCCTTGAGGTAGCTTGCCGGTAGGGTAACATTAAATACCATAGGCTGTTTGAAGCCAGGTACGTTAACACTCAGTGTTTCGATAGGATTGAGTTTACTGATATTGACTGCCAAGGCAGACCAAACACAACTCAGTAGCGCTAAGATTACAATTATTTTTTTCATTTGTCGGGCCTGATTATTTTTTATTCGTGGTATTTGCGAATGACGGCGATTTTACCGTTTTCGATTTCCAGCACGTCCATCATGGTCGATGTATAGGCAATTGGCTGTTTGTTTTGCGGATGTATGCCTTTTGCGCTATTTCTATAGCGTACAGCGATCGCAGTATCATTAAAAACAAAGGTATTTAATAGTTCGGCACTGTACTCTGTGTGTGCGCCGAGATAAAAGCTCATGCCCTGGCGCATTTGTGCCTTGCCATCGGGCTGGCGACTGTCATCGGTGACATAAGGCAGATGCGTTGAGCCGACGTCATCGGTCATTAGTGCTAAAAAGTTTTCAATGTCTTGGGCTGTGGCATTGGGCTGCTGAGTTGCTGTCATTTTATCAAAATAACTTTGAGCCAAAGCGTTAAGGTCTGTTTTAGCGTCTTTTGCTGAAACGAAAGTGGCTGTGAGCAATAATAAGCAGGTAGTTAAAAGTTTTTTCATATTTCATTCCGTTAGTCGTTGTCGATTCTATAGCTATTTTTGCTAGTTCATTTTAGCCAATGAGAACCAAAAGCTTTTTGAATTTATTGAAAAACTTACCATTAAACACCCGATAAAGCGACAAAAAACGAATTATTTCGTATTACTTGGCTTTCAGTTCTTTTAGCGCCTGTTGGGTGGCTGTTGATTTAGGGTAAAAATGCAAACTCGCCTGTAATACTTGCCAAGCAGCTCTTGGTTGAGCAAGTTTTTCAGCGAGAAACCAGCTCAATCCAAGCATGTTTTTCTCGCGCGGTTTGATCTGATAATTCAGTCGTTGGCTGAGCTCTTGGTAATGATTAATTATGTCACTTGTTGTCATAGTTTGTGCTTGGCTGTCTCGAATCGACCAGTCCTGATATAACCAGGCGAGGCTGTCATAAGTTCCTTTATAAGCTGATAGCATATGGTCGGTATTGGCTAATTCACTGCTTATCCAGGTTAATCCTGAAGGCGCGCTGTTTTCAAAGGCTTGCGCCAGCTTTGCATAGTTTTGCTTAATCAGGCTGTGTTCGAGTTCGCCTATTGCCAGATAAAACTGGCTTGACAGCTCGGGATGGCCGTTAAGAAATCGTCCGACTAGCTGAGCTAACTGGGGCGCATAATGCATCGACGGACTTAAGGCAATAAAAGCGGAAAAGCTCTGCGGATGTTGGGTGAACATTTGGCTAACCAATAAGCCTGATAATGAGTGGCCAATAATAAAGCGCCCACCATTGGTGCGGTAATTCTTGGCAATAAAGGGGATGGCTTCTTCCCGAATAAAGGTGGAATATTTTTGTGCCTGAGGGCTTAATACGACACTGTTTTCTTCATCAATAAACGGGAAATTATCTTCACTGTAGTTGCCGGTGTCAGGCAGGCCGATAACTATCATTTGATCTATGCCATATTTGGCGGCTTGAATGTCAACGATAGTACTAACCCAATGGAAATTATCTTGACTGTTTAGCGTCACTAATACCGGATAACTTTTATCCGGTTGATTGTTGTAATCCGCGGGTAAATGAACAAGTACGGGTCTTGTTTCATCGAGCGCTACTGAATCTAACTGATGTTTGATGGTAGCGCCATGGCTCCAATTTGTTGAACAGATAAAAATAACGAGTATTAAGGAGATTGTTTTTAGCATGTCTAGACTCTAAATATTTATTAGTGAGTTGTCTGTTAGCAATTTAGTTGCCAATTTTAACTTTTTGAATTTGCTGAGTATTATTTGTTGATCTGCTGTCCGAACACTCTGTGGACTGTTCGCGAACAAGGTTGAATTTTTATTATTCTGTGCTCGATAGCTGAAAAGCCATTTCATCAGGTGGTATTATCGACTATTGGTGCGTATAACCTTCTTGACAGTTAGTTAACATGTTTGCTGGCTTTTTGCGCAAAAATTAAAGGTTTTTCTTGAAACTTCCTGTATGATAGCGCTGTCATTTTGGTTGGGAATTTAAAGGAATCTATAGTGCTTTGTTTTAAAAAGGCATTTTTTACAATTTTATTGGTGCTGGCATTACCGTCAGCGCAAGCTGGGCTTATTGATTTAGGGGTAGCGGATAAATATAGCCTGGCGGTTGGTCAGTATGATCATCATGGTACGTCGGTTGGAGGTAATTTAAATCTTGGTAGTGAAGCCTGGATTTATGGCAACGTTGCCGCCAGTACTAGCATAGGTTTTGGCAGTGGCGCGATAGTTTATGGTGATGCTTGTGCACCTAGTATGCTTGGCGCCGATGTTCGAGGTAATGCGTCAGAATGTAGTGATGTGATAAAAACGGCTGGCGCGCAGTTTGATCAACTATCGCTTGATATTGCCAGCGCCAATCAGCAAGCAGCTGCATTAGACGGTTTTGATTTCGGTGCAATCGATAGCTCGCTGAATATCCAGGCCAATGCTTATGATGCATTAACTGTTTCAGCCATCAACTTAGCATCTGGAGAATTTCTCACCATCAATGGTTCTTCAAATGATCATCTAGTGTTAAATATCAGCGGTAATGCCTTTGTTGGCTCAGGCGCAGGGATTTTATTAACCGGAGGCTTAACATCGCGCAATGTATTTTTTAACTTTATTAATAGCGGCCAAACTACCTTTAGTTTTGGTGGCGCTGATATTAGCGGTACCTTCCTTGCTAATAATGGTGCCTTTATTGCTGGCGATGGTGCGCAATTAGATGATGTCCGTTTTTATACTAATAATGCTCTGATTGCTAATGTTCAAACAGTGAACACAAAAACAAGAGTGGAAGTCCCCGAACCTGCAACCCTATTGATTTTACTCTTCGGCTTGTTTGCTTTATTAATGCGTTCCAATTTCAAACACAGTTAGCCGTATCGTTAGTTAATCGCAAAAAAAGCTCAATTGAGCTTTTTTTGCGTTGGTGTGTGTTGTCTATAAGTTACATCCTTGCCACAATGTAATTGTTATAAAATAACAATAATGGATGATAACTATGTTTAAAAAGCTTTTAATTGTTGCTGCGCTGTTTTTCAGCACTGCTATTAGCGTGTTTGCTGATAGTGAGAAAACAGATAAGCGGGCGGAATATATTCGTCAGCACTACGCTAAGTATGAATATGAAATCCCGATGCGCGATGGTAAAACTTTATTTACCGCGGTTTATGCGCCCTATGATCAAGCTAAAACTTACCCGGTTTTAATGCAGCGAACCCCTTATTCCGTTGGACCTTATGGTGTGAGTAAATATCGCACTCGCTTAGGGCCTTCAGAAGCGTTTGAAAAACAAGGTTTTATTTTTGTGTTTCAGGACGTCAGGGGCAGATTTCGCTCACAAGGCGAATATATCAATATGAGGCCTCAAGATGCTTACCTGCGTGGTAAAAGCGCGGTTGATGATGCCACTGACACCTATGACACAATAGACTGGTTAGTGAAAAACATTGAGCACAATAACGGTAAGGTTGGCATGTGGGGTGTTTCTTACCCGGGTTATTACACCTCGGTTGCATCGATTAATGCGCACCCGGCATTAAAAGCGATTTCGCCGCAGGCGCCGATTGCCGACTGGTTTTTTGATGATTTTCATCGCAATGGTGCTTTTGGTCTGCCGATGGCTTTTGTGTTTTTTGATACCTTCGATAATTTTCCGAAAGAAAAGCACAGCTATTGGCCGGAAGGTCAGGACATGGCAACTCACGACGGTTATCAGTTCTTCCTGGATTTAGGCCCTTTATCTAATGTTAATAAAGAATACTTTCATAACGAGCGTCCATTTTGGGATGAGTTGACTGAACACCCTAATTACGACAAGTACTGGCAGTCGCGCAATTTACTGCCGCATTTAACTAAGACCAAACCGGCAACCCTGGTTGTTGGTGGTTGGTATGATACTGAAGATTTATACGGCCCGCTTAAAACTTACCAAACCATGTCGAAGGGCAATAAAAAAGAACATGTTCAGTTAGTTATGGGTCCCTGGTTCCATGGTCAGTGGAACCGTGGTGACGGCAGTAAAATGGGCGAAGCGGATAATGGCTTTAATACCAGCGCCTGGTTTCAGAAAAATCTGCTGTTACCTTTCTTTAATCAGCATTTAACGTCTGGTGATGATGCCAAGTTGGCGACGGCAACCATATTTGATACTGGGGCAGATCGCTGGCAACGCTTTGAACAGTGGCCTCCTAAAGCGGCAACGAAACAAACCTTATATTTGCAGGCAAACGAACGTCTGAGCGCAGATAAGCCTAAAGATGACAATAGTTTCTCAGAATACATTAGCGATCCTAATAAACCTGTGCCTCATTCGAAAAAAATCGGTCGCGGTTGGGATCGTGAATATATGGCAGAAGATCAACGTTTTGCCGCACGTCGCCCGGATGTCTTAGTGTTTGAAACCGAACCATTAACCGAAGATTTAACCTTATCGGGCAGTATTGACTTGAAGCTCCAGTTCAGTACTTCTCAGTCGGCAGCCGATTTGATCGTTAAACTCGTTGATGTTTTTCCTGCGAAAGATGAAAACAATAACAAACTGGATAAAACATTAGGTAATCGTCATGAGTTGGTGCGCTGGGGTTCAATCCGTGGTCGTTTTCGTGAGTCAATGAGTGAACCTAAGCCATTTGTACCGAATCAAGTGACACCGGTAAACTTTGAGCTTTATGATGTTATGCACACCTTTAAACGTGGCCATAAGCTGCAAATTCTGGTACAAAGCAGCATGTTCCCGTTCCTGGATCGTAATCCACAAAAATATGTCGATAATATCTTTAACGCGACAGAAGCTGATTTTGTTAAGGCAAATCATAGAATTTATCATCAGGCGGGGAATGCCAGCCAGATTGAAATTTCGGTGTTGAAATAACCGAAGAATTTTTCGGTTTACAAAATTATACAATGCCTGTCGGTTAACTGCTGACAGGCATTTTTATAGCTACTCATATAATATTAAGTAAGCGAGTAATTTTAAACGAACTTTAGATGTTCTGCCCTTCCTCTTATCAGACAAGGTTTACTACTAGATGCATTAAGGAAAGCCTGCTCGATTCCATTTATTTATGCCAAGGTAGATAGGTATTATTCAAGCTGATTTTTATAAAATGTTACAATGCATATTAATATTTATTCGTTCATCTGCTTGTTTCGCAGGACAAGTTACATAGCGTAGTTTTGTAGGCGGCGTATTATTTTTACTCAATGGAAATTTAACTTGGGAATAGTCAGGCAGGTGTATGAGTGTAAAACAACAATTGATTGAGCTGCACAATGCGATAAGAAAGGACGATATTTCTTCTATAACGGCGTTGTTAATGCAAAATGGCAAGTTAGTAAATAAACCCTACCTTGATGTTTGTGCGCTTGAACTTTGTCAGTCTACCGAAGCAATTGATACCGTTATTGCTGGAGGAGCTGATATTCATCGCCTAAACAAGTCAGGGCAATCTGCGCTCTATTCTCAGACATTTTCGCGACGACTCGACTTAGTTAAAAAGCTGCTTGAACTCGGGATGGTGTTGGATGAAGAAGGCGAATCATTGTTACTGTTGTCCATATCTCGTCGCGATGAAAAGATGGTTGATTTCTGGTTGTCTCAGGGCTTGTGGGCAAATGACGCACTGCATGAATGCGCCTCTGCTGGAAACCCTGAATCTATCTTACTGTTATTGAAGTCTCAATCATCTGAGGTAAATTGTCTTAATAATCAAGGGTATACGCCATTGGATGTGACGATGAATTATTCATCATCCAGACACCAAGCTATCGCCAGAATATTGATCGCACACGGTGGTCGTTGTGGTGATAATTTGTTATCAGAATCGCTTGATAGTGTTGAAAGTGAAGCAACAGATCAATATTCTGCAAAAAAAACAATAGTCGCCAAGCCCTCATTTTGGCGTTCGATTAAATCGTTATTTACTGTTAATTCCTCTACAGCGGCATACGATGACAATGAATTTTGGGCGCTAATTTCCCTTATTAATTTTCAGGTTAATACCAGCGAAATTATGGCATTACCACTTGAAGCTGAATTGGTTAAACGTGGGATTAATGAAATCCATCTATTTGACCAAAAACTCACTCAAATGCTTTATTTGCTGGATGGGCCTGCATGGATGAAGCAGGCGGGTGATTCAGCACATTCTGGTGATGGCTTTTTGTATGTACGCTGTTTTGTCGTCGCTAAAGGTAAAGACTATTTTAATGCCATACTGAACAACCCGAAAAAAATGCCTAAATCCGCAGATGCCTGGTTTGAGCCCTTGCTATATGTCGCTCCTAATGCATGGTCACAAATAACAGGTAATTATTCGTCAGAGTTCGAATCTAAAAGTGATCTAAGTTATGAGACAGGAAGCAATAGCGAGCAATGGGCAGGTGAGTAAAAGCAAGTAAAAGGAGTCGGTAAAAAAGGGTTGGTGACATATGCGCCTTATTCGCATTCATTAAGGCAACCACAGAATCTATCATCAGGTCGGTAATGCCAGCGAATGATTGACAGGCCTTTAATTAGTTGCGAGGGTTATAAAAACTTTAGCAATTTAGTCAGCGTTAGAATTTGCGATACCGGCAATACTCATAGGGCTTGAACCAACCATATAGATAAAAGCTTGTACCCCAATCTCATCAAGCCATCAGATCTGGGTGAGCCGTCACATGATGCCATTTTTTTGCAGGATGGCCTGATAGGTTCCATCAGTTTTGATTTCCGCCAGGCCTTTATTGAAGGCTGAGATAATTTCATCTCGGAGGCTGTTTTTCAAACTGACAGCGATATGTATTTTATTACTGTTGAGGGTATTTTTGGTAAATGTGACTTGCTTCAGCAGTTCAGGCATTTCTTTTTTCATCACTGTACGGGCAACAATTTCATCTTCCAATGTTAAGTCAACACGACCGCTCACCAGTTTTCGTAAATTGGTCACCAGATCCTTCGCCTCCGCTCGCATAAACGATGTTGCATTTAAAAACTCATCGCCATAGCCATACCCTCGTACCACTGCAACACTTTTACCAGCCAAACTATCCAATCCGTGGTATTCAAAATTGTCACCTTTACGCTTGATAAATTTAATCTGGTTTTCCAGATAAGGGTCGCTGTATGCCAAATAAGCCGTTCGCTCTTCTGTGTACCAAGTGCTGATCAAGATATCGTTATCCACTTCTTTTACATTATTGAGCGCACGTGCCCAGGGAAAAAAATGCATTTCAATTGTATAACCCTGAGTGGCAAATGCTGCTCTGACAATTTCCAAAGAGATGCCTTGCGTCGGAGAATCTGGATCTAAAAAGGGCAGCCAGGGGTCACCGGCGGCGGTAATGGTTTCTGCCCGGGAAAGCCCGCTCCCTAACACCAAACTTAGAAATAACACATTGCGGATGGTTCGAAAAAAAGCGTGATAAATACCCATGATGATCTCATATTTTTGGCTTTTATATATTTTAGCTTGATTTTCGTAAAAAGGGGGCGCATGCGTCTTATTTGCATTTGTAAAATCTAACCATCGCATTTATCACCAGGCGGCTAATGCCAGCCAGATTGAAATTTCGGTGTTGAAATAACATTTAAATGCGTCGTTATTGTGCATACATGCAGTCGTGTACATCGTCGCTTTTTTACATCCTGTACATATGCGTTCCTGTTCATCCATGAACCCACGCTATACCGTACATCCTGTACATAAAAAAGCCTGTCAGTGAATTACTGACAGGCTTTTGTTTTGCTTATTGTTTAATGATGTTGCTAGGTAATAAGAGCAAGCATCACCAGCATGGATACTGGTGTTGAGTTTCCATGGATGGACTCGCAGCGTCTTGTTCGTTTACCTAGTAACAGTCATCGAAAACATGATTTACAACACTTTCGCGATAGATTGTGCCAGGTAGTCAACGTTAGAGTTTGCGATACCGGCAATACTCATTCGGCTTGAACCTACCATATAGATGCTATATTCGTCCTGCAATTGCTGTACTTGCTCAGGAGTAATACCCAGGAAAGAGAACATGCCTTTTTGACGAGTGATAAAGCTAAAATCGCGAGTCACGCCATTTTCTTTTAACTTATCAACAATCAACTGACGGTTGCCGTTAATGCGGTCGCGCATTTCTTTTAATTCGCCGTACCATTGGTGGCGTAATTCATCAGAGTTTAAGATGGTTTCTACTAATGCCGCGCCGTGTGCCGGTGGCATAGAGTAGATACAACGTACTACCGATAATAATACCGAATTGGCAATGTCAGCTGCATTCGCAGAAGCACCTATAATGGTAGTTGCGCCGATACGCTCTCGGTATAAACCGAAGTTTTTCGAACATGAACTACAAACTAACATCTCTTTAACGCTGTCAGCCATTAAACGCAAGCCGTAGGCATCTTCGTCCAGGCCGTCACCAAAACCCTGATAGGCCATATCAATCACAGGTAAGAAGCCGATGTTTTTTGCAATTTCTGCTACTTGCTGCCATTGTGCCTGGTTTAAGTCCATGCCACTTGGGTTATGGCAACAAGCGTGTAACAGCACGGCATCGTCGGCTTTTACTTCTTTTAACGCGGCTAACATGCCATCAAAGTCGAGGTTTTTGTTTTCGTAATCGTAATAAGGGTAAGTTTTTACCGTTAAACCCGCCGCCTGAAATAAACCGGTATGGTTCGCCCAGGTTGGATTACTGACCCAGATAGTGGCGCCTGCTTTGCAAGATTTAATAAATTCAGCAGCAACGCGTAATGCTCCAGTGCCGCCTGGCGTTGAAACAGTACGGGCACGATTTTCGATCAGTACTTTGTGGTTACCGAAAATCAGCTTGCTCATTTCGTCATTAAATAAAGGAGAGCCGGTTGGGCCAATGTATACTTTGGTATCTTCATTATCGTAACGATATTTCTCCGCCTTCTTGACGCAATCTAAAATTGCGGTGTGACCGGCTTCATCTTTATAAACACCTACCCCCAAGTCGATTTTTTGTGGGTTTGTATCTTCACGATATTTTGCCAATAAACCTAAGATAGGGTCGGCTGGCAAAGCCTTTAAGCTACCAAACATGTCTCCATTTACCTTATAGAAATGTGGGATTTCACTAGATTTTACGCCATCGTAAATCTAGCCAATAAAATCCACGGGATTAAAGCGCAAGCATAGCGGTAAAAATGGCAAAGTGAAAGGGATTTAGCGGCAAAATATAGTTCATTTCGCACTAATAAAGATCGGAACTAATTTTGGCGTTAATAGAGAAAATTTCCGCAACGATTTCTGTACGGGAAACAGTTTAGTTGCGGAATATGAAGTTTACTAAATATTGCCGGTAATTGCGGCGATAAAGCCAATAATTCCGCCGAATACTCCCCCCCATACTACTAGCCACCCAAGGTGCTTACGGATCATATCCTGGATGATTTGCTTTACAAGTTGTGGGGTTAATTCATTTAATCTTTTTTCAATAATATCGCTGACTTTTAACCGCATGCTGCTCATAACATTTGGTTGTTCAAGCTGGTCGCGCAAAATGCTATTAAATTGCTCACTTTGCGATATCCGCCCCATGGTTTCTTTCATCTTGCTAATAAAAGGTTCGCGCATCGGTTGTAGTGCTTGTGCGCCGCCAACCATGGCAAGCATGCCGCTAAATGAAGAGTTTTCGATAACACTGACCAGATCATCAAACGCCGGAGAGAGGTCTATTTTTTCAATTACCGGAGCCAAATCTAAAGTGCTGGCGTGACCACTGCTGTCAGATAAAAATCGGTCGATATTTTCTTCAGTAAAGAATTGTTCCATCATTAGGTTGCGAATACCGGCTTTAAAGTCTTCAAAACGCGCCGGGATCACTCCTGAGCCGTATAACAGCGGTACTTTTTCAAAAAGCATATGTACCGCCAACCAGTTAGTGATGGCACCGGAAAGAGCAAACAAGCCTATGCTGTAGATGATGGCCTGCCCGCTATACCAACCGCCTAAGGTAAATGCCAATGCCAAGAGATTAGTGATCACGCTTTTATTCACTAGAAACTCCAATAAGTGATGAATTTAATGGCGGCTAGTTTATCAAGCGATAGCCATTGCGCCAAGCGGAGCTATTTGCTTAACTAAGCAACAAAAATAACAAAGGAATATTATGAAAATGAAATCGTTAGTGCTCGCTGCTAGTTTAAGTTTGCTCTCATTTGTCAGTAATGCACAGGATGCAGAGTGGCGTAAGCTGGATCCGGCAAACACCGTATTAATGACTTTACCCCAGGGTAAGGTAGTGATTGAACTGGCTCCGCAGTTTGCACCAAATCATGTCAAACAGTTTAAAACATTGGTTAAACAGGGCTTTTATGACGGTGAAAAATTTTATCGGGTGATCGATGGCTTTGTTGCTCAGGGCGGGCCCAAAGACGGCAGTGAGAAGGATAAATCGGTAGCGCCGTTAACAATTGAAGGGGATTTTTCGGTTGATAATAACTGGTCATTTACTTTAGTGCAGGAAAATGATTTATTTGCGCCGCAAACCGGCTTTAAAGACGGTTTTGCCTTAGGTTATAGCCCGAAAGAGCAAAAGGCCTGGCCGTTACATTGTCCTGGGGTGATTGCCATGGCAAGGGAAAACGACCCGGATACCGGTACTAGTCATTTTTATATCCCTAATGGTCAGGCGCCTCGTTATTTGGATCGCATTATGACGGTATTTGGTCGGGTGGTTTATGGCATGGATAAGGTTCAGGCTATCACCCGAACTTCGGTAATTGAAGGTGAAGCAGCGGTAGATAAAAATGATTACACCCCTATGCTGTCAGTGCAACTGATGGCGGATGTGCCTTTAGCACAACGCATTAATCTGGAAGTGAAAAACACCGAGCATCCGGCATATGCTGAGAAACTAATCGAGCGTAAAAAGCGTGACCATGCGTTTTTCTATAAAAAGCCACCGCCAGTGTTAGATATTTGCCAAACACCCGTTGGTGTTAGAATGGCTCAATAGTTAAAAATAGGCGATGTTCCTTTTCATTGTGATTAATTATCTAGTCCATTGATAGATAAGGGGCTATGGTAATAAGAGCAAGCATCGCCAGCAGGGATGCAGGTGTTGAGCTTCCAGGGAAGGGCTCATAGCGTCTTGCTTGTTTACCTGGCAACAGCCATCAGGAATATAGTCTAAAAATAACCAGATGGGTTAAGGTAACCCACTTAATCATACTAGCTTGGCATAGCGTCTTTTAATAACTGAGTTACCAGCAAGTTTTCTCACAGAGCTTATTCTGAGTGTTCGCCCGCGCAATTCATCGAACAGATCCGTGTTCGCCGATCTTTAAATTTAAAAAATAATATTAAATTCAATTAATTACGATTTGGCACTACCTTTGCTATTAACCAAATATTAATAAGCGAGTAACACAGAATTTTAATTACAGGAAAATATCTATGTTAAGAGACACCTCGGGTCAGGACATTAAGATTGAACAACCGCGTTTTAGCAAGCAGCGTATTATCCAAATAGTGGTGCTATTGGTAGTGATTGTTAGTGCTATTGGTTATGCCGCCCCGAAATTTAATAGCATGTTTTCGTCTGACTTAACGGTGGCGAGTGAACGTTTAAGATTTGCGACGGTGGTGCGCGGTAATTTACAAAGAGATATCGGCGTGCAAGGGCAAATAGTCGCGGCCAACAGCCCAACGCTTTATGCCAAAGCGCCCGGTATTGTCAGTTTGTTTATTAAAGCTGGTGATACCGTTAAACAAGGCCAGAAACTTGCAGAAATCGATAGCCCGCAATTAAGAAACCGTTATGAACAGGAGCTCGCGACTTTAGATCAGCTAGAGCTTGAAGTGGGTCGTCATCAAATTGAGATCAAAACCTCGCAGTTAAACACTCAGCAGACCATTGAGATGTCAGCGGTCAATCTTGAAGCGGCGGAAGTTAATAAAAAGCGCGCAGAGATCAGCATCAAGGACTCTTTGATCAGCCAGAAAGAATACGAAGAAAAGATCGCTGAATATAAGCGTGCCTTGCTTGCCCATCGTCATGCCAAGCAAAACTTTGAGCTGCAAAAAGAAAGTATGGCGTTTGAATTAAAACGTAAGCAGTCTCAGCTCGACCGCCAGCAGTTTGTGGTTAATGACCTTAAGCGTCAGGTTCAGGAATTGATATTAAGCGCGCCAACCGACGGCATTATCGGTAGCGTTAATATTCGAGAAAAAGACAATGTTGCCGCCAATGAATCGCTGATCACTGTTATTGATTTAAGCGTCTTTGAAGTGGAAGTGAATATTCCGGAAAGCTTTGCTGACGACCTTGGTGTTGGTCTGGCCAGTGAGATCAGCTTTAACGGTGAAACCCATATCGGGAAAATCGTTGCAATTTCACCGGAAGTGAACAACGGACAAGTTAAAGGCCGATTGCGCTTTGATGAAAATGGCATTGCTAACCTGCGCCAGAACCAGCGAGTCAGTGCTCGTATCTTAATCGAATCAAAAGAAAACGTCTTAAAAGTGCGTCGAGGCCCGTTTGTTGAAAGTGGCGGCGGCCGCATTGCCTATGTAGTAAATGGTGATAATGCCATTCGTACCCGCGTTGATTTAGGCGCAAGAAGCATAGGTGAAATAGAAATAGTCTCTGGATTACAGGCCGGTGATCGCGTGGTGATTTCAAGCCTGGATGTCTTTAACAGTCGTGACCAAATTTATCTGACCAAATAGGAGAATTCCCATGTTAAAAATGGAAAATGTCAGCAAGATATACCGTACCAACTTAGTAGAAACTCATGCGTTAAGAAACGTTAACTTACGCATAAAAAGCGGCGAGTTTGTTTCGGTGACCGGGCCTTCCGGTTCAGGGAAAACTACATTCTTAAATATCGCTGGTATGTTGGAAACTTTTGAAGATGGTAATTATTTTTTAGACGGACAAAATGTTAAGGGCTTAAGTGATGATCGACTGTCAGAAATACGCAATCAAAAAATTGGATTTATTTTTCAAAGCTTTAATCTTCTGCCTGATTTACCCCTTTTTGACAATGTTGATGTTCCACTTCGCTATCGTGGCATAAATGCCAAAGAGCGTAAGGAGCGGATTGAGCATGCATTGGAAACCGTCGGTTTAGCATCGCGGATGCAGCATCTGCCGACTCAGTTATCCGGTGGTCAGCAGCAAAGGGTAGCAATTGCTCGGGCGATTGCTGGCGACCCGCTATTTTTGCTCGCGGATGAACCGACCGGTAACCTCGATTCGTTAATGGCGCAGCAAGTAATGGAATTACTGGAAGACATAAACAGTAAAGGTACCACCATTATTATGGTGACCCATGATGATCAGTTGGCACGTCGCGCCCATCGTAATATTCAAATTTTTGATGGTCAGGTTAGTGATCTGGAAAAATCAGTGACAGACGAGATTATTCGTTCGGCGTAATCAGGGGACAATTAATGTTTAGTTATAATTTACAACTGGCGATTAATAGCTTGAAAGAACGGGTATCGCTGACTGTGTTAACTGTAGTGACTATTGCTATTGGTTTAGGTTTGTATACCACAGTGAAGACCATGGGCTATCAAAGCTCACAAATTCCTTTGCCGCATAAAAGCCAGAATATTTATCTGGTGCAAATGGATAACCGCGAGCTGACGGCGGAGAATATTGATGAACCCATGCGCATGGTTGATACCACCTATAAAGACACCATTAATTTAATGAATCTTAAGCTGCCTGGTGTTAGCCAAACCTTTTTCTGGTCAACTTACGGTATTTTAAACGTTGAAGATCAAAACATTACGCCGATCAGAACCCGTGGCGGTGTTACCAGCAGTGAGTTTTTTGATTTAGTTGAAATGCCCTTTGTTTACGGACAAGGCTGGAATCAAGCGGTTGATAAAAGTGCCCAGGCGGTGATAGTGATCAGCAAGCTGATGAATGACCAGTTATTTGGTGGTGCTAACAGTGTTGGTCAAACGGTGCGTATTGGCACCAATTTGCTAACCATTGTTGGTGTTTATGATGACTGGGAAAATACCCGGAAATTTTACAACCGCAGTTATGGTACCGGCCGTCCGGATAATTATTTTATCTCATATCAATATGCACTTGATTTGAATATGCCGCGTAGTGCCATTTTTGATTGTTGGGCTGCTAATGAATCAATTGCCCGTTCATTTCGTACTGAGCGTAAGGAGCAGTTGTTAAATTCCGAGTGTTCCTGGGTAACTTTCTGGGCGGAAATTCCTAATAATGAGCTTTTAGCTCAATACAAGCAGCAGTTAGATAATTATGTTACGTCGCAAAAGTCATTAGGTCGCTTCCCGCGGGAAATCAAAACCTTTGTTACAAACCTGGATGAGCAAATGGCGTTTATCAATGCCAATAATGGTTATATCCAGACTTTTTCCTTGATTGCCACGTTGTTTTTTGCGGTTTGTTTAATCAATGCTATCGGTATCTTGTTGGCGAAATTTATGCGTAAAACCAAAGAAGTGAGTTTACGTCGGGCGCTCGGGGCGAAAAAATCGGTTATTGTCAGCCAATATATTTTAGAGGTTGTTATCATCGGCCTGATTGGCGGTGTGCTGGGTATTTTTGTTGCTTATTTGGGGCTTGAGGGCATGATGCAGATCCGTCTTTATGCTTCGGATTATACTATGCGTCTCGAAGATATTGCTCAATATTATCAACTGGATATCGTAATGATCTTCCAAGCTTTTATTACCAGTGTGCTTTGTACTTTAGCCGTTAGCATTTATCCGATTTGGCGCTTATGTAACATTCCGCCAGCCAGCCAGTTAAAATCTCAATAAGGAAAGGAAAATGGATATTAAACCGATATTACTCAGCTTAAAGCACAATAAGTTTATGGCCTTGCTGATCATTATTCAGGTCGCTTTTACTATGGGCGTTTTAACCAGTTCGATACTTATTGCCGCCACTACATTGCGTGCCTGGAATATGCCGTCTGGCCTACCACAAAGTGATGTGATTCGTATTTCGCCGCAGTTTTACGACGATAGTCAGAATGTTGAGCAGGCGATAGTGCGTGATATTGAACGGGTTCGTCAAATGCCGGGCGTGGTCAATATTGCACCGTCTAATGCGGTGCCTTTTACTGCCGAGAATATGATTAAAGTATTTACCAGCGCTGAAAAAGAAGCGCAGCCTTATCGCACTGTGGTGTTTGAAAGCGATGAAAACTTATTTGATGTTTTGTCACTGCAATTGATCGAAGGCCGTTGGTTAACCGCGGCGGATGTTATCAAAGGCGAACGTGGGAGCTTAACGGAGCGGGCACCTGTGGTAATGATCAGCGAAGATATGGCAAAAGAGTTGTTTGGTGACCGTTCCGCTATCGGACAAACCATCTGGCTAAAAGCGCAAGGTGATCCGGTACAGGTAGTGGGTATTTATAATAACTTTATGACCGGCGAACGGTTAAATGGTAATGGTTTGTCATATCACAGTATTATTCGTCCGCAGGTGACCTGGAGCAGTACGGAGCAGCCACATTATCTCATTCGTATGGAACAAGGACTGGCGAATTCAAGTCTTGAAGATATCCTGGCAGTGTTTTATCAAGAGCGCGGTCGCTATATCAATAGCAGCGAATTACTAAAGCGCACCCAAAAGCGGATGTATGACGGCCGTGGCAGCCGGGCATTAACTTTCCTGGTGATCAGTGTGGTATTAGTGATGATTACCGCCTTGGGTATTACCGGATTAACCGCCTTTCAGATCACCCAAAAACGTAAGCAAATTGGTGCCAGACGGGCGCTGGGTGCGAAGAAAAGTGACATTATGCGTTATTTCTTAACGGAAAACAGTATCTTAACTTTAACTGGTTTATTACTGGGGCTAGTGTTGACCTTGACCATTACTTTTGAGGTGTCGGAGCGCATGGAAGAAAATGTTTTTAATATCGGAATTTTCGCGTTAACCGCTTTAGTGCTGTGGCTGATCAATTTATTTGCGGTATGGTTTCCGGCAAAACGTGCCGCCAATGTTGCACCTGCTATTGTCACTCGTAGTGCCTAATTGCAATAAAGGCATGATACACTAAGGAAAAGTTAACCGGCTGTTAATTATTTGCCTAGCAGCCGGTGCTACGGATAATAATTTTTATGAGCAAAAGAATTCTCGTCATCGATGATAACCCGGATATCGCAAAAGCATTAAAGGTGTTGTTTACCCTCAATGACATGCAATGTGATCATCAACTAACACCACAAGATGGCTTAGCAGCATTAGCGACTCAGCAATATGATCTGGTATTGCAGGACATGAATTTCACTCAGGATACCACTTCCGGTGAAGAAGGCATTGAACTGTTTAAGCAAATTCGCCAGCAATGGGATGACCTGCCGATCATATTAATGACCGCCTGGACCAGTTTGGAAACCGCGGTTGAGTTGGTGAAATCCGGCGCCAGTGATTACATCAGTAAACCCTGGGATGATGATAAGCTGATCATCATTATCAATAATCTGATCGAGTTAAACGATGTGCAGCGCACTAACCATAGCCATGCGCTAAAACAGCATAGAGACCGGCGTTCACTGGCAGAAAAATATGACTTATGCGGTTTGCGCTTTCAAAGCTCGGCAATGCTCAATTTATTGCAGATTGCAACTCAGGTCGCCCATTCGGATGTCTCTGTGTTGATCACTGGACCTAATGGCACAGGTAAGGAAAAAATCGCCGAGATCGTACAAAAAAATTCCAGCTGTGCCAGCGGGCCTTTTATTAAGGTCAATGTTGGTGCCTTGCCGCAGGATTTAATGGCAGCAGAATTGTTTGGCGCAGAAGCTGGCGCTTATACCGGTATCACTAAACGTCGTTTAGGTCGCTTTGAATTGGCGGATCAGGGCACCTTGTTTCTCGATGAAATCGGCAATTTATCGCTCGATGGTCAGGCGAAATTATTGCGGGTATTGGAAACCGGTGAATTTGAGCGCATAGGCGGCACCGAAACCTTAAAAGTGAAAGTCAGGATCATTAGCGCCACTAATGCCGACTTAAAAGCAGAAATTACCAAAGGGAATTTTAGGGAAGATTTGTATTATCGGTTAAATGTTATTGAATTGCCGTTGCAGGCACTTAATCAACGCAAAGCGGATATTCTGCCGCTGGCGGAACATTTTTTGGGTGAAAATTTTACCCTGACCGAACAGGCGGCTCAGGTGTTAAAGCATTATCCATGGCCGGGCAATATTCGTGAGCTGAAAAATGTTATGCAAAGAGCGGCGTTATTAGCCAAGGATAATCTGGTCAGTGCTGAGGTCTTAGGTTTAGATGTTGTTGTGCCAGAATTAGTTAATCGGGATGAAGAACTGACTGCGCAAGATATCAAACAAGCAATTGCGGATGCCGGTGGCGTGATTTCAGAGGCAGCAAAACAGTTAGGCTTAAGCCGCTCTGCGTTATATCGGCGAATGAAGAAGTTTGAGCTCGATTAGTATGAGCAAAAAATCGCTATTTCGCCGTTTGTTAATCACGGTTTGCCTGTTATTTGTCAGTTTTGGCGCGTTGCTCATGTTTTATCATCAGTACTTTAGTGAGCATCCGATAGCTTTATTGATGTTAACCGCTGGCACTCTGTTGCTGCTGATTGGGGCATTTCGCTGGCATCTAACACCTATCTGGCAGGCGATTTCGGCGTTAGACAGTGGTATTAACAGCTTAAAAGACAACGACTTTAGTCTGACAATTTACGATCAGCAATATCGGGAAGTGAGCAATGTTATCGGTATTTATAATGAGCTGACGACGATTTTGCGCAATGAGCGCATGGATATTTTTCAGCGTGAATTATTGCTCGATACCGTGATCCAGAGCACACCGGTTGCCTTAGTGTTAACCACAAGCTCAGGCACTATTGTTTATAATAATTTGGCGGCGAAAGAGCTGTTCAAACAGCCACAAATTAACGGTTGCAATCTGTTTGATATTTATCAGCAACTGGTACCGGCATTGCGAACCGCAATTGATGAAAAAACCAATGGTTTTATCACGGATATTATTGATGAACAAAACGTTATTTTTCACGTCAATTGTCAGCAGTTTATGTTAAATGGTAGTGAACACTCACTTTACTTGTTAAAAAATATCACCACGGAAATTTCGCAGCAAGAAGCGAATATGTGGAAGCAAGTGATCCGTTTGATCAGTCATGAGTTAAATAACTCGCTGGCACCGATTGCCTCACTAACCCGTTCGGCGAAGAAAATTATCGCTAACCCCGAGCATGTTCATATGCTTAATGATGTGCTGGAAACTATCGCTAACCGTACCGATCATCTCCATCAATTTATCAGTCAATATGCCAAGTTTGCCAAATTACCTAAGCCGATGATTGCCCAGGTTGAGCTTGCGCCATTTTTGCAGCAATTAGCCACTTTAGTGCAGGTGAAATGCAAGATAAATGTTAGCAGCCAGTATGCGAAATTAGATGCCGGACAAATCGAGCAGGTAGTGATTAACCTGGTGAAAAATGCCAAGGAATCCGGTTCGGATGAACAGGAGGTCGGTGTTGATATCAGCCAGCAGGCAAATTTACTGACCTTTTCGATTTATGACCGTGGTTCTGGCTTAACCGAGAGCCAGATGCATCAAGCACTGTTGCCATTTTTTACTACTAAATCTACCGGCAGTGGTGTCGGCCTGGCGCTGTGTAATGAAATTGTCACTAACCATGGCGGCAAGCTGCGGCTGGCCAATCGCCAGCACGGTGGCTTATGTGTCAGTTTTAGTTTGGTGCTAGCCTAGTAAAGTACAGTCAAAGCTGAGCCAAATGATTAACAGCTCAGTTTTAACTGATCTCGTTACGGTTAATATAGTTACTGGCTAGCCACTGAATAAACAACGGAGCTGATTTTCCAACCGTTTATTGTATGTACTAACTGCCAACTTTCGCTACCCCAGTTATGTTTTTTATCATCTTCATAGTAGACATAATCAAAGTAAACGTTAGCAATGTTACTGTCGGTTTCAATTTTTAAATTATCAATTTCTTCTCGTTCACTGACGTTAGAAGCAGCTGATCTATCCATTATTTCAGCAGGCGTAATAGTAAAAGTTCGGGTAGCAACCAAATTTTCTCCATGTTCTTTATTATATTTTTCTACCAATGCGCGACGTTTTTGAAGACCCTGTTCAGAGACAACGGCAATCATTGGCTGAGTAGGGGCAGTAAATAAGCTTAAAAAACGTTTTCTATTTTTGTTTTGAATCGAATCGCCAAATGCTTTAACTACCGACTCGATAGTTTGATGATCTGTTTGATTGGCTAGGCAATTATTAATGCTTACTAATAAAAGAGATAGATAAAGTATAGGTTTCATAAAGTTCCTCAAAAGTTAAATTTTGCGGAGACTTTGTCTAATAATTCACGGAATAATGCGACAATAACTTTCTATAATTTTCTAAAGCCTTTGATTTTTATCAATTTAAACCTTGCTCTTTGGTTTTTAAAAAGTATTCGAGCTGAGAGCTTAGGTCACGAGTTTTGGCAATCGCTATTGCTTGGTCTATTGCCTTGTTAAACTTATTTGTTTGATTTTGCATCTTGGCCAGTCTGGCTAAATACGCCCAGGATTGCGCTTCGCCTGCCGGGCAGTGTAACACCTGATGATGCTGCATTTCTTGATGGTATAGTGTTTCGGCCAATTGATAGTTTTTACTATTGATGGCAACAGCGGCCTGGATGTTTTTAATAAACGCCATCAGCAGCCAGTCATTGTTTGTTGTGGCTAGAGTTAAGGCTTGCGCAGCAGTTTCTACGGCATTTGAATCCTTATAGGTGGCATAGCTGTGAAGCGCTTTTAAGTACAGTAAGCGAGTGAGTTCATTTTTGTCGTTGGTCTTTTGGGCTATTGGCAGCGCAATGTCTAAACGCTCGGCCATCAGCTCAAATTTTCTTAAACTCAATAAGTTCTCCGCCAATATGCGTTGTGCGGTTAAGTTCTCGGGATTGCTGAACACAATAGTTTCAAGCATCGGAGTGGCTGCTTGATAATTGCCGTCAAGGCGTTTTTCTATCGCAATGCCAAGTAATTGATTATTAAAATCAGCCTGGTAGGCAATTTCCATCGGCAAGGTCTTATCACCTAATTTTGTTGCGATTAACCGGCTAAATTCATCGATTAGCGATTGAATATTGCCATTGAAAAGTACGCCCTTATTTAGCCGGTCACGATAATGAAAAGCATAAATCAGCTGGTAATCATGCGGTGCACCGCTAAGCTTGGAAGAGATAATCAGCTCAGCGCCTGATACTTTAAAAATTTGCTCAATATGCTTTGAACGCACATTATTAAACGGTGCATTGGCACGTTTTAATACTTCCAGCACATAATCAGTTTGTAAAACACCATAGTGCAAAGAGTTAGGTAAACGCTGGATCACTTGATCCATCATGCCGAGTCTTACCCAGTTATGATCGTTACCTTCGATTTGATTGTTTATTGGCAGAATGACGATAGAACCGGCGACCACTTGTTCTGCTAATGAGCCATCATCTGAAAAATCAACTACTAAGTAGCAGAGCAAAATTAGCAGCAGTAGAGATAATGCAAATATGTTTTTGATATTGAATTTTGCCGGTTTAACCTCTTCTTTAATGACGACATCAGGCAACCAGAGATAACCTTGTTTAGGAATGGTTTTGATCACTTCATTATTAGGAAATAACTGCCGGAGCTCGTTAATTGATTGAAAAATCACCTGTTCACTGACTACAGAATCTGCCCATACGGTGCTAAGCAGGTGTTGTTTGCTCAGTGGTTTGCCTGAATTTTTAACCAAAAACAGCAGTAACTGGCAGGTTTTTGGCCGAATATTAAGAGCAACACCATCAGCATTTTTAACCGTTAACGCTTGATCATCAATTTGGTGGTTCAGGGTGTGGTAAATCAAATTAGACTCTATATCTAAAGCTAGGCAAAGTACTTATTACAGATTGTACCAAAGCGCTATTTTGTTTGTATTGTCATTAATGTGGCGTTATTTAGTTAATTTAATGGATTATTAATCACAAGAGGCGTGATAATGTGAAAGGAGTATAACAAGACGCCGATAACGATAACTGGTCATCGGCGTATTTAAGTCACCAGTGATTAATAGTCGGAATAAATTTCTAGTTCATCGATTTCGATAAAATCATCGCCATAGTTGGAATTAACTCTGACCCTCAGATATTTCGCCGTGACAGTTTCGGTAAAGTTACCGCGCTGATCGACGGCTTTTGATAAACGGTAGGATTCATGTTCGATAAAATCATTGCCGTCGGTAGACACTTCAATAGTGATGCCTTTCGGGCTTCTGCCAAGCTCTACAGATTTATCGTTGACCAGAATACGGAATCCCGAAATGGTAACTTCCTGGTTGAATCTCACCTGTAGCCAGTATTCAGTATCGGAATTTTCCTTATCTTTTTTCACTAACCAAATACCACGTTCAATGCGTTCACCCAGTTCTTCAGTGATTTGTCCACTATAGGTATAGCCATCAAAGGCGCTGGCGGCGGTATCGGCATTATAATGATCCGATGCGGTATAACTACCTTCGGTAAGGTTGTTGGTATAAATTAACGCGATATTGCCGTATTGCCCTGAGCGGGTCAGGCCATCACTGACATAATCATCATCCGGGCTGGCACCATTACTTTGCGACAACATCAGATATTCAATGGCGCAATTGGCAGTGGAACTTGGTGTATAACCAATGCGTATTGTTTCCTGAGTGCGCCTTGCTAAGTTAATCACTTCAAACCACTTATCTGAATAACTCTGATCGGTGGAAAAATACAATGGCCATTGATTGTTGTCATAAAGCTCGCATTCCAGCTCATCGCCTTCTTGCTGAACTATACCAACCTTGACTTGGTTGCTTTTATCGATAAGCACATCGGAGATCTTTCCTTGGTACTCTTTAACCGTAGTTTCGCTTGCATTTAGGGTCAGGCTAGTAAGTATCGCGGTGGCCAGTAGTGTGTTACGCATTGGAATATTTCCTTATAAATCATTTAGTTTTGATTTATGCTTTGCAGCAAATTCCATACCTAAATTTTGTCGATTTTTTGACAGGAAATTATTTACGTGGTTATCAGCGTCATTATTTATACCAGATTTTTACTACTTCCAGCTCGCGCTCGCCTTCCGGTGTTTTGACTATTACTTCATCGTCAACCGCTTTACCTAACAGCGCACGTGCCATTGGCGAGTCGATGCTGATCTCGCCTTTTTTAACGTCCCATTCATCCGGGCCAACCAGTCGATAAGTGACTTCCTGATCTTGCTCGTTGAGCAAAGTCACCCAGGCACCAAAGTAGACCTTGCCTTCCTGTTGCTTTTCAGGGTAAACAATTTTCAGATCTTCGAGGCGTTTCATTAAAAAGCGTACTCGGCGATCGATTTCACGCAGGCGCTTTTTACCATAGATGTACTCGGCATTTTCACTGCGATCGCCTAATGCCGCCGCTTCGGACACTGATTTGGTAATGCGCGGCCGCTCTTCTTTCCAGAGAAACTTTAATTCTTTATCGAGGCGATCCCAGCCTTCACGGGTGATGTAATTAGATTTTTTCATAGAGGCATTTTAGCTAGCTTTAAAATTTCGAACAATGAAAATAATTTTCTTTGTATTTCATCATATTGAAAAATATCTCCTGGTTTTTCACCTTATCCGCGACTGGGTGACCTACACTTAAATAGTGCGCTACTCGTTCAGATGTCAGGAAGGAGTTTGCTATGAAGTTGCAAAGAAAATTAATAATATTCAGTGTGTTATTTTTAGTTGTGTTGCTTGGTGGTTATCTGGTGTTACCCACGAATCAATCATCTTATGCCTATCGGCAAGTCAAGAAAACCGCGCCACAGACCAGCCATTATTTACTACCCATCACTCGACATATCGCAGATGTTAAACGGCCGGAAGAAACTTTTAATTTTCCTATTGCCCTTGGCGAGCATGGCCCGAGTGAAAGCCTGTATGCCGGGTCGAATCAATATCCGTTTTATTGCATGACCTTAGATGCGGATCTAGGTCAGCCGCTTGTCGATAACCAGCTGGGGTATGGTGTGCCGGTTTATCAGGACATTCATAAAAAAGCGGTGATTATTGGTTATAGCAAGGATTGTAATGTCAACTCCCGGTTGCTGTATTATGTTATTGATAGCCAAAATCAGATTTATCCACTCACAGAAGATATTGAGCCAGAGCAATTGGATGAGGCTACTGTACTGCGGGTTGAACAAGGCACGATTAACCGTTTTATTTATACCTTAGTGATGCCGGTCACTACAGCTGAAGTCGGTGATCGCCTGGCACAATCAGAGTGGAACAAGCGGCTGATCTATCAGTTTAATGGCGGCTCTGGCATAGGCTATCGCCAAGGGCGTCAGCTGGCGCGTAAAATCATCGATCGCCAGTTAGATCAGCTTAAGGCGGGCTATGCGGTGATTAGTTCCAGCGGTAATCGCACCAGCTATACCTATAATATGCTGCTGGCTGAAGACACCGCGCGTCGGGTCAAACGTCAGTTTGTCAGCCTCTACGGTGAGCCTTTATATACAGTTGGTATTGGTGGCTCTGGTGGCGGTCTGGCGCAATACCTAATCGGGCAAAATGCTCAGGGCATTCTTGATGGATTGATCCCCTTGTATTCCTACCCGGACATGATCACCCAAACCACCTATGCCCTGGATTGCGATTTACTGAATAATTATTTTACTTTTCGTGCGAAAAATCGCCGTAAGTGGCAGGACTGGTCTAAGCGTCAGCTGATCGAGGGCATGAATGCGCTAAATAATTTCCCGCAACGCGCTGCTTACTTGCAGCCAATGAATCAGCTGCTGGCGGGCTTTGTTCCGTCAATGCCTCAAGGTAATAGCGAATGTATCAATGGCTATTTTGGCTTATCGAGTTTTATTAACAATCCGCAACAAGGTTTTATTCGAGATTTCTTCCACCCTGAGGTGGTAAAAACCACAAAGTGGAGTTACTGGCAGGATGTTGCTGATCTGTTAGGTGCTGATGATCAGGGCTATGGCTTGCCGACCTGGGATAATGTTGGTGTCCAGTACGGTTTAGCAGCTTTGGTTGCCAATGAAATCAGTGTTGAAGAATTCCTCGATATTAATCAAAAAATTGGTGCCTGGAAGCCACAGCAAGTGATGGCAGCGGAAGATCTCCATACCCCGTTTGGCCGTAAAATTCCGATCTGGCTGTCGTTATGGGGTAATCAGAATATTACGGAAGTGGCTGATGGCGTTGCGCCGCGCCACGGCGGTTCGGTTCAGGCAATGCAGGCGGCATACCGCAGTGGCCAGGTATTTATCGGGCAAGTGACTTTACCGATTATTGATGTGCGTCATTACCTGGAAAACGATTTGGATATGCATCATGTCTCGGCGTCATTTTACAGCCGGTTGCGAATCGACCAAGCGCTTGGTGAGCATCAGCATCATGTCATCTGGATTTCCCACAAAGAACATAATCCGGTTAATCAGGCATTTGAGCTAATGGATTCATGGCTGATGGCGTTAAAATCGCGGACGCTGGAAGGTGTTATTGCTGCCAAACCTGAGCAATTAATGGATAGCTGTTTCGATCAGCACGGCAATATTATTGCCCAGGGAGATGGGGTATTTAACGGCCAGTGGAACCAGGCGGCAGTTGGCAAATGTCAGCAGGAATATCCGATGTTTAGCACCAGTCGAATCCAGGCTGGTGCGAGCTGGGCGGGAGATATGTTTAAGTGTCCACTTATTCCGGTTGCTGAGGCGATCAAACGCGGCTTTTACGGCAAGCATTTGATGACTCAGCACCTTGGTTTGTTAAAACAAATATTTCCTCAGGGAGTTTGTGATTACAGTGGCCGAGATCTTGGAAGGCCTGCCGATTTATAATCGAAAAACCAGACTTGTATTTTTTTGATTACGCCCCAATCTTGAAGCTATTAATACATGTATGGAATGGTGTAAATGATAGCTATTGCCGAGCAGCTGGCTCAGGAACTCAATGTCAAAACAAATCAGGTGAGCGCTGCAATAAATTTATTAGATGATGGTGCGACCGTGCCTTTTATTGCCCGTTACCGAAAAGAAGCAACGCAAGGGTTAGACGATAATCATTTGCGTCAGCTGGCACAGCGCCTGTCATATTTGCGTGAACTAAATGAACGCCGTCAGGTGATTCTGACCAACATTGAACAGCAGGGCAAGCTGACTGGCGAGCTCAAAGCTCAAATCGAACAGGCAGATAACAAAACCCGGCTGGAAGATCTCTACTTGCCCTATCGGCCGAAAAGACGCACTAAAGGGCAAATGGCGATTGAGGCTGGCCTTGAGCCGTTAGCAGATAAGCTATTCAGTGACTGGTCGATTAATCCTGAGCAAGCTGCTATGGATTTTATTAATACCGAAGCGGGCTATAGTAATACTGAACAGGCGCTCGAAGGAGTGAGCTATATCTTGATCGAGCGCTTTGCCGAAGATGCGAATCTGTTACAGAAATTGCGTCGCCACCTGTTAAAACAGGCGCACTTGGTTAGTAAAGTAATAAAGAAAAATCAGCAGGACGCCGGAAAATACCAGGATTATTTTGAACATAATGAATTGTTAAGTAAGGTACCGTCACATCGCGCATTGGCGATGCTTAGAGGCCGTAACGAAGGATTCCTCAGTTTATCGATTGACGTTGATCCCGGGCAAGAAAAAAATAGCTATTCCAGCGCTGAACAACTGATCAGCGATCATTTTAATTTTCATTTTTCCGGGCAGACAGCCGCAGATTTTCTCACTAAAGTGGTGCGTCTTGCCTGGAAAGCAAAATTAAGCGTGTCGCTGGAAACGGAATTATTAGGGCAATTAAGAGAGCGCGCTGAAACTGAAGCAATTAAAGTGTTTGCCACTAATTTGAAAGACTTATTAATGGCAGCGCCGGCGGGTGCTAAAGTGACATTAGGACTCGATCCGGGTCTGAGAACCGGTTGTAAAATCGCCATCGTTGACGACACTGGCAAATTACTTCATACCACGACGATTTTCCCGCATGCCCCGCAAAATAACTGGGATAAATCAGTACGGACATTGGTTAATCTTTGTCAGCAACATAAAGTGGAATTAATTGCTATCGGTAACGGCACGGCTTCCAGAGAAAGTGACAAGCTGGTTGGTGAAGTGCTGGCAGCATTAACAAATAATAAGATTAAGAAAGTGCTGGTCAGCGAAGCGGGCGCTTCGGTGTATTCCGCATCAGAATTGGCGGCACAAGAATTTCCTGAGCTCGATGTCTCACTACGCGGCGCGGTTTCGATTGCCCGTCGCTTACAAGACCCGCTGGCAGAATTAGTCAAAATCGATCCGAAAGCAATAGGTGTTGGTCAGTATCAGCATGATGTTAGCCAAAGCCAGTTAACCGCTATGCTCGATAATGTCACTGAAGATTGTGTAAACGCTGTTGGTGTCGATCTGAACAGTGCTTCTGCGGCGTTATTAACCCGGGTATCGGGATTGAATAAAACCATGGCGCAAAATGTTGTTCGTTATCGCGATCAACACGGCCGCTTTAATGACCGCAAAGAGCTGAAAAAAGTAGCACGCCTTGGACCAAAAGCATTTGAACAGTCGGCTGGCTTTTTACGTATCGCTAATGGAGATAACCCGCTCGACCAGTCAGGCGTTCATCCAGAAACTTATCCCGTGGTAGAAAAAATTATCCAACAGCTTAACAGCAATATTACCGAGTTATTGGGTAATAGCGATAAGCTAAAACAGCTGGCGGTTGAGCAATTGGCGGATGAAGAATTTGGTGTATTGACGGTTCAGGATATTATCGGTGAACTGGAAAAACCGGGTCGGGATCCACGGCCGGAATTTAAAACCGCTAACTTTAAAGAAGGCGTTAACACTATTGCTGATCTCAAAGAAGGTATGATTTTAGAAGGTGTGGTTTCTAATGTCGCTAACTTTGGCGCCTTTGTCGACTTAGGTGTTCATCAGGATGGCCTGGTACATATTTCTGCAATGACTGATAAGTTTATCAGTGATCCGCGGGAAATCGTCAAAGCCGGCGATATCGTTAAAGTTAAAGTGACTGAAGTTGATGCGCCGAGAAAACGTATTAGCCTGACCATGCGTTTAGATGACTCGGCAACGGCTCAGCCTGCGAAAGCGAAAAAATCATTTGATAACAAAAAATCAAATGGCAAAGCGCATCAGCCAAAACCTGGCCAAAGACCTCAAAAAAATAAAGTGAAGGAACCGGCAAATGCCGCCATGGGCAATGCCTTTGCCGATGCTTTTGCCAAATTGAAGAAATAATGTTTGTCTGGATTGGTTAAGATTCACTAGGAGCTTAGATGGAGATTGTAATGACACGTCCGGTATTTAAGTGTGCTGAAGATGAAGTTATTTTTTTAGCGCGCGTGAAAGAATTGCCAGGCTTTGATTATGTTCTTACTAAAGAACAAAAATTATATCTGAACTTTAGTGACACTCCTGAGCCGTCGACGCTGGTATTGCTTGAAGATATTTGTGCGCAATGGAATAGCCGATTGGTGTAAAAAAGGGGAAGCAATGCTTCCCCATAAAATAACCTCACTAGATTTGGAGGTTAACTAACGCAAGAGGTAATGAACTTGCTATAAGACATATTTCACAGAAATTTGTGCGTAATCTGAATCTGCATCCAGGTCTTCGGCATCGAAGTTACCTAATTCTATGCCATAAGATAATTTCGGATTGATTTGTTTAAAAACGTTAACACCCCAGTGAGTGCGATCTCTGTCAGACTCATCGGTTTCCGTATGACCATAGAAGAAGTTTGATCGCAGATCCTCAGTCCAGAAATGGCGATAAGATACTAAAATCGAAGTAGTTTCTTCCACTTCTTCGCCCACTAGATCTGTGGCTGCTGCCGCGCCAACATAACGCCCAGTATTACCGCCGTGCAATTGGAAGCGAAAATCATCTTTGCCAAAGGCCTTGATACGACCGGCAACGCCATAGCCGACGCCTGATTCAGACTCACCCAATGCTGTTTCCAGCTGCTTGGCAACGGCGGCGATTGAGACATTACCCCAATTACCTTTGAAAGTGTATTTGACAATAACATCCGGCACTGAGTCTTTTGAACCATAGCCGCCTGCGCCAACATAGCCGCCGTAAGACTCTGGGTTTTCAATGGCGATTTGCAATCCGCCCTTGGTATAACGTACCTGATCCTGACGAATAAAGGCCGATGCTACTAACGGACCACCAAAATCCGCGGCTTCGGCAATCGCACTGGTATTGACAAAGGTTGACCAGGTTTGACCGACCGTCCAGTTTTTATATTTGATAAACGCATGACGCAGGCGTGGATGCCTGGAGTTAGTCAGTTTTTCGTTACCGCCACCACCAAAAAGGTCAAATTCGATAAATCCTGTGACATCACCGTGAACATATTTGGTATTAAAACGAGTGGAATCGGCATGGAAGCGAACATTGGAAATATCATCTTTCACCACATGACCGATCCAGAAATCGTCGTTAGTGAGCGTCGATGCGGCATTGCCGTCGATGTAGCGAATATCCCCCTGGATATAGCCGCCAAAAGTAATAGTATCCTGATCGGATAATTTGATTTCGTAGCCAGCATTGGCATTGGTGGCTAACACTAGCAAACTGAACGCCAGTACGCCTGTTTTTTTGTTTAACATCATACTTTCCCCATTGTTGATAGCCGATGAAAAACCACACAGTTTACGGCTACTTTTATCGTTGTTTTTTTATTACGGTAGAGAGTTATCGAATAATAAGGAATTAGACCTAAGTCTAAATTCGTGGCAAATGGCACTAGACTTTAGTCGAACAGCTAGTGAAAACCGGAATTCATCGTGGAAAAAATGTTACTCAACGTGAGTCAATATTGTTCGCAATTCAGTGTGCTAGAATCTGGCGTCACAGAGAATAGCTGATATTATATCGGCTAAAAAATAATGATAAAAAAGGTTTTTCTATGAAAAAACTCGTTTCTTTTTCTGTCTCGTTATCTGCGGCGATGGTTCTGGTGAGCCAATTCAGCCAAGCTCAGCAGCTGAGCGTTGCGAATTACCAGCGCGCAGAGCAGCAACTAGCGGCCAGCACTAACAAGTTAGTGACCGGCACAGTTGACTATCCAAGCTGGTCTGGCGATAGTCGATTGACCTATCGCAGCCATACTATTGACGGTAACCGTTTTTATGTCTTTGATGTCGAGCAGCAAAAAAAGCAATTGGCGTTTGATCATCAGAAACTGGCGGAAGCGTTGGCACGGATCACCGAAAGTGAAATTGATCACAACAAGTTGCCATTTCGCACTTTTCGTTTTATCGATGATCACAGCATTAATTTGACTATCAAAAAGGTTGAGTACCGTTGTAATCTCAGCAGTTATTTATGTAAACAAGATGGCATGGCGGCTAAATCAGGTGAGTTAGTATCGCCGGATGGTAAACGTGCAGTATTTATTAGAGCAAATAACCTGTGGGTTAGAGAGCTGGCGACTAATGAAGAACGTCAGTTAACCACGGATGGCATGCAAGATTTTGGTTACGGTACCAATAATGCTGGTTGGATCCGGGATGATAAGCCGGTAGTGAAATGGTCACCAGATTCAAAAAAACTCACTACTTTTAAACACGATAGCCGCAACGTCGGTGAAATGGCGGTAGTTTCTACTGTCGTTGGTCACCCGGATATCGATGTCTGGAAATACCCGCTACCGGGTGATAAGCATATCTTTACTATTCATCGCGTGGTGATAGATGTCGAGCAGGGCAAAGTGATACCGCTTGATATGGCGCCGGATGATCATCGCTCTACTATCACCGACCATGTTGCTGGACGCGATGGCAGCTTGCTGGATGTTGACTGGGCGAGTGATAGCAGCAACTTTGCCTTTGTTTCTTCATCGCGCGATCATAAAAAAGCGACTTTGCGTATCGCCGATGCCAAAACAGGTAAAGTGAAAACTTTGTTCACTGAAACCGAAGACAGTTTTTTTGAATCAGGCGTTGATGGTATTAGCTGGCGCTATTTATCGAAAACTAACGAAGTGGTGTGGTTTTCACAGCGCTCAGACTGGGGACATTTATATCTGATTGATGCCAAAAGTGGCAAAGTGAAAAATCAGATCACTCAAGGTGATTGGACAGTTATTGAATTGCTAGCCGTGGATCAAACCAGTGGCAAACTAATTTTTACCGGCGCTGGGCGTGAAGGTGGCGATCCGTATTTTCACTACCTTTATAGCGTCAATAAAGATGGTTCAGATCTAAGGTTATTAACACCAGAAAAGAAACATCATCGCATCACTTTATCTGATAATGGACAATATTTCCTTGACCGGGTTTCTACTTATAACCAAGCTGAAATGAGCTATTTGAGAAGTACTAATTCCGCCAAGTCTACCTTGGTTGAGCAAATGGATATTTCGGCACTGAGCGCAACCGGCTGGCAGGCGCCAACGCCATTTATCGTTAAAGACCGCAATGGTGAGCAGGACATTTATGGCCTGATGTATAAGCCGAGTCATTTCGATAAAAACAAACAGTATCCGGTCGTGAATTATTTATATCCGGGACCGCAAGTCGGCAGTATTCGCGGTCGTCATTTCCGTAGTGCCCGTGGCGACAATCAGGCGATTGCTGAATTGGGCTTTATCGTCATTGAAATTGATGCCCTTGGCACGCCAGGACGTTCAAAGAGCTTCCACGAAGCCTATTATGCCAATATGGGAGACAGTGGTATTCCGGATCAGGTGGCTGCAATTAAGCAGTTGGCGAAAAAATACTCTTGGATAGATGATTCACGTGTTGGCATCTGGGGTCACTCCGGTGGCGGTTTTGCTTCAACCCGGGCGTTGCTAACTTACCCTGATTTTTACAGCGTTGCGGTATCTCAGGCCGGTAACCATGATAATCGCCTATACGAAGATGACTGGGGCGAAAAATGGCACGGCCTTGAAGTGAAAAATGAAGATGGCAGCAGTAACTATGACAGTCAGGCCAATCAGCTGATCGTCGATAACTTAAAAGGTAAGTTGTTGATCGCCCATGGCACCACAGATACCAATGTTCATCCGAATAACACCTTAATCGTGGTGGATGCGCTGATCAAAGCGAATAAAGACTTTGATATGTTGTTACTGCCAAATCGGGGTCATGGTTTTGCCCGCGAGCCTTTTATGATGCGCAAACGCTGGGATTATTTTGTCACTCATTTATTAGGGGCGACACCACCGAAAGAGTACTTTTTTGAAACTTTGAAAAAGTAACTGTTTTAAAGTTATCAGTGTAAGGGGCGCAAGCCCCTTATTTTTTGCCTGTTGTTTTTCAATTGCTTGTTTATGAAAACGAAATAATCCTTGTGCCAGATCAATAACCTTCTTTTGGCGGTCGTTATCATGGAGTTATAGCAACTTAATCATGATTTTATTAAATCGGAATTAAGCAAGGAGATAACAATAATGATTGCCGAGATATCAGAAAACTTACTTAGCAAAAAGACCGAGTTAACTCAGCGCATTGCTGCGATAGAGGCGGATTTTAAAAAAGGCCGTTCAGCCGATTTTGCCGAACAAATCTCTGAACGTGAAAATGATGAAGTGCTTGATGAAATTCACCATGAAGCAAAAGCTGAATTATCTTTGGTTTGTCAGGCACTACAGCGTATTGATGCCGGCCGGTATGATGTTTGTGATAGCTGTGCCCAGACGATTGCTCCAGCGCGCTTAACCGCCTTGCCTTATACCACTAAATGTATTGAATGTGCGAATTAAGGAAACAGAAGGAAATTGATATGACAATTGAAAAGCATGATCTGCACCATGAACTCCCTGAGTTTGAACAAGAAATTCATCAGCTTAAAATAAATAATGCTCATTTTGTCCGCTTGTTTAAAGAGTACCATGACAAAGATCAGTTATTTACCATGTTAAACCAGGCGCAAGCAGTCGCCTAATACTGCCTCTTGTACACTCTGTTGTTTTTGGCTGATAGTGACTATCAGCCTTTTTTTACGACTGGAGCAAAGGGAATGGAGTGATGATTCCAACCCCCTGGTTGACATGTTAAAAATTAATGCACTCTCTACTTTTAGTTTGGTACGCCACCCTGGGTTAATTTCGCCGGATCTAACAGCCGGGTTAATTCTTCCCTGCTCAAATTGGTGTGCTGCGCGGCAACATCGATGATAGGTCGGCGTTCTTTATAGGCCAATTTTGCTATTTCGGCGGCTTTTGCATAACCGATAATCGGGTTAAGTGCCGTCACTAAAATCGGGTTTTTCGCTAGTGCGTCATTTAGTTTTTCTTTATTAACGGTAAAGCTGGTGATTGCCTTGTCAGCCAACAGTCTACTGACATTGCTCAGCAGCCCTATGCTCTCAAGCAGGTTTTTAGCGATAACCGGCAACATCACATTGAGCTCAAAATTTCCCGCCTGACCCCCTAAGGTAATGCTAGTGTCGTTGCCGATCACTTGGGCCGCGACCATAGCCGCCGCTTCGGGTATCACGGGATTGACTTTGCCTGGCATAATCGAAGAACCTGGCTGTAGGGCTTCCAGTGCTATTTCACCCAGTCCGGCAAGCGGGCCGGAATTCATCCAGCGCAGATCATTGGCGATCTTCATAATGGAAACCGCGGTTGTTTTTAGCTGACCGGAAAGCGCGACGGCAATGTCTTGTGAGCCGATATGGGTAAAGAAGTTATTCGCCGGGGTAAAAGTAATGCCGGTTTTTTCTGTTAGCGCTTGATTAAATGCTGCGGCAAATGCCTGATCTGCATTTATACCGGTGCCAACGGCTGTGCCACCTTGCGCCAAACTTTGAATGCTAGGTTGTAACTGTTTCAAGTGGCGAATATTTTGTTCAATTTGCTCGGCCCAGGCGTTAAGTGATTGCCCGAGGGTGACTGGCATGGCATCCATTAAGTGGGTGCGTCCGGTTTTAACATATTGTTCAACGTTTTTCGCTTTTTCTCGAATCGCATTTGCCAAATAAGCCAGTGCCGGTAACAGTTTCTGCTCGAGCTCCAGAGCAGCACTGATATGTATGCTGGACGGTATAATGTCGTTACTGCTTTGCCCGTAATTAATATGATCGTTAGCCCCGACGGTGCCACAATAAAGTTTGCTGGCTAAGTTAGCTAGCACTTCATTGGCGTTCATGTTGGAACTGGTTCCCGATCCCGTTTGAAAAACATCAACCGGGAAATGCTGCATATAATCTTGTTGCAATAAGTCATCAACCGCTTGCTCGATAGCTATCGCCATTTTTTCGGGGATTAGCTTTAATTTCGCGTTTGCATTTGCCGCCGCCTGTTTTGCTAAAAGTAGTGCCTTAATAAAGGTAGCAGGCATGGTTTGACCGCTGATTGGAAAGTTGTTGATTGCGCGCTGGGTTTGCGGGCCATAAAGCGCATCTTTAGGGACTTTCAGCTCGCCGATGCTGTCTTTTTCGATGCGAAATTCGCTCATGTTATCTCCTTAATCCACTTGGTATAACAGGTTGCTAAGCCATGTATTACATAGTGGCAGCTAATATCAAGTTCAGCCATTAATTGACGACGTTGATGTTCATTGCTGTCGTTATCAGATATGCCTTGTAGTGAGGCAATGGATTTTAAGAGTCAGCAACTAAAGAAATTTTACAGCCTAGTTCTTTTAAATCACCTCGTAGCGCTGATGATAAGCCGGTTAGAATGTAAATATATAACATATTTCATAACTGAATAACCATGCGTTTTTTTTGTCATGACCCATAAATACCGGGGTTTAGTGAAAGTTATTTTAATTTACTAAGTTAAAGAAAGTTTAGTTGAAAGCCTAATATTAAAGTTCATAAAAAACAAAAGGTTGAATTTAAATGTAAAGAAATGTTGCTAAAATTAATAAAATATAAATGTGAATTTTTTGTTTAAAATTTGTTAAGTTTATGGATTTGGATATGGTTAAAAAACCTCCAGTCAGATCGGAGGGAAATAATAATAATTAAACTATAATCAGGAATATTTATGAAAATTAAACATTTCAAATTGCTGTTAATTGCATCTTCAGTATGTTGTGCAACCAGTTTGTACGCGGCAGATAAAGAATCCGTTAATGCCCGAACGTTAGCGGGACAACCCATGTTTGCTGCGGGCGAGCTCGGAAAGTTATCGGCATCTGCAAATGCCAAGGCAATCCAACAAGCGATCGCTAACTATGGCGAAACTTCACTTAAGGGTAATGAAAGCTTTACTATTAAGCGTCAGTGGCGTGATCAATTAGGTAAGACACATATCAAACTCGCACAAAAAATCAATGGCTTAGCTGTCTACGGTACCAGCATTTCCATTCATACGGATGCGAAAAACCTTACTAAGGGGCTTCAGAAAAATATCGGCGAGCATGACATTTATGCAATTTCCGGTGTCGTTGCCCACGCTGCACCTACCAGTAACCAAACCAGTAGCAAGTTTGCAGCAAGCGCCACTAATGATAAAGACCGTGTCATTGAACTGGCTAAAGAGCTGGGTGAAGTTACCAGTGCTCCCGAACAGGTTTATGTCTATTTACCATTAACCGAGCAAACCAAACAGGCGTGGAAAGTTGAAGTAACCTGGAATAATGGCGGCGAAGATTTTGGCCGTGACTGGCTGTTTTATGATGCTAGCAGCTTAGAATTGCTTACTCGTCACGCTCAGGTTCATTCGGCAAAAAACTGGAAAACCTATGATTTGCAAAACCAGGATCAACAGTATGCGCCGGGACAATTATTGTGTAGCAATAATCAAAACTGTGGTGATACATCGGCGCAACGTGCCCATGATGGTGCGGCAAAAGTTTATGATTATTACAAGTCGCGCTTTAATCGCAATGGCATTAATAATAGCGACATGACAATGATCTCCAGTGTTCATCTTGGCTATAACGTGGCGAATGCTTACTGGACAGGCAGTCAGATGTTATACGGTGATGGTGACGGTCAGCAGCTGGACGATTTAACCTTGAGCTTTGATGTTATTGGCCATGAGCTAACTCATGGTGTGACTCAGCACACGGCAAACTTGGTATATAACAATGCCTCGGGAGCGTTAAACGAAGCCTGGTCGGATATTATGGGGGTAGCAGCTAAGGCGTATCGGGATAATACTACTCAGGCGGACTGGTATCTGGCGGAAGAAAGCTATACGCCAGGTGTCGGGGGTGATGCGATGCGTTACATGAATAACCCAACCCAAGATAATTACTCAAAAGACTGGTGGCCTGAGCGTATTCCTTATGTCAGTAACCCTAATAACAGTAATGATCAAGGTGGTGTTCACGGCAATTCTGGGATAGCTAATTTAGCATTTGCGCTCTTGGTTGATGGTGGCCAGCACCCGAGAAATAAATCAAATGCGACAGTGAATGGTATTGGCTTGTTAAAAGCGGAGCAGATTTTTTATCGCGCATTAACTACCTATATGAATCAAAGTACTAACTTTGCCGGTGCGCGTAGTGCTACCGCGCAAGCTGCGGCTGATTTATATGGTGATAGCGAAAAGGCTTCGGTAGAGACTGCCTGGTGTGCTGTCGGGGTTGGTGCATGCCCAACAACTGGTGGTACAGTAGAAACGCTACAAAATGGTGTTGCTAAAACGAATATCTCTGGCGCAGAAAAAGCGGAAATGATGTTTGTCTTGGATGTACCGGCAGGTGCTACAGATTTGTCATTTACAACATCGGGTGGAACAGGGGATGCCGATCTTTATGTTCGTTATGGCAATGAGCCGACCTTATCTGTCTCTGATTGTAGCAGCACTACGCCAACCAGTAGTGAAAACTGCGATATTAGCAATGTTCAGGCAGGGAAATATTATGTGATGGTTCAAGCATGGAATCAAATTTCCGGTGTCAGCTTAACCGGCAGCTATCAAACCGGTGGCGGAACAGTTGAGCCAATCAGTGAAACTGTTACTGGGGTCTCTGTTGCTGCTGGTGCCTGGACTCGCTACACTTATGAACTGGCGGCTGGTTATCAGAACATGAATATTGCAATTTCTGGTGGCTCAGGTGATGCGGATTTATATGTGACTTATGGCCAACAATCCAGCACCAATAACTATGATTGTCGCCCTTGGAAAGGTGGTAATAACGAAAGCTGTAGTTTTACTAATCCATCTTCAGGCACCTGGCATATCGATATATATGGTTACAGCAGTGCTTCAGGGGTTACATTAAGCTTAACGGCAAACCCTTAATTTTAACGAAAAATAAAAGCAGCACCGTCAGCAATAGCTGGCGGTGTTTTATTTTATTGTATTCGTTGTTTAACCGCGACCCGGCTCAAAGCCTTCATATCGCGGCAGCTCGGCATCCAGGTCTTCCCAGTTTGCTTTGGAACTGACAAAGTTATGGGATATCGGGCGCTCGCTGATCTCAGAATCCAGTAAACCTAAACGCAGGCGGATACGGCTCGGATCGCTGTCATTTGAACTGTAGATAGGTGAGCCGCAGGTACGACAAAAGTGACGATAACGGCCAAGCTTAAAGGAGAAATGCGATAAGTTATCTGCCCCTGCAATGATACAAAAGTCTGCGCTGTTAACAAAGCCATTGGTGGCAAACGCAGTGCCGGTGTTTTTGCGACATAACGAGCAGTGGCAATGGATAATATCCTTGATCGAGCCATTGATAGTGACTTCAACTGCGCCACATAAACATTTACCTTGATACATAATTAACCTTATTTAAATTTGATAGAGTTCCAGCGGTAAGCCATCCGGATCGCTGAAAAAGGTAAACGGCTTATTTGTATATTCGTCGATACGAATCTCTTCAACCGCTACCTGGTGCTTTATCAGGTATTGCGTAACATCTGCCACAGACTCGACCGCAAACGCGAGGTGACGTAAACCGCGTGCTTCTGGGTAACTCGGTCTTTGTGGTGCATCAGTAAACGAGAATAATTCTATTTGACTACCATCTGGTAACTGCAAATCTAGCTTATAGGATTGGCGTGCTTCACGATAATTCTCGGCCAGTATTTTTAGGCCTAAGATATCAACATAAAAGTATTTAGAACGCTGATAGTTGGAACAAATAATGGCAACGTGGTGAATGGCTTTGAGCATTTTGCTACCTGAGACTATTTACGCTAATCGAGTGCCATTTGGCACAGGTGAATCGGGAATGGCTAAAACAACGGCGTTATCTTCGCGGTGAAAACCTGTCACCAGGCATTCTGACATGATTGGGCCGATTTGCTTTGCTGGAAAATTCACTACCGCCATCACCTGTTTGCCGATTAACTCCTGCTTACTATAGACTTCGGTGATCTGGGCGCTGGATTTTTTAATGCCGATTTGTTCACCAAAATCGACTTTTAAAATATAAGCCGGGTTACGCGCCTCGGGAAAGTCTTCTGCTGAAATAATAGTACCAACACAGAGTTTAACCCGCTGAAACTCCTGCCATTGCAAGTTATTCATATTTAATCCTTAATAGGTTTTTTAGCGATAGTAGCATGATGACTGGCTGAAAACCTTGTATAAAATTGCGCAAATCTTGATTGCTAAAAATGACTAGGGGGTTAACTCTTTGGTCATAAAGGTGCTATAAGGATCCTCTTTGTAATTAGCAAATGGCGGACAATAGTTAAAGCCAAATGACTGATAAAGTTTTTGTGCCGGTAAAAATACTGCCATAGTGCCGGTCTCTAGGCTCAACTGCCGGTAACCCTTGGTGGTTGCATAATCAATAATATGGCTTAATAAGGTGCGAGCCACACCACGACGAAGAAACTGTGTTGCGGTGCGCATCGATTTAATTTCTCCATGACTATTACCCAGCTCTTTTAAGGCGCCGCAACCGGCGAGTTTATCGTTATTCCATAAGGTCCAGAAACTAATGTCAGGAGCTGCCAAGGCGTTTAAGTTTAGGGCATGGACAGATTCTGGTGGTGAATGGCGTAACATATCCTGGTGATGAATGGCGTAACATATCCTGGTGATGCTCGGTCAGCAGCCGGATAACTTCAGGGTGGGAAAGCTGGTTTAATTTTATCTCCATCGCTGGTGACTACTCATTTACATGACAGTTGCCGCTAAGCATACTCTGTCAACAGCGAGAAATTAAGCAAAGCATGATAACTTGTTTTGATGGCTGCTATGCGACTTAACCCGGATATCGTTTTTTCCTGATTTTTATGTTAAAAAGTTAAAAAATAACAATTTAAATCAGTCGAGTCTGTGATGAAAAAACAACAATCCGTGGTACGCAAGGTGCTGCTTGCCGTTGCCGGTATCTTATCCATTATTGCCATTATTGTTGCAACTTATGTGACTTCAGAGCGTGCCGCCAGCGTTGAAAATTCAGTATTAAAGGAGCTTAGCGCGGCCACCAAAACATCGGCGGCTGGCATCCATGAGTTTTTTCGTGAACGTTCTCGGGTAGTTACTGCTCTGCTCGGCAACAGCTTTGTTAACGACTGGTTTTCCCGTTATAGCGAGCGCGGCTCGGAAATTGATTCCGACCCTGAGTATCAGCGCATAGTTAGCCTGTTTCGCAATACCTCCAAACACGATAGTTTAATTAAATCGGTATTTTATGCTCCGGCGGCGACTCATGAGTATTTTGATATTAATGGTCGCTACAACGACGAAAATTATTACACCAGCAAACGTCCGTGGTGGGGAGAAGCATTAAAAAAAGACCGACTATTTATTACCAAGCCAGAAATCGACGCCAATGATGGTTCCATTGTTACTTCCATTAAATCAACGGTCTATTCCAGTGAGCAGCGCTTGTTAGGCGTCTTAGGTATCGATGTGCTGGCGTCTGAAGTTAAGAGCAAGCTAGTCGATACCATGAAGTATCAAAACCAGGGCTTTGGTTTCCTGTTTGCCAAAGAAGGTCAGATTATCTCCTTTCCTGATAAGAACAAACAAATCGACATGAGCAAGTTGCCGACGTTAGATCAGGTCGATAGTATCTTCAGCCATGCCGATGGTTTTGCCAAGCTGTTAACGGCCAGTGGCAAGCAGGGGGAAACCATAGAGCAGGTAACCTGGAATAACGAGCCATACCTGGTGATAGTCAATCCTGTGTTGGACGAGACCATGGAGCTGGATTGGCGGGTTGGTTTTATGGTGCCGCAAACCGTGATCAGCACCCCGGTGCAAAATTCGATTATCACTTCAATTGTGGTGGTGTTGTTAGTGGTAGTGCTGACTTCTGGCGTCACTGTGTTTGCCATTAAAAAACTACTGACCAACCCGTTAACGACTATCGTCAGTGCCATGGATGATATCGCGACCGGTGATGGTGACCTGACCCTGCGTATTAACATGAACCGCGCGGATGAACTCGGTCAGCTGAGCGCTTCATTTAACCTGTTTGTTGAAAATATTCAGCGCATTATAAAACAAAGCAGCGATACCACTAAGCGAGTGCTAGCAGAATCAGATGATGTTAACCATTTGGTGAATGACTTTGCACAAAATGCCAGCCAGCAAAAAGGCTATATCGAACAAATAGCTACCGCTGCCACCGAAATGACCCAGACCATACATGGCATATCAGAAAATGCTCAGTCTGCGCTTGAGCATGCCACTAAGGCAACTAGCGAATCATCCGACGGTCGGGCATTGACTCAGTCCGCTACCGAGCTAATGGCAGAGTTGTCGCAAGATGTTAGCAGCGCGGCGGATGTCGTGAGTGAATTGCATAAAAACTCCACTTCCATTACCGCGATGTTGGAAGTGATCAAAAGTATCGCCGAACAGACCAATTTATTGGCGCTTAATGCGGCGATTGAAGCGGCGCGTGCTGGTGAGCAAGGGCGTGGTTTTGCCGTGGTTGCCGATGAAGTCAGAACCTTGGCCAGTCGTACTCAGGAATCTGCCGGTGATATTGAAGCCATCATCGCCAAGTTACATCAGTCGGCGGAAAATGCCGTGCAGGCGATGAATGTCGGTAAAGGTAAAACCGATCAAGGGGTTGAAATTATTGAGCAGGTTAATAGCAAGCTAATGCAGATCACACAAGCTATTTCCTTGATCGAGCAACAGTCAAATGAAACGGCATCCACCACTCGCGAGCAGGCAACGGCGTCGGATGAAATTTCTCAGCAAACGGTAGCGGTTAACGAACTGGCGGATGCCAGTGTTGCACAGGTTGATGAAATGATGGCAAAAAGTAATATTCAGCGTGATATTACATTAGAGCTTAATAAAACCATTTCTCAGTTTAGTGTTTAAGCTATTTTTGTTAAAACATTAGGTCGATTCGAACGTAGCGAGGCTAGACGATAATTTAATATAACGGCAAGATTCGACTAGGTTAATATTCGACAAGGAGCTTGCAGTTAGTGAGTTTACTCCTTGTCGCTTGGTGCTTTGGCTTTTATGTGCTGGATGACATTGCCCGCTTGATCAAAAAAACGCAAACTGGCGGTTTCTTTTAAATAAAGCACAGCGGCACCTTTTGACTGTTCGCCATGTAAGGCAAAGCCACCACCACCGTGAGCAAACTGTGCAATACCAACTCGCGTTGTTCCTGTTTGATCTTTTAGGAAAATATGGCTGCCATCGTCATTGTGAGTGGCGACCAGGCGTTTATTGCCTGCTAAGTCTGTCAAATATAACTGTGGAAAATCTTGTTCCAGTTCTAGGCCTGCCAGCACCTGGTTGTTCTTATTTACCAGCTGAAAGCCCTGAGCTTGCTGAATATTCGAACTAAATAATGGACTAATTACCTGTACTGTTAACGCTAATACTGTCAGTAACAGCAAGAAAACGGCTTTTTCTAATCGGCGAATTTTTAGTTGGATCGCATCATTGTTATTGGTCATGTTCTGCTCCTGTTCTGTAATAATTCAAACAAATTTGCATAATGCCAGGCCAAGCTGCTTGCCATCACGTAACGAGTAGCCAAACTTTTGATAAAATGCTTCTTTGCCGTGGGCTGCCAATAATCCGATAGTGCTGCCAGGCTGACAGGCTTGCGCCAGATAGTTTTCTATCTGCTCCATTAACCGCTTGCCTAAACCCTGCCCTTGATACTCCGGGGCAACAATGACATCCTGAATATAATAATACATGGCATTATCGCCAATTACCCGGGCAATGGCCATTAACTGCTGTGATTGATCCCTAAGGCAAACCCAGAATAAGGAATTGTCTATGCTGTGCTGAGTCGTTTGAATACTTGGAGTACTCCAGCCAATTTTTGCTCTCAATGCGATAAATTCTTCAGCGCCTGGCGCACTTAAGCAAGTGGTGATTGGAGTGGTCATTGAGTAAAGTTTCCTGTTGAATTTCTGATAGACAGTAAAAAATCAATTATTTATTTGCTATTGCGATAAATGTCATATTCTTGCATCGAACGTGCTGCATTGGCATCCTTAATACAGTTAATCGTCTGAATTCTTTGCAAATAATCCAGAGGAACATTTGTTTCTTTCGCACCAATAATAACGTGGTTTAAATACCAGCAATAGGGTTTTAGTTCAGCATTGATATCGGTGGCGTAATAAGTAAAAGCTTCGATGGAATTACCATGGCTGTTTTGCACGCTAACGGTTTTGATTTCATAACCTAGCCCTAAGCCTTCTACCGCATCTAATGCGGCTTTTTCTTTACCGTCGATAATAAAAACAGCGCCAAATACTCTGTCCTGATGAGCTTGCACTATATTGCCTTTGCCTGAGCCGTCTTCGCTCGCTTTATCAAAACGCAGCTGATGGTCGTTAAGTTGATATAAGCCAACTCTTTTAGCGCTTGGTACACGAGCGCGTAACCTAAGCAATGACATATTTGAACCATAGGCAAAGTAATACATTAAATTTCCTGTGTTTTTGATTGTCTACGATAAATGATCTAATGGCACAAGCCAAGGGGAAGATCTTAGAGCAATACCCGCTTTAGCTTGGTGTTTTTTGAGTAATGGCGCGTTTGGGCGAGGAATAATTCGGCGGTCGCGATAGCGTCGTTTAATGCATTATGCCCAGTATAGGGCGGCAGCTGATACTTGGTTCTCAGTGACGCTAGCCTTAGCTCAGAGGGGTCGTAGGCAAGATCTTTTTTATCTAACCGGCGTTTAGCGATAGCCAAGGTATCGATTATCGGAAATGACGGTGCGATACCGTAGAGCTCTAAACAGGCCTGGCGTAGAAATTCCCGCTCAATGCGAGCGAAATGTACCAGCATCACCTTGCCTGCCAGTGCAGTTAGTAATTGTTCAATTACGGTTTTTAGCGGCAAGCCAGTTTGCTGTTGTTGATCGGTGATCTGGTGAATAATAACGTTATCTGGTGTTAATGCTTGCTTAGTATTAATCAGTTGGTGATAGCAAGTACCTAAGTGGATTTGCTGTTGCTGCACCTTAACAAAACCAACGCTTAATAGTTTATCCTGCACTGCATCTAGGCCGGTGGTTTCAAAGTCGACTGCTAATAGCACACTTTGATTGAGTAAACTGTTTGGGCTGGGAAAAGGCACGGCGAGAAAGTCTTTTAACGGGCCATCAGGGGCGCGCAGCAGGTTGCGTTTGCGCTCAATTTCGTAACCAATTAACCAGCTCAGTAAAGGATGATGAGAGAACATAACGACTAATACGTGGTTTGCCTGCTGTCTTGCAGGGTTTTGATCACTTTAAAGGCGTCCTTTAAATGCTCGCGCTCTAATTTGGAAATATGTTTAGGAGCGAGGTAATTATCGGGCTTTTGATTGAGCTGTAAACATTTTGCTTGATGTTCAAGTCGTAGTAGACCCAAAAATTCATAGGCATCAATTAAATTTGCTGCCGAGGCCTTGGTTAACGATGGCGTGCCGGCGGCTTGCTGTAGCCTTTCGATAGTGTTTGTGGCTGCTATGCCTTCGCTTAACGCATAAATTCGTGCCAGGTCGACAATTGGCGCTATGCCGTTATGTTTTAGATCCAGCACTTCTTTGTTTTCACCGTCTTTAACTAAGACAAAATCGCGAAAAAAGCCGAGCGGTGGCCGTAACGCTAAGGCATTTTTTGAGAGGTGAGCGATAAACAGGCTATTGCTTTTGGTTTTTGTTAACAACCGCGATCTTACCTGAGCGAGTAATCGGCTGTCGCCATGTACTGTTGCCAGATCAAAAAATACGCTGCTATTTAACAATGCCTGTGGATCCGGTGTTTCAACCCACTGGCGAAAGTAGCTATGCCATACTCTTTGCGGCTGCCGCCATTTGGCATTGCTTGCCATAATCTCACCGGGACAATAAATAAAACCACATTTTGCCAGCCCATCGCAGACAAAATGTGCCAGTTTGGCAAACCAGACCTCATGATCCGGTTGCATCTGATCGGAAATGATTAATGCATTGTCCTGATCGGAGTGGGCAAACTGTTCCTGTCTTGCCTGCGAACCGGCCGCCAGCCAGGCATAAGGCACGGGAGCCGTACCATATTCTTGCTCAGCTAGTTCAATTAACCTTATGGTGAATGCTGAGGTAATGGCGCTGATGCTTTTACCGAGATGATCTGCCGTGGTGCCGAGTTTGGCCATGCGGATCTGTAATTTAGGCAGCATTGTGCTGATCTGTGCCAGTTCAGCTATGTTATCTGCCTTACGAATAATATGGCTAAGATTAACTGCGTTTTGGCTTTCATGGTTCATTAAATCGGTAATGGTCACCATGGCGTGCAGCCGGTTATTTTTTATCACAGGCAAATGGTGAATGCGTTTGCTGGTCATCAACATCAAGGCTTCATAGGCATTTGCCTGTTCGTTTATAGTCAACATGTTTGCGGTCATAATTTCACTGACCCGCAGGGCAAAATTCAGTCCCTTTGCAATGCAGCGCTGGCGCAGGTCTTTATCTGTGATAATGCCGACCGGTTTCTCACTAGTTGTAGCTTCAGTGATCACTACCAGACAGGAAAAGCCGAGCTCAGTCATTTTTATTGCCGCTTCTTGTATTGAGGCGTTTTGTTCGATAGTGGCGACCGGGGTGTGATAGAAGTGGCTGATCCCGGTGTTGATTAATGAAGAAGCAAGCACTGCTTCTTCATTAATCTGATGCATTTTTTGATTCAGTCGTTGTTCGGCACTGTGGCTGAGAAAATTAATCACCGCCGGGTAATCTGCGATTAAAATAAGGAGTTTCTGATAATCAACACAATAAACTAAAGTGTCTTCTTCTGTGCTTACTTTGATTGTTAAATCGCTGACGGCGTCGCAAAACACGGTACAAATATCGCCTTCACTATATTTGCCTAATAATTCATCTTGACTGTTACTATAGGTAAGTGCGCCTTTTCTGACGATATAGAGCTGATTGGCTGCGCATTGGCTAGGTGGCAACTGAGAGTCCTGCTTGAGGTAACAGATAGTGCAGGCTTTGATCACCTGATTGAGCTTAAGTACTGGCAGCTGATCAAACGGTGGGATCGCCTGTAAAAAGTGTGAAATATCCGCTAAGTCGTTATCCATAATATTTTGCACAGCAATAGTGATACCTTGTATTTACTGCCTTTTTCATTGCAAGGTCAACCTTATTTCCAGCGACCTAGACTAAAGTGTAATACCTGAATTTAGAATTCCTTGTTAGGGTTTATGCTAGCTAAGGTTTTTAGTGGCTGGTGCTAGATAGCTAAAAATCTTGCTACAGATATAACAGGTAAATAAACGCGTAAAACAACAATAAACGTGTATTTAATGGGCGATACAGCCCAATGCTAGGAGAAAACAATGGAAGACAAAGTTTCATATTGGCAAGAAAATCTTCGCCTAATATTCATCTGTCTTGCTATCTGGTTCGTGGTGTCATTTGGTTTTGGCTTGTTGCTGGTTGAGCCATTAAATGCGATTCGACTGGGTGGGTACAAACTGGGATTCTGGTTTGCACAACAAGGCTCAATTTATACCTTCGTTGCTCTGATTTTTTGGTATACCAAGAAAATGAATGAGCTTGATAAAAAATACAATGTAGGAGATGAGTGATGGATGAATTAAAACTCTATACCTATATTGCAGTGTTCGGTTCTTTTGCGCTGTATTTTGGTATCGCCTGGTGGGCACGTGCTGGCTCGACCAGCGAATTCTATGCTGCCGGTGGCGGCGTTACCCCGATGCAAAATGGCATGGCGATCGGTGCTGACTGGATGAGCGCTGCGTCGTTTATTTCGATGGCGGGATTAATTGCATTTTTAGGTTATGGCGGCTCAGTATTTTTAATGGGTTGGACCGGTGGTTATGTATTGCTCGCTATGTGTTTAGCACCTTATATGCGTAAACATGGCAAGTTTACCGTACCGGAATTCATCGGTGATCGTTTTTATTCAAAAACCGCCCGTATTGTTGCGGTTGTGTGTCTGATCATCGCGTCATTAACTTATATCATCGGTCAAATGAAAGGGGTCGGCGTTGCCTTCTCTCGCTTCTTGGAAGTGGAGTATGACATGGGCTTATATATCGGCATGGGGGTGGTATTCGTCTATGCGGTATTAGGTGGTATGAAGGGCATTACTTACACCCAAATTGCTCAGTACTGTGTGCTAATTTTTGCTTACACTATTCCGGCGGTATTTATTTCATTACAGTTAACCGGTAATCCTATCCCGCAACTCGGCTTAGGCTCAACGTTAGCCGATGGTAGCGGCGTTTATCTGTTGGATAAGTTAGATACCGTCGTCACGGATTTAGGCTTTAAGGAATACACCACGGATAATATGGGTGGCACCTTGAACATGTTTGCTTATACCTTATCACTGATGATAGGTACTGCAGGCTTGCCACATGTTATTATGCGTTTCTTTACCGTGCCTAGCGTGCAGGCGGCGCGTTCGTCAGCCGGTTATGCCTTAGTGTTTATCGCTTTGCTTTACACAGTGGCTCCTGCCGTTGGTGCAATGGCTCGCTTTAACTTGATGAATACAATTGAACCTGCAGTAGGTCAAAACCTGGCCTACGATGAGCGTCCTCAATGGTTTAAGGATTGGGAAAAAACCGGTTTATTAAAGTTTGAAGATAAAAACGGTGACGGCAAAGTACAATACGTTGCAGATCCAGCGAAAAATGAAATGGTCAAAGTTGACCGTGACATCATGGTATTGGCTAATCCTGCAATTGCGAATTTACCTAACTGGGTGATCGCTTTAGTGGCGGCCGGGGGGCTGGCTGCCGCGCTCTCTACCGCTGCCGGTTTATTGCTCGCGATATCTTCGTCGATTTCCCATGACTTGATGAAAGGGGTATTAACGCCGGATATGTCGGAGAAAAATGAGCTGTTGGCTAGTCGTATCGTGATGACCTTGTCGATATTGCTCGCCGGTTACCTTGGCCTTAATCCGCCGGGCTTTGCTGCCGGTACCGTTGCTTTGGCCTTTGGTTTAGCCGCATCGAGTATTTTCCCGGTATTAATGATGGGTATTTTCTCGAAAAATATGAATAGCAAAGCCGCAATTTGGGGTATGTGCTCAGGTATTGGTGTCACTATGCTTTACGTATTCCAACACAAGGGCATCATGTTTATCCCTGGTACATCATTCCTCGGAGACATGGGGGCTAACTGGTTCTTAGGTATTTCACCTAATGCCTTTGGTGCTGTTGGTGCCGTAGTTAACTTTGCCGTTGCCTTTATCGTGTTAAAAGTGACAGGTGCAGCACCACAAAATATCCAGGACATGGTGGTTAACTTCCGTACACCTCATGGTGAAGTAGCAGCGGCTCACGATCACTAGAGCAAAACTGTTATCTTAAAGTCATATGGCTCCTGTTATTTTAATGGGAGCCTTTGGTGTTAACAAACAACAGGATTATTATGAATCGTCATACCAAGCTTGCACTATTATTGGCGCCATTTTTAATTTTAGGTGGCTTTGTACTCTCTGATCTTTATCTCGAGCATCAGGCAAGCCAGCAGAAAATTATTCAATTAGTGCCATTTGGTCATTGTGACGTCAAGAATCAGCATTGCGTACTGAAATCCGGTGAATTTGAAGTCAATGTTATGGATACTAATGGCATTACTACGGTTAATTCCACTTATCCGCTAGACACCGCGACCCTGTTTTTGGTGAATAAGCATAATCAGGCGGATTATTTTCAGCTCGGCATGAAAGACAGTCCTTATTACTGGCACCGGGAAACGCCATTAGGAGAATATATTGCCAATAAAGGGGACAGTTACAAGTTGCGCTTGATCCTGGAAATCAAAGGCGGCAAATATATTGCCGAGTTCTATAGCCAAACGGTTAAATGATTTCACTCATTTATACTTTAACAAGGTTTAAGTTCGCCTTGAAGTTGCTGGAGCCGATAATTGCTGGGTAGCTGCTTACTATCTATTTGCTCAAATACTGCTCTGGCCTGGCATTCTTGTTGTTGCTTTAACATTACTTGCACTAGGTGATATCTCGCCTGGTTGGCTTTCGCCATATCACCAGCCTCACTGGCAATTTTAATGGTCTTAGTGAAATACTCACTGGCCTGGGGGAATTGCGCTAAACGGGCATAGGTATCGGCAAGATTAAAAAGCACGACTGCTATCTGTTGCTTATTGCCAAAGATTTTCGCCCATTTTATGGTATCAAGCCAATGACGCAGCGCCTGTTTCGGTTGCTTTAAGTAATTAGCAACATGCCCCATATTTCCGTGTAACTCCATCATGAAACGACTATCCGGGCTGTTCGGGTGTTTTTTCGCTAACTCGGTTAATAACTCGTACGCTTGTTGATGTTCTCCGAGTGCCATTTGCAAGTTGGCAAATTGTACTAATCGTATCGGTGATGGGTATTGTTGATTCATTTGTAATAACAGCGATTGCGCAAATTGATATTGCTGCTGGCTGCGTACTTTATCGTTAGCGTCTAATGCCGCTTTGGCAAAATAGATCGCGTTAGTGATTTGAAACAATATAGGTAGCTCGGGCTTGTCTATCCACTTTTCAGTTTCGAGATAAAGGGCGTTAAATTTCTGCAAATTAAACAGCGCTTCATACTTATATTGTAGTACTTCAAAAAACATCGGGCTGTTAGGCGGTAAAGACGGTTGCACCTGGTCAATAGTTACCAGGCAGTCAAAAGGCGAAAACAGGCAGGTTGATGATACCTGGCTGATAATATTGTTAGCAGATTTTTCCTGGCCAGCATGCGCGTTTGTTAAAAAACAGAACATGCATAACAAGCTGATTAATAATTTAGTTAATAGAGTTGAATCGGCTTGTTTCATGCGTTCCCTGCCTAGTAGTTATTACATTTAATAGTATTCAATTTAATTGAGATCACCAAGGTATTTAATCCTTATGCGCTAATAGCAGTGCAAGTTGCCGAGATCTTGTTTATCGCCTGTTGCGCGGTGCTGGCATAGCAAGTTACGAAATAATTAAACAATGATACCAGTATGAGTACTCCATGAATCACTTGTTTAATTAAATATGAGGTCATCTATTTTTAATCATTGCTTGTGGAATACAACTTATGTTAGCAAGTAATTTATCAAGTAAGTGGTGTTTGCTCCAGTAATTTATTTGGACATTAGTATAAAAGTGCTTGATCAGTTCAGATGCGAAAGTAGCAAAAAAGCAACACCGGCACTGGCTGGGTGTTGCTTTTTCTGGGCTAATAATTGTGGGTTTAGCCTTGAAGATTCAAACTCGAGACATAAAAATTATTGTCGACTTTGATATTTGGCTTTTTATCTTTAACACTGATTTCAGACCAGCTAGTCGTCGGTGACAACCAGGTCGGCTGATCATTTATAAACACTCGTACCGGCATATCAAAGCCAGGTTGAACATTACTCCAGCGAATACGCAGCTTATCGTCTTTTAAGTAATATTCTAAGTTAGGAATGCGGCTATCACGTAAGTATTGGTCAAACACCTTGCTGAAATCTTTACCCGATTGTTGAGAAATATAGTTTTCAATCTGCTTGGTGGTCACTGTTTGATGATAGAAGGTTTGCCCAATACCGCGCAGTATTTCACGCCACTTGTTATCGTCATCAATGACCTGGCGAATGGTATGAAGCATGTTGCCGCCTTTATCGTACATATCGCTAGAGCCTTCGCTGTGGATATTGTACTGGCCGATAATAGCTTGCTGATTTTGAATATTCAGGCGCTGACCTCGGGTGTATTTAAACGCAGTTTCTTTACCGAAGTGATATTCCAGGAACAGGCTTTCCGAATAGTTGGTAAAGCTCTCGTGGATCCACATGTCGGCAATGTCTTTACTGGTGACATTATTGGCAAACCATTCGTGACCGGTTTCATGAACGATAATAAAGTCAAACAACATCCCTGGGCCGGCATCACTGCGATCTCGGCCTAAATAGCCATTCTGGTAACCATTACCGTAAGTGACTGAACTTTGATGCTCCATGCCCAGGTAAGGCGCTTCTACCAGCTTATAGCTGTCTTGATAAAATGGATAAGGGCCAAACCAGTATTCCAGCGCTTCTATGGTGCGCTTTCCTTCTTTAAACTGTTTTTTCGCCTTAGTTAAGTTATCGCGTAGCACCCAGTAGTCCATATCCAGTGTGCCTTTTTCACCCTGATATTTTTCACCAAAGTGGACATAGTCGCCGATATTGATATTGACGCCGTAATTATTGATTGGATTAACAACCCGCCAGTGATAGGTTTTGGTTTTCGCCTGTTTATTGTGAGTAGTTTTAATTAATCGGCCATTAGAAACATCGACCAAATGTTCAGGCACTTCGACACGAATATCAACACCGCTATCCGGCTCGTCATAGCCGTGATCTTTATTCGGCCACCAGATACTGGCGCCTACTCCCTGATTGCTGGAGGCAATAAAATCATTGCCGTTTTTATCTTTACTCCAGGTAATACCGCCATCCCAGGGTGCGCGTTTGGCAACGGTTGGCGCGCCGGAAAAATGCATCACTAAGGTTTGCTCTGAACCGATAACCTGCTCAATTTTTGGTGTAATGAAATAACTGTAACCATCTTGAGTCATTTTAAGCTGCTCGCCATTTTGAGTCACTTTAGTCAGCTTCATCGGCGCTTGTAACTCAATCTGCAATGCCTGTTGAGCGCCGACAACCCGGTATGACATGGTGTTAGTACCGGCAATGGTGCGGGTTTTAGGGTCGACTTTGACCGCTAAATCATAATGACTTAAATCCCACCAGGCACGCTCCGGGGTAATGGAACCGCGCAGCACGGCTTGTCTGGAACCCTGGTTTTCAGTGCCAAAAAGATTATCTGCCCAGGTGGCGGTTGTTTGGATACAGCTAAGTGCAGCGGCAAAAGCTAGGTGGCTCGGTTTTAATTTCATATCATTCTTCTTACTTTACGAACTTACATTATCTCTATAATAATTCCTGTATAATGTATATCTTTTTGCGTTGGATAGCCAAGAAATAAAGTTATTTAACTTGCATCTCGGATCTTATTCTCTTAAATTTAACCCCTTACTTGTCGGAGTGCTTTGATTCGTGTTAACGAATTAAAAGCTGAGATCGCATTTGCGGGATCCGTAGAACCTGATCAGGCTAATACCTGCGTAAGGGAACAAAGTTAAAACAATCGAGATCCGAATTGTTTTTCTCATTCTACACTCCGTCTTTTTACTTGTAACATATTTAGCACAATAAAAAGGCAACAAATTATGACAACAACGTCAGCAAACTTATCACGCCGCGAGCGCCGGGCACAGGCACAGGCTTTTATCAATAACGTTTCCGGTCAAAGTTACCCGAACTCACAAAAAATTTATGTTAAAGGCACACTGCATAATATTGCAGTAGGGATGCGGGAAATTATCGTTGGCGATACCTTTGTCGGTGGCAGCCAAGAAAATCCGGTGTTTGAACCTAATGAGCCGGTAAGGGTATACGATACCTCAGGTGTTTATACCGATCCGGATATTACTTTAGATGTTCATCAGGGCTTGCCGAAATTGCGCGCCGAGTGGATTGTCGCCCGCGCGGATAGTGAAGTGCTCAATGGTGCCAGTTCCGGCTACTCGCAGCAGCGCCTCGCTGATGAAGGCTTAGATCATATCCGCTTTGAAAACCTGCCAAAAGTGCGTAAGGCAAAAGCGGGCAAAAATGTTACTCAGATGCATTACGCTCGTCAGGGAATTATCACCCCTGAAATGGAATATATCGCGATTAGGGAGAATACCAAGCGTGCTGAAATGAAAGATGAAATTCTTAAACATCAGCATCCGGGGCAAAGTTTTGGCGCAAATATTCCTGAAGAAATCACTCCGGAATTTGTTCGCCAGGAAGTCGCGGCAGGTCGGGCGATCATCCCCGCGAATATCAACCATCCGGAATCTGAGCCTATGGTTATCGGCCGCAATTTTTTAATTAAGGTCAATTCCAATATCGGCAATTCTGCAGTCAGCTCATCAATTGAAGAAGAGGTGGAAAAACTGGTGTGGTCGACCAAATGGGGCGCCGATACTGTGATGGATCTCTCTACCGGCCGTTATATCCATGAAACCCGAGAGTGGATCATTCGCAACTCGCCGGTACCGATTGGCACAGTACCGATTTATCAGGCGTTGGAGAAAGTTAACGGCGTCGCCGAAGATCTGACCTGGGAAGTGTTCCGCGATACCTTGATTGAGCAGGCGGAACAGGGAGTGGATTACTTTACCATTCATGCAGGGGTGTTACTGAGATATGTGCCGATGACCGCAAAACGAGTCACTGGCATAGTTTCACGCGGCGGTTCTATCATGGCGAAATGGTGTTTGTCGCACCATAAGGAAAATTTCCTCTATACCCATTTTGAAGAGATCTGTGAAATTTGTAAGGCGTATGACGTTTCGTTTTCATTAGGCGACGGCCTGCGTCCAGGCTCGATTGCCGATGCCAATGATGAAGCCCAGTTTAGCGAACTGCATACTTTAGGAGAACTTACAAAAATCGCCTGGCAGCATGATGTGCAAGTGATGATTGAAGGCCCTGGTCATGTGCCGCTGCATATGGTGAAAGCCAATATGGACGAGCAGCTTAAGCATTGTCACGAAGCGCCGTTTTATACTTTAGGGCCACTAACCACAGATATTGCCCCTGGTTATGACCATATTACTTCCGGCATCGGGGCGGCGAATATTGGCTGGTATGGCTGTGCCATGCTTTGTTATGTCACGCCGAAAGAGCATTTAGGGCTGCCGAATAAGGAAGATGTTAAAGAAGGTTTGATCACCTATAAAATTGCCGCCCATGCCGGTGATTTAGCAAAAGGCCATCCAGGGGCACAGATTCGCGATAATGCCTTGTCAAAAGCGCGTTTTGAATTTAGATGGCACGATCAATTTAATCTCGGCCTGGATCCCGAGCGGGCGCGTCAATATCACGATGAAACCCTGCCACAGGAGTCTGGCAAAATCGCACATTTTTGTTCGATGTGCGGGCCAAAATTCTGTTCAATGAAGATCACTCAGGATGTGCGGGATTATGCTGCCAAGCTCGAAGCGGATCAGCAAATCCAGATAAAACTGCTAGATGAAACCGTCGCTACCAATGGCCAGTCGCTGGATCAGGCGATTGCCGGGATGGCGGAAAAGTCGGCCCAGTTTAAAGCGAGCGGCAGTGAAATTTACCATCAGGCGAAATAACTGAGATGATAAATCAGCAGTTGACACATCCGTCATCAGCAAAAAAATCAGCCCATTTTGCCATTGTCGGCGGAGGCCTTATCGGGCGCTTAACCGCCTGGCAGCTTGCTAAATTTGGTTATCGGGTCACTTTGCTCGATAAAGATAGCAAGCGTGCCAGGCAAAGCGCTGCCTATGCGGCGGCGGGCTTATTAACGCCGCTCGGTGAAGTGATGCACAGTGAAGCCAATATTGTTGAAATGGGCTTTGCGTCACTGAAATGCTGGCCGAAGTTACTGGCGCAGCTAACCGGTTATACTTACTTTCAGCAAGCGGGTAGCCTTGTTGTTAGTCACGAGCAAGATCGTGGTGATTATCAGCGTTTTGCCCGTTATCTGGCGAGTCACTATGCGGATTATCAATGCCAGAGTATCAACCGCCAGCAATTATTGGAGTTAGAGCCTGAGCTTGGTCGCAGCTTTCATGCAGGTTTGTACCTACCGCAGGAAGGCCAGCTTGGAAACCGAAAGTTGCTCATTGCCCTGCAACAGGAGCTGGAAACACTTGAAGTTAACTGGCTGGAACAGGCATTGGTTAACGGCATAGTCCAACAGGATAGTGGCTGTCAGCTTAAATACCACCAGAGTGAACAGCAATATGATCTCAATTGTGATTATGTTATCGATTGTCGTGGTAGTGGCGCGCGGGCATCACAGTGCAGTAAAAACTCGCTAGCACTCAAGGATTTAAGAGCGGTACGCGGCGAATTATTTCAGCTGTTCGCGCCAGATGTTCACCTCAATCGACCGATTCGCTTAATGCATCCGAGATATCAGCTTTATATCGCGCCGAAAACCCATGGCTATTATGTTGTCGGTGCCACCGAAATTGAAAGTGAAGATAGCGCGCCGATGACGGTACGTGCTGCGATGGAGCTATTAAGCGCCGCCTATAGTGTTCATCCGGGCTTTGCCGAAGCAAACATTCGCCAGCATATCAGTCAGTTACGACCGGCATTTAGTGATAACCAGCCCAAGATTTTAATGGCTGAGCGAATCATTCAAGTCAATGGCTTATACCGTCACGGATTTTTAATCGCGCCAGTTGTCTTAGCGCAAGTGCTGACGGCGGCTCAGCAGCTGGTTGAAGGTCAGCCGGTGATAGATTCGCCATACGGTCACTGGCTGCCGGTGAGCCAAGTAGAAACGGTTTAACATGAATATTTATATTAACGGTCAGCCGATTGCGCTGACAGCACAAAGCACCAACGTCGCAGCGGCGCTAACGCAGTTTTTAACTGCCGCGAATGAAAAACAAAGTTTTGCCGTGGCGTTAAACGGCGATTTTGTCGATAAAGCGCAATATCAAAACACGCCATTAACCGAGGGTGATTGCCTGGACGTGTTATTTCCAATTCAGGGAGGTTAGCAATGGCATTAACTATTTATGGTACAAAGCTAAAAAGCCGGTTACTGATTGGCAGCGCGCTCTATCCGTCACCACAAATAATGAAACAAGCAATTATTGCCAGTGGCTCTGAGGTGGTGACTCTGTCACTAAAACGGCAAAATCCCGCTGAGCTGGCGGGCACCAAAATATGGCAGTATATTCAAGAGGTTGTCACTGCTCAGCAAGGTCAGTTATTACCCAATACTGCTGGTTGTAAATCTGCAAAAGAAGCGGTGACGCTGGCAAAAATGAGCCGAGAAATTTTTCAAACCGAGTGGATAAAGCTGGAAGTGATCGGCGACGATTACAACTTGCAGCCGGATCCGATTGAATTATTAAACGCCACCGAACAATTGATCCACGATGGTTTTAAGGTATTACCATACTGCACTGATGACCTGGTGTTATGTCAGCGGCTCTATGATCTCGGTTGTCAGGTGATCATGCCCTGGGCATCTCCGATCGGTACCGGCAAGGGCTTAATGAATCCTTATAATCTGGAAACTATTCGTTTGCGCTTGCCGGATGCGACCTTAATCCTCGATGCCGGTATTGGCAAACCGTCAGATGCCTGTCTGGCGATGGAGATGGGTTATGATGGCGTGCTATTAAACTCTGCGGTGGCGCTTGCTGATAATCCGGTTGCTATGGCAAAAGCGTTTGCCCTGGCATTGCAGGCGGGTGAGCAAGGCTATGTTGCCGGTATGATGCAGCAGCGACAGACGGCACACCCGAGTACTCCAACTCTCGATAGCCCGTTCTGGCATCAAGGCGTAAATTAATATATGGAAAACTTTTTACCTCAAGGTGTTAAACCTGTTATTTGGTCGATTGCCGGAGCAGATTGTTCCGGTGGTGCCGGTATTGCCGCTGATATTAAAACTGCACATGTCTTAGGTTGTGAACTTTGTCATTTGATCACCGCGAATACGGTGCAAAATTCCCGGCAACTCATATCGGTCAATCCGGTAGCGCTTGATATCTTAGCAACGCAAGCTCAGTTACTGCTCGAAGATAAACCACCGCAGGCCATTAAAATAGGGCTAATTGCTAATAGCGAACAACTGGACTGGTTGATTAATTTACTGTCAGCTATTAAGGAAAAAAATCCTGAGCTTCAAGTGATTTATGATCCGGTCGGTCAGGCCAGTGTCGGCGGCCGTTTATCTGCATTATCAACACATCAATTAGCCACTTTGTTTCCTTATCTGGACTTGTTAACGCCAAACCTTAATGAAGCGCAGCAGTTAACTGCAAGTTCTAGTGCAGATAGCTTTGAACTTGCCCGGCAGTTAATTAAGCAAGGCGTTAAACAAGTAATAGTCAAGGGCGGGCATAGCAGTGGTGAAAATAGCCTGGATTACGCTTATTCAGGTACAGAACAGCAAGGGTATCAGTTAACTTCGCCTCGTATAGATACTGACTATAGCCATGGCGGTGGCTGTAGTTTTGCCAGCGCATTAGCCTGTTATTTCGCTTATGGTTATTTACTAAGAGATGCCTTTACCTTAGCCAAAGCATTTATTAATCAGGGATTAAAGCGGCATCAGGGTAAATTGGGCTATTATGGCGCGTTTAAACAAACTCAGTGGCCAGGTAGGCTAGCAGACTTTCCTCAGGTAGTGTCAGCTGTTGGAAATAGAGATAAAAACTTACCAGCTTTTCCCTCGCTTGGTATTCAACGAGATGGCAGTCAGGGCTTAGGCTTATATCCGGTAGTAGATTCCGTTGACTGGCTAAAACGCTTAATGCCGCTTGGCATTAATATTATTCAGTTAAGGTTGAAAAACCAGAATGATTCAGAATTACGGGCTGCTATTTCACAGGCGGTAGCACTAGCCAAACAGTATCATTGTCGGTTATTTATCAATGATCACTGGCAACTGGCGATCGAATACGGCGCCTATGGCGTACATATTGGCCAGGAAGATTTAATCGCTGCTGACTTAACTGCAATTGCTCAGGCGGGCTTGCGTTTAGGGATCAGCACCCATGGCTGTTATGAATTTTTACTGGCGCAACAATTAAAACCGTCTTATTTGGCGATTGGTGCAATTTTTCCGACAAAAACCAAAGATATGACAGGGCAAATTCAGGGGCTGGATAACTTAAGCCATCTGTTAGGGTTAGCGACGGATATTCCTGTGGTCGCCATTGGCGGTATTAATTTGCAGCGGGCACCACAGGTATGGCAAACCGGGGTTGATTCACTCGCAGTAGTTACCGCGATTACTCAGGCTGAAAATCCTGAGCAAGCAGCACAGAATTTTCAGCAGATTTGTGTGAGTCGAGAATGCTAATTTAAGTTAATTTTTGGCGTCCAGCCTAGCCATTCTTTCTGGGCTTTGGTGTGAAGAGTAAAAGTTGTCGAAGCTAATGCCGATTCTTGGCTTGATTCATTTTCTATTGGCGTAGCAAAGGCGATGCCGCCGGAGAGGATAGACTCTATCGAGTCTGAGCTGATTTCCAGACCGGAGAAAATGCCTGCTTCAATAGCAAAGCCGCTGACATTCCAGAATTTGCTTGCCGTGCTCACTAATGGCGCGTAGCGCTTAGCGATATTGATATAAATATTGACCCGGTCGGCGTGATCTGAGAGGTCGACACCTATGACCCTACCGACAGTAACTTGACGGTACATCACAGGATTTCCGACTCTAATACTGCCCAGCTGTTTGGCGACTAAGGTTAAGTTTAAGCCGTAAGCGAGCGCGGAAATTGCCGGTGGAAAATCTTCTGCAGTAAACTCAGTGACGGCTTTGCCATCGCCCGGCAAGACGTTAATAAAATCGCCAGCGATTAGCTTATTGAACTTGGCTGAATTTAATAAGTTCAGACTCGGACTTTCCAACCAGAACTTTGCCCCTTGAGTGGCAAAGCCGTGGCTATCACTTAAGTAGGCGAAGACAGTGGCACCTTGCCCTTGCGGATCTAAGGATAGATGCTCGACCTTGCCAACGGTATGCCCTTGAAACTTAATTGGCTGATGCAGATAAAGGCCGTCGGCATTGTTAAAATGTATGTTAACCGCAGTGCCTGCCAGTTTCGCCGATGCTAAATCGGCAAACAAACTAAAACGCCTGCCTTCTTCTATGGCTGGTTGTTGCTCCGAAGGTTCTGGAGTAAAGAAGCTGATGCCGCCTTTAATTACTGAATCGAGCGAGTCAGTTTGCAGAGAAAATTGCCCGAGATTACCTTTGACGGTAATGCCGCTGCTGTTATAAAAACGCGTGTATTGGTTGACCAGTTGTTGATGTTGCGGCGCTATCGTCAGGTTAATCAGCACTTGCTGACCGGATTGCGCCAGCTCAATTGTATCGACCTCGCCCACCGGCAAGCCTTTATAAATCACCTGGCTGCCGGGGAACATACCATAACTGTGCTTAGCACTGAGCTGAAGTTGTAACCCTGCGGCACTGGTATCTTTAGCTATAGGATTAGGCGCTAAGTTAAACTGATGTTTGACTTCGCCGCCGCCGGCACTGACACGAATATAGTTGCCACTGAGTAAAGTCTGAGGGCTAGCGACTCCGGCGAGTGAAAGGGTGGGTGTGACTAACCAGAAATGCGTATTTTCACGTAAAATATCTTGATATTGTGGGTAGATCCCAGCAATTAGCGCGATTTTTCCTTGCTGTTGTTTGTGCTGATGAATGCGACCGATTGGCTTGCCCTGATAGATTAAGCGGGTATTCACCGGCGCAGTTAAAGGATCATTGCTATAAAGGGTAAAGTGCAGGCTTTGTTCTGCCTGAAGTTTGTTTTGAGCTAGGAAAAACGTCGCGCCATTGTTGAGCTGTTGCTTGCTGTCGCCATGGTCAAAGGCAATACCACCGTTAATGATCGCCGGCAGAGGTGCAGCCTTGACATCTACCCCTTGTAAACCTGCGCTAATGCTTATTTTTCCAGTTTGCCAAAAGCGGCTGTCTGCTGTTACCAGTGACTGATATTGTTCCTGAATATGAATATGTATCAGGGATTGTTCGGCGTTTTGTCTTTCAATTGCCTGTACTGTGCCGACTTTTTGCTGCTGAAAATACACTGCAGATCCTGGGCTTAAGGTAAGTGAGCCGGAAGCGGTTAACACTAGGTGCAAACCCGGTGTGGAATAAGGGTATGGCGGTTTTTGCTGGTAAACGACAAAACTGGTGGTAGGCTCGCCGTTAGCTGAGGGTTGAAAACTAATATAGCTGCCGACTAACAATGTGTGAAGATTGTCAGCAGACGCTTCTGCTAATGCCGGTACAACGCGATAAAACTGAGTTTCACTGGTTAAATAAGGACTGAATTTTGGGTTGATATAAGCTTTAGCAGCAAGCACTTTATTATTGTTCTTAACAGGCTTGATTTCGCTGATCTTACCTATGGCAACCCCTTGAAAGCGGATCTGGGTGTTGGGGTTGATTCCCGAATCCCAGGGTAAGGTCAGAGAGATTTCCATAGCCATTTCAGCGGCCTGAAAATCCGGATGTAAAATAAATTGCTCGCCGTTTTCGGCAACTTTCTGCTCATTAGCTGCTGGGCTGTAAAAGGCAATACCGCCTGAAATAATAGCCGCTAATGATTTGCTGTGAACTTTTAACCCTGAGGTCAGTGATGCGGTAACATCAAAGCCACTGGCGTTCCAAAAGCGTGAATTTTTCGTCACTAAATGACCGTATTCAGGTTTAATAAAAATGCCAATTTCAACTTGTTGTTTGTTATTCAGGTAATGAAACCCTGAGACATGACCAACAGTGATCTGCTTAAAAGTAACCGGAGAATTTTTACTGATTGAACCTAGGGTCTTGGCAAGCAAGGTCAGATGTAATCCAGGTGTGGTTTGATCGACCACCGGTGG
>CAZUHQ010000002.1:0-45026 GCA_964620605.1 uncultured Thalassotalea sp.
GGCTCACTTGGTTGGGGTTGACTGGCTTGGTGTTGACAGTGGTACCTTTTGGTCTGTGATGCAGGCGCAGGTTTCACTACAAGATGATATTTTAAATGGGGTAATTAAGAGTATTGTTTTTGCCTTTGTCGTTACCTGGATTGCGGTTTATAAGGGCTACGACTGTGAGCCAACCTCAGAAGGCATTAGCCGGGCAACAACGGCAACGGTTGTACAATCGTCATTATTAGTGTTGGGCTTAGATTTTATTTTAACGGCATTGATGTTTACAAAATAATTGATGTTAATAAATGTCAGTGGTTGTCGGTTTTAGTTTTTTAGTATTTGGTGGATGACATGGTGTCAAAGAAAATTGAATTAATGGTGGGATTGTTTGCGGCTATCGGGATAGCAGCATTGTTGATGCTCTCGCTAAAAGTGGCCGACAGCGGCATTTCAGGAAATGGTGAAACCTATAAGCTTTATGCAAAGTTCGATAATATCGGCGGCTTAAAAGTGCGCTCACCGATAAAAGTTGGTGGTGTTGTCGTGGGCAGGGTCAGCGAAATTCGTCTCGATGAAGAAGATTATACCCCGGTAGTGACCTTAGAGATTCACGCACAGTATAATAATTTTTCTGAAGCGACATCGGTTTCTATTTTAACGGCGGGTTTACTGGGTGAGCAATATATCGGCTTATTACCCGGTTTTATCGATGAGTCGGTTGAAACATTACAGGCTGGTGATTTTATTGAAGATACTAAGCCGGCGTTAGTATTAGAAGAGTTGATCGGGCAATTTTTATTTAGCCAAGGAAATGGTGATTAACAGATGGAGGATAAATCTATGAGGATGAAAAAAATTTCCGTTATGGTATGCGCTTTGGCGTTTACTGGTCAGTTACTAGCAACTGAGGCGACTCAATTGCCTCAACAAGCGACTACTATTTATAGCAATTTGGATACAGGTGCATCGGGCTCGGTTATTAAGATTGATAAGAAAGACCCTTATGCCATGGTGCGTGCCGTTGCCAATACCACTTTTAAGCGCTTTGCCAATGAGCAAAGCCAGATCAGGGAAAATCCTAATCTATTAAAGGATATAGTGCGTGAAGAACTATTGCCTTATATCAATTATCAATATGCGGCATTTAAAGTGATCGGTAGTAACTTTAAGAAAACCACCAAGGAAGAACGTGCGGATTTTGTTCCTGTGTTTCGCGACTATCTTGTGACTTCTTATGCTCAGGTATTTACCTTATATAACAATCAGGAAGTGCAATTTGCCCCGGCGAGAGACTTTAGTGATGAAAAAGTGGTTGCGGTGAAAACCATAGTGCTGGAACCGGGTCGGGAACCGATAGATATTTCTTTTCGAGTAAGAAAAAGTAAAAAAACTAACGAATGGAAGGCTTATGACATGGTCGCCGAGGGCGTTAGTTTGCTAGATAGCAAGCAAGCTGAGTTGGGCAGTTTAATCCGTCAAAAAGGCTTGCCGCATGTCACTGCCATGCTTAAAGAAAAAGCCGACCAAGATATCGTCTTTAAATAAGGCCGTTATTTTATGCTTACCATAGAACAGCAACAGCAGCGTTTGGCATTAGCGGGTGAACTTACCATTCACTCGATTACTCCGCAATTTGAAAAACAATCGTGCGTGTTATTAACTGGGCAGATTCAGCTGATTGATTTATCAGCTGTCACAAAAATGGACAGCGCTGGCCTGGCCTGGTTATTACTGATGTGTGAATTGGCGACTAAACAGGCAATCGCCTTAAAAATTGTTAATCTTCCCGAGGGCTTGGTTAATTTAGCAAAATTAACTGCGGTAGATTCTTTCTTGCCAGTGGAATAACACATATAATCATCCTAATTTGACTACTGGGAGATTTATGTGGAAGTTTCTGAAATTGAAAAACTGATCAAGGATGCCTTAGCCTTAGATGAGTTACATGTGAAGTTTGATGGTTCACAATGTGTGGTGATTGCGGTTGCTGATTTCTTTGCCGATTTAAGCCGTGTTAAAAGACAACAAGCAGTGCTTGCGCCACTTAAGGAAGTAATTAATAACGGTAGTATTCATGCCGTCACGGTAAAAACCTTTAGCACAGCCGACTGGCAACGTGAAAAAATGTTTAACCTTCCGCTCTAACCTCAGTTAATCTATAAGAAGACTCTTTTGGACGCATTTAAAATTATTGGCGGTCAACCGCTACGCGGTGAAGTTGTTATTTCTGGGGCAAAAAATGCAGCCCTGCCAATATTGATGGCAACTTTACTCTCTGAAACTCCTATCACTATCACTAACGTTCCTAAACTTAATGATATTGACACTACCGTTAAATTACTGACCCAGTTAGGAGCAAACGTTAGTTGGCGCGATGCTAATGCGATAACTATCGATGCCAGTACTGTGGATCAGCACAAAGCGTCTTACGAATTAGTGAAAACCATGCGCGCTTCTATTTTAGTGCTCGGTCCGTTATTAGCGCGTTTTGGTCATGCGGAAGTCTCGCTACCTGGCGGCTGTGCTATAGGTGCAAGACCGGTTAATTTGCATATTCACGGTTTAAAATTGATGGGCGCCGATATCGACGTTGAAAACGGCTATATTATCGCGCATAACCAAGGGCGCTTGCGTGGCGCGACGATTTTTATGGATACTGTCAGCGTTACCGGTACTGAGAATTTGATGATGGCAGCGGCACTTGCCGAAGGCACTAGTATTATCGAAAATGCGGCGCGTGAACCGGAAATTGTCGATTTAGCCAATTGTTTAAATGCCATGGGCGCTAATATCAAAGGGGCGGGTACTGATACTTTAACCATTGAAGGTGTCGCGTCATTAAATGGCAGCGAATATCGGGTGATGCCGGATCGCATTGAAACCGGCACTTTTTTAGTGGCGGCTGCGGTGACTCAAGGCAAAGTAAAATGTTTAAATACCGAGCCTCATAGTCTGGATGCGGTGATCAGTAAATTACAGGAAGCTGGCGCAGAGGTTTCAAGTGGGGAAGACTGGATTGAACTGGCGATGACTCATCGACCTAAAGCCGTTAATATCCGTACCGCGCCGCATCCTGCGTTTCCAACTGACATGCAGGCACAATTTGTCACGCTAAATGCTATCGCTCAGGGCACGGCGACTACTACGGAAACTATTTTTGAAAACCGCTTTATGCATGTCCCTGAATTACAACGTATGGGTGCTGATATTCGCCTGGAAGGTAACACGGCGATTACTAATGGGGTTGAGACACTGACTGGGGCTCAGGTGATGGCAACCGATTTGCGCGCCTCGGCGAGTTTAGTGATTGCTGGCTTGGTGGCCAAAAGTGAAACTCAGGTCGATCGTATTTATCATATCGATCGTGGCTATCAACATATCGAAGATAAGTTACAGGCATTAGGGGCAAATATTACCCGGATTGAAGCCAGTTAATATGGACTAAAGATAGATGCTAATAACAAAAAAAGCCGTGGTTAAGTTTTTAACCACGGCTTTTTTAGCTTTATTTATTGGCTATAAGCCGCGTTTTTCCAATATGGTTACCGGCAGGGTTAACGATTCGTTGTTGCGATAAACCTTAAACATTAATTGAGTACCTGGCGTGGTCTCCGCCACTATATCTAACGCATGGTTAGTGCTTTCAATTTGTGTTTCGCCGATCTGATAAACGACATCACCGATTTTTAATCCGGCAATATGTGCCGGACCATTGGGATCTATCCCTGTGATGGTAAAGCCTTTGGCAGTTTGATTGTAATGATCTGAAACTATGCCTAACCAGCCGCGGATCACCCGACCATTTTCAATGATTTGTTGCATTACCTTATAGGCAAGCTGATAAGGAACAGCAAAGAAAATTCCCTGAATATCGTTGAGCTGGGGATTAATTCCGGTAAATTGCCGTGAGTTAATACCGACTAATATCCCGTTGGTGTTAACCAAAGCACCACCTGAATTTCCTTTGTTAATTGCCGCATCCATCTGTAAAAATTGCAGGTAACTGGTATTGCTAAGGCCAATACGTCCGGTGGCACTGATAATCCCCTGAGTAATGGTTTGCCCTAAATTTAATGGGTTACCTATGGCTAATACGACATCACCCGCAAGCGACTCCTGCTCTCTGTTTTGTGGGATCACCGGCAGGTTTTGCGCATTGACTTTTAATACTGCCAAATCGGTATAGATATCAAAACCGATAAGTTCTGCATGGTATTGCTGACCACTTTGTAGCAGCACATTGATCAGGTTGGCATTTTGCACTACATGGTAATTAGTCAGCAAGTAACCGTTGCTGTCCATAATCACACCTGAGCCTAAACGTGTACTCTTGCGCTGTGCGCGAATATAGCTTGGATTACTTTGAATTTCTTCGGAGTAGATATTAACTACCGCAGGTGCCGCTGCCTGTACTGCTTTGGCGTAAGATAATGCGGGTTGGATCTTTGGACTGGCCTGAAAGATATTCCACCAGGAAGCATTATTTTCACGCAGTTCAGGTATTAGTAATAACAACATAACTGCCAGTAGGATGCCATAACTGGCCGAATTTAATACGTATTTGATTGTGCTTTTGAGTTTCAAAATTATTGTTTTTATCAGAATGTAAGGATCAAAAGATTATCATAAACTTATTGATGCATTAAAGTATTTATCAAATGCAATAAAAAACGGCTCTTGTTAGCGAGCCGTTTTACCTTAGGGAGAAATTAAATACTTATTTCAATTGGTATAATTATCGAATGCGGATATAAAGGTTAGTGTTACCGCGAATGATATTGAGCAGTGAAATGCCTTGATTGTTTTTCAGGTAATCACGTAGCTCAGCAATATTTTTTACTCGCTTACGGTTAACGCCAACGATAATATCGCCGTCTCGTAGCCCTATCATGGCAGCAGGGCTGTCATCTTCTACAGAGGTGACTAATACTCCTTCATCGGTATTATTGTTGCCCAATACCGCACCTTCTAACATTTTATGAATAGTCTCAGGTTTTATGCTTACCGATTCAGCTTTTTTCAATGTCACCGCATAGGTTTTTTCTTTACCATTAGCTTTGATGACCGTGAGTTTGACTTCGTTACCGGCGCCGATAGAGCCAATTTTTCCTCGTAATTCACTGAATGAGCGGATTTTCTTACCGTTAACTTTGGTGATGACGTCACCGGCTTCAATACCTGCTTCATCAGCGGCGGAATCTTCTGTTACCTGCTCAACAAAGGCACCTTGTGCTTCTTCGAGCTCCATTGCCTGAGCAAATTCTCCGGTAACGCTGCGTCCAGCAACTCCTAATACACCGCGGCGAACTTCACCATACTCGATAATTTGATCGACCAGGTTCTTCACCATATTACTGGGAATGGCAAAGCCAATACCGACATTACCGCCATTTGGGGCGATAATTGCTGTGTTGATACCAATTAAATCACCTTTTAAGTTGATCAAGGCTCCACCTGAGTTACCACTGTTAATCGCGGCATCAGTTTGAATAAAGTCTTCAAAGTTATCGGCGTTAAGACCACTGCGGCCTAAGGCGCTGACAATACCAGAAGTAACGGTTTGTCCAAGACCAAACGGGCTGCCGATAGCGACGGCAAAATCACCAACGCGTAGTTTATCTGAATCGGCAATGGTTATTTCTTTCAGGTTATCAGCATCAACCTGTAATAAAGCGATATCGCTGTTTTCATCGGCACCGATTTTTTTCGCTTCTATTTGACGACCATCTTTTAAAGTGATCTGAATTTCATTTGCTTCGTTAATCACGTGATTATTGGTAACAACGTAGCCTTTTTCAGCATTGATAATAACCCCTGAACCTAAGCCCTGAAATGGTCTCTCTCTCGATGGTGTTTGTTGCCTCGGGTTACCAAAGAAAAAGCGAAACGCATCTGGCACATTGCGCGGTTTGATTTCGTGCGTGCCTCGTACGGAAATTAATACCACGGCTGGCGTCACTTTCTCCAGCATAGGCGCCAAGCTTGGGAGTTGCTGGCCGTTAACTGAAACAGGAAGATTGGCATGTGCCGGTAAACTGGATAAGACTAAAGAGCTTGAAAGTAAAACGCTACTCATTAAAACAGACATTTTTTTCATTGGTAAGATTTCTCCTAACGAACTTATTTATACCCCAATAGAGACTTCCCCTATCTAGAGAAGTTCCTATTCCTTAATTTCACTATTTGTAACAGTTTGTTTCTGATCGCTAAAAAGTCCACTTGATTCACCAGAGTAATCCAGTGGTGCTTCGGTTCTTGTTTCATCGCTCTTACGAGCATCTTTGTTATGGCGCAGGGCAACAGTTTGCGCTAACTGATCTTGAGTTTCTTTTGAGAAAAATGGCATAAAGTCGTTTTCATTCGGTGTTGCCTGTTGCAGCAATTTAGTGCTTTGTTCCATCTGCAACATCGCTTTTTGGCAGGTAGCATTCATTTGTTGCAATAATTGTGTCGAATTATCCAGGTGCTCGGCAACGTCCAGTTTATATTGGGCCAATGTTGCTTCGCTTTGATTGGCTTTTTCAGCTAACTCTTGATGCTCTGAATTGCTAGCTGACAACATTTTATTAGCGATAAAACCGACTAAAGCGCCAACGGCAAAAATGATGATTCCAATAACGATATTCATAATACTTATACCTTCTATTTGGTCGCGGAAAATTGTATTCGCGGAAAAAATTGGTGAAAATAGAGCGTACCACACTCTACTAAGTTTTCTTTAGTCGAAAAACAATATGTATACTAAATTTTGTTTTTCAAGAAAAACTTTATTAATTAAATTGTAGCAATGATTAACCTATCTCCCCTAGAAAAGTATAACCAAGATTTAACGCGAGACGATTTTCAATACGATGCCGCGCAGGAACATGCGGTCAAGCAGTTACAGCGTTTGTATGACGATCTGCAAAATAAGCCGCTGCCGGTGACCGGATTTAAAAAAGTGCTTAACCGCTGGAAACGTGTGGTGGCAAAATCTGAGCCCAAATTAATTAAGGGCTTGTATTTTTGGGGCGGGGTCGGCCGCGGTAAAACTTATCTGGTAGATACCTTTTATGACTGCCTGCCGTTTACTAATAAAATGCGAGTGCATTTTCACCGCTTTATGCACCGGGTTCATCAGGAGCTTAAAAGCTTGGCCGGACATTCTGATCCATTAAAAATCATCGCCAAACGTTTTGCGAATGAAACCTGCATTATTTGCTTTGACGAGTTTTTTGTCTCGGATATTACCGATGCCATGATTTTGGGCACTTTATTTGAAGAATTATTCGCCCATCATGTTACTCTCGTTGCAACCTCCAACATAGTACCGGATGAACTCTATCGTAATGGCTTGCAACGGGCGCGTTTTCTGCCGGCGATAGCGTTAATCAATCAACATTGTGATGTGGTTAATGTCGATTCGGGAGTTGACTATCGGTTGCGAACGTTGGAACAGGCAGAGATTTATCATTTTCCGTTAGATCAGCAAGCAGAGCAAAATTTGCACCAGTATTTTAGCCAGTTATCCGTTGAAATGGGTAAAACTAAGGTAGAGATTGAGGTCAATAACCGCAATTTAACTGCGATTGAAGAGTCGGAAGGGGTAGTGCATTTTGATTACGCCGTGCTTTGTGAGTCGGCGAGAAGTCAATCTGATTATATGGAGCTTAGTCGATTGTACCATACCGTGCTGCTTGCCAATGTGAAACAAATGAATGTTGATTGTGATGATGCGGCGCGGCGCTTTATTGCTATGGTGGATGAATTTTATGAACGTAAGGTTAAGTTAATCATCTCTTCCGAGGTTGCGATGGAAAAGCTTTATAGTCATGGTAGTTTGGCATTTGAGTTTAAGCGCTGTCTGTCGCGTTTGCAGGAAATGCAGTCACACGATTATCTCGCTAGTGAACATTTGCCGTAATTCGCATTGAAAAAGCGAACCTGTGACAATGTAAAACACGGACTGATCTTAAAAAAGATGTCCGTGTTTTTTTATATGTAGGATGCACGGTATAGCGCGGGTTCAAGGATGAACAGGAACGCATATGTCAAAATTTACGAATATCTATATATTGTGTTTTTATTTGATTTAGATCGCAATATCTAGTGTTTTGTCTTTTCCTTTTTATTTTATTTCGTACACTTAAGCGCAAAAAACAATAGTAAAAAGGATGCAAAAACATGTCACCCACTCTGACCGAAACCGTTAATACCGAGATTGAATTACAAGCCGCCTCACTGGATATTTGGGATAAAAAATATCGCCTGAAAGATAAAACCGGCCAGGCGCAAGAACATAGCATTGATGAAACCTTTATTCGTGTTGCTAGCGCCCTGGCGGAGATTGAACCTAAGCAAAAAAAACAGTGGCGAGAAAAGTTTTTATGGGCGTTAAAATCCGGAGCCTATCCGGCTGGTCGCATTATCGCCAATGCCGGTGCCAGTCAATTTAAGCCGTCAACTTCAACAATCAATTGCACCGTTTCGGGCACCATAGAAGATTCAATGACCGGCATTTTATCTCGGGTGCATGAATCCGGTTTAACGTTAAAAGCCGGTTGTGGTATCGGCTATGAATTTTCTACCTTAAGACCAAGTGGGGCCTATGTTGCTGGTGCCGGCGCCAGAACCTCGGGGCCGATGTCTTTTATGGATATCTTTGACAAAATGTGCTTTACCGTGAGCTCTGCCGGCGGTCGCCGTGGCGCACAAATGGGCGTGTTTGATGTCTCACACCCTGATGTCAAAGATTTTATTTTGGCAAAACGCGAAGATGGCCGATTACGCCAGTTTAATTTATCTTTACTGATCACCGACGAATTTATTAAAGCGGTAAAAAATCAGCAGGAATGGCCGCTGGTGTTTCCGATTTCGGAAAAGGAGCTGGCGTCTGAAAAAATCTCATTAACTGATAGCGATAAGATTCACTTTAGAGAAAATTACTTTGACAGTGATTATGTGAAAACACATGGTTATATCGTCAATAAGCAAGGACTGATCGCCTGTAAGATTTATGACCGCATTCCTGCCAATCGCTTGTGGGATATGATCATGAGCAATACCTTTGATTATGCTGAGCCGGGTTTTTTACTGATAGACCATGCTAATGAATATAACAATAATTGGTTTTGTGAGCAGCTAAGGGCGAGTAACCCGTGCGGCGAACAGATTTTGCCACCGCACGGCGCTTGCTTATTAGGCTCGGTTAATCTGGTGAAATTTGTTGAACAGCCATTTAGTGAACAGGCACAATTTGATTGGGCTAAGTTTAAAGAAGTCGTCAAAGTGTTTACTCGTATGCTGGACAATGTTGTGGAAATCAATGGCCTGCCACTGGAGCCGCAACGTCAGGAAATTCAAAATAAACGTCGTCATGGCATGGGTTATTTAGGGCTTGGTTCGGCGCTGACCATGCTAAAAATTCCTTATAACAGCCCGCAGGCGGTCGCCTTTACCGAGGAAGTATCGAAAGTGATGGCGATCACCGGCTGGCAGCAAGCCCTGGAGCTGGCGAAAGAAAAGGGACCTGCACCTGTGTTAAGCCAGTCTTTTACCGTGACCGAGCAAATGCTGGTCAAACGTCCAGAAATGGCAGCGGATGGTTATAAGGTTGGCGATAACGTCAAAGGATCTGTGCTACATGCGAAATACAGCCGCTATATGCAGCGTATCGCTCAGGAGCAGCCGGAGCTGATTGAACAGTTGGCAAAAGTTGGCGCGCGCTTTACCCACCATACTTCGATTGCGCCAACCGGTACTTTGGCTTTAAGCCTGGGTAATAATGCTTCTAATGGTATTGAACCAAGTTTTGCCCACGAATATCACCGTAATATTATTCGTGAAGGCAAAAAATCAAAAGAGTCGGTGGCAGTCGCCAGTTATGAGTTGTTGGCTTATCGTCATTTTATTAATGAAAATGCTCAGGCCTATGGTGATGATAGTGTTAATCAATTACCGGATTATTTTGTCGCCAGTGACAGCATTACGCCAGAAGAGCATGTCGATATTCAATCTGCGGCGCAATATTGGGTTGATTCTTCCATTTCCAAAACTATCAATGTACCGACCGACTTTGATTATCAGGCATTTAAGAATATTTATATCTACGCTTACGACAAAGGTTTAAAAGGCTGCACCACTTTTAGATTCAATCCTGAAGTCCACCAAGGGGTACTGGTTAAAGAAACTGATCTCGAGTCGGTGGAATACGAATTTACCTTGGAAGATGGCTCGGTGATTAGCGTTAAAGGCAATGAAGAATTGATTTACGACGGCGAGACCCACACAGCTGCCAATCTTCATGACGCGTTAAAAGAAGGTTATTACGGCAAGCTCTAGTCGATAGAAAATAACAGGATTAAGGAAAAAACAATGAAAGAAATTACCCAAACAATTACCGCTGTTAAAGTGAAAACCAATGAGCAAGTAGTAAATGAACAGAGTGAGGCGCCGGCCATTAACTTAAATGAAAATATTCAGCGCCCGGAAATGTTGATCGGCTCAACCTATAAGATCAAGCCGCCGATTTCCGACCATGCGCTTTATATCACCATCAATGATATTTTGCTTAACCAGGGCACAGAACAGGAAATTCGCCGTCCGTTTGAAATTTTCGTCAACTCGAAAAACATGGAGTTTTATTCTTGGATTGTCGCCTTGACTCGCGTGATCTCCGCGGTGTTTCGTAAAGGCGGCGATTGCACCTTTTTGGTGGAAGAGTTAAAAGCCGTGTTTGACCCTAAAGGTGGCTACTATCAAAGAGGTACCGGAATTTTTATGCCGTCTGTGGTCGCCGATATTGGCCATATCATAGAAACTCATTTAAAAACGTTAGATATGCTACCCAGCAGCGAGATTGACGCTCATCAGCAGGCCTATATTCAGCAAAAGCGTGAAGCGGTGATGGCAGAGCAGCAAAGTGAGCAAATTGCGTTTCCGACAACCGCCAGTAAATGCAGCAAGTGCCATCAAAAATCCGTCGTCTTACTAGATGGTTGCGCCACCTGTTTAAACTGCGGCGACTCCAAATGTGGCTAAATAGCCGTACTCTGGGGATCTGACAATAAATGCCTGATGTTGGTAAAAACCAAAATCAGGCGTTTCCCTGCCACAGAGTTGAACCTTGCTTATTGATTCATAAAAGTCTAAAAAATATACGTGATCTCTTTAGATTTCTTCTGTATAATGCGCGCTCCCTGACGTTACAATGTCTATATCTCCCAGGAATAGACGCAAGACTCGATACTCGAAGGGGTAATGGCGTGGTCTTTTAACTGATAATCTTAGGATTATTTTTTAGTAACATTTTAATATTGGGTTTTTTAAATGAAAACTTTTGTAGCTAAGCCAGAAAGCGTACAACGCGAATGGTTTTTAGTGGACGCTGAGAATAAAACTCTTGGTCGTATCGCTACTGAAATTGCTAGCCGTTTACGCGGTAAGCATAAGCCGGAATATACTCCTCACTGTGATACCGGTGATTACATCGTTGTTATCAATGCTGAGAAAGTAAAAGTAACTGGTAATAAAGCGAAAGGTAAAATTTACTACTCGCACACTGAATTCCCTGGTGGTCTTAAGCAAATTAGCTTTGAAAAGTTAATTGATAAAGCGCCAGAACGTGCGATTGAATTTGCTGTTAAAGGTATGTTACCTAAAGGTCCTTTAGGTCGTGAAATGTACCGTAAGCTTAAAGTGTATGCTGGTGCTGAGCACAAGCATGCTGCACAACAACCACAACTTTTGGAGCTGTAAGCAATGGCTGATAATCAATATTACGGTACTGGTCGTCGCAAGAGCTCTACTGCTCGTGTGTTTATGAAAGCTGGTAACGGTGCAATCACAATTAACAAACGTGACATTTCTGAGTACTTCGGTCGTGAAACGGCTCGCATGGTTGTTCGTCAGCCATTAGAGTTAGTTGAAATGTTAGAAAAGTTTGACTTTAACATCACTGTCGTTGGTGGTGGTATTTCTGGTCAAGCCGGTGCTATTCGTCACGGTATTACTCGTGCATTAATGCAGTTCGACGAAACTTTACGTGGTGACTTACGTAAAGCCGGTTTCGTTACTCGTGATGCTCGTAAAGTTGAACGTAAGAAAGTTGGTTTACACAAGGCTCGTAAAAAGCCTCAATTCTCAAAACGTTAATCTTTACTGTTTACCTATGCAAAAAACCGGCTTATGCCGGTTTTTTTATGTTCAGGACGAACGGTATGACACGGTGCCATGGATGGCAAAGAGTGTCGATGTTCAGGACGAACGGTATGACACGGTGTCATGGAAGGTGTTAGTGATAATTATTCCTTCAGGTTTAACTGCTGGTACAGCACCTGTCGTTAGAAAAATTCGCCAAAAAAATACGTAATAAACATTTCAAAATTTAATCACTTTGCTCATTGACTTAGGTAAGCTATCTGGCGTTTTACCTTGCCTGCTTGTCTTTGCTATACGCCGGGTTATTTGTGTTTTCAGCTATCGCCAACTAGAGTTAGTAATACCAAATTGTTTATTTCAATTGGTATAGTGTGCTGTGTGCATTAAATAATAATTACTATCTACATCTACAACTTTATGGAGAGAGCATATGAAGCATCGCTTAAGCTTTGGATGTTTCAGTATACTTTCTGACAACATTGTTGAGGTAGTCGTTGATGAAGGTGTTGAAATGTCATTAGAGATGATCGATGAGTGTCACCACTTTATTGTAAGTCATTTTAAAGAAGACTTTGGCATGTTGATAAACCGGGTCAATAATTACACCTACAGCTATGAGGCGAAGTTAAGCATTGCCTCATATGAAAACTTGAAGGCGCTTGCGTTCGTTTACTATTCAGAATCTAGTAAAGCAGTCAGTGAAAACCTTTATCAATTGCGTTCACTAGATCAATGGAACTATAAATTATTCTCAGGGTTAGAGTTAGGGTGGCAGCAGGCTTTTGATTGGCTACAACAAGAATTGTCAGTAAAGGTGAGTTGAAAATAATATCGCCGCTTTATAAAAATAAGCGGCGATACTTTTATATGCTAGAGTTGAGCAAAGCAGCGATCAGCGGCTGCTAAGGTTTTATCTATCTCTGTATCGTTATGAGCGGTTGATAAAAAGCTTGCTTCAAACGCCGATGGCGCCAAATAAATTCCTTCCTCAAGCATTAAATGAAAGAAGCGTTTGAATTTTTCGCCGTCACAGGCGGTCGCCTGTTCGAAGCTGGTAATTTGCTGTTCTTCAGTAAAGAAAAAGCCAAACATAGCACCCACATAGTTAATCGCTAGTGAAATACCGTTGCGCTCAGCTGCTGCTTTAAAGCCCATGGCAAGTTTTTCAGTTGCTTGTGCTAATTGCTGGTGTTTATCGCCCTGGCTAAGTTCATTTAATGCGGCCAGGCCTGCTGCCATGGCAATCGGGTTGCCGGATAAAGTACCTGCTTGATAAACTGGGCCAACCGGCGCGATATAATCCATAATTTCTTTTTTACCGCCAAAAGCACCTACCGGCATACCGCCACCGATGACTTTACCTAGGGTAGTTAAGTCAGGCTTGATACTATAATGAGCCTGGGCGCCGCCTAAGGCAACGCGAAATCCTGTCATTACTTCATCAAAAATAAGTACCGACTGGTACTGATCACACACGGCACGTAAACCTTCAAGGAATCCGTCAACCGGTGGGATACAGTTCATATTGCCGGCAACCGGTTCCACGATAATACAAGCGATTTGCTCACCTAATTCGGCAAATAGCTGCTTGACCTGCTCAATGTCATTATATTTAAGTGTTAGGGTATGTTTGGCAAAATCTTCCGGAATGCCAGGAGAATTAGGCACGCCCATGGTTAATGCTCCTGAACCGGCTTTGACTAACAATGAGTCGGCATGGCCATGGTAACAACCTTCAAATTTGAGTATTTTATCGCGCCCGGTATAACCGCGCGCTAGGCGAATCGCACTCATGGTAGCTTCTGTGCCTGAGCTGACCATACGCAGTTTTTCCATCGACGGCACCAGTTCACGCACCTTTTCTGCCATGGTAATTTCCAGCTCAGTTGGTGCACCAAAACTTAGGCCGTTTTTTGCGGTTGAAATCACTGCTTCTAAGATTGCCGGATGATTATGACCTAAGATCATTGGGCCCCAGGAGCCGACATAATCGATATAGGCTTTGTCGTTAGCATCATAAATATAAGCGCCTTCTGCTCGTTTAATAAAACAGGGTGTTCCACCGACACCGTTAAAGGCACGAACCGGTGAATTAACGCCGCCGGGAATAACTTCTTGCGCGTGTTCAAAGAGTTGTTGTGATTTATCCATTATTTTGCCTTGTTAATTATTTTGACTGGTGTTGCTATGGCTATAGCGCTTTGCTGCTATGCCAAGTGACTGGTTTTTCGTATTGGGTTAACTTGTCCTCAACCCCTAAGGTCAAGGCAAATAACGCCATACGAACCAATACGCCATTTTGTGCTTGTCTAAAGATTGCCAGATTTTCAAGATCGTTAAGATCATTATCCAGTTCATTCGCTTCCGGGCGGGAGTCGCGGGGTAATGGGTGCATGATCACTGTATGTTGTTTGCAGTATTGGCGATAGACTTCTTTATTTAAACTAAAGTGGCCGCGATATAAATCTGCTTCATCCGGGCTGGCAAATCTTTCCTGCTGAATACGGGTTTGATAGATAACATCGCAGGCGAGGTTACCCTCGATACTATTACTCAGTGTTACTTTATGGCCAGCATTTTCCAGTGTTGAAATAACATTGTCAGGCATTTGCAGGGCATCAGGGGCGATCATGGTAACCTGAACATTTTTATACAAACTTAATAGTTTAGATAAGGAGTGTACGGTGCGGCCATGTTTTAAATCCCCCATCAAGGTGATATTAATGCCGTCTAAGCTTTTGCCATGAGGTTTCATTTCTGACTGGATAGTAAATAAATCCAGTAATGCCTGAGTCGGGTGTTCATTGGCACCATCACCGCCGTTAATTACCGGTACACTACTGCCTTTGGCAAATTCGCTGACCGAGTGCATTTGCGGGTGACGCATTGCAATAACATCGGAATACCCACTGATAACCCGGGCGGTATCGAACAGTGACTCGCCTTTAGCTAATGATGAATTATCTTCACCTACGGTTTCACGGACAAAACCGCCGAGTAAGTTAAACGCGGCGCCGAAGCTGACTCGGGTTCGGGTGCTCGGCTCAAAAAATAAGTTGTTTAAGATCGCACCGTCGAGTACATGGCAACGTTTTTGACGCATCGCATAAGGCGCCATCTGTGCTGAGACGGATAAAATTTTTGCAATGGCTTCACGGTCAAACTGTGAAACAGAGAGAATATGGCTACCTTCAAAGGTCATCATACAATTTACCTAATATTAATATGACTACAGCTTGATACCGCTGATTTTGGGGCAGAAATATAGCATAACTAACGACACTTGAGAATTTTAACTGAATAAGTGCCGCGATTATTTTGCTTTTACTTGACAGAAATCAGTAATTTTTATTGTTGATTAAAATGGCTTGGTATACACCAGAATAATCACAGTAAATAAAATGATTACCGGAATTTCGTTGAAAATACGATAAAACTTACCGGATCGGGTGTTTTTATCCTGCTGAAAAACTTTCAACAGTTTGAAACAGTAACCATGGTAGGTCAGTAACAACAACACCAGGGTAATTTTAATATGTAACCATTTGGCGTTAGCAAACCATGGATAACCATATTGATAAATTAGGGCAATACCGAATAAAACGGTTAAAATGGCAAATGGCGTAATGAAATACAGCAGGCGTTTTTCCATGCCTTTAAGTTGTGCTATGACTTTAGGTTCATCCGTTTCTGCATGATTAACGAATAAACGTGGTAAGTAAAAAATCCCGGCAAACCAGGCGACCATAAAACTGACGTGTAATGCTTTTAGCCATAAAATGCTCATGGATTAATTTTTCCTTCCAGTAAATATTGTCGTATCTGTTCAAAGATCACTAGCCCTAAAATGTCGCTGTGATTTTTGCCATAAATCATGACTGCTCCTTTACGGTGTTTGACTAATAATTGATAGGCTTCAGCAAGGGTGGCTTGGCTGGATAAGGGGATCAGTTCATGGCCGATAACGCTTGGCGTCCCTTGAACTGCAATGGTTTCCCACCAGATAAATGCCTCATCAGAGCCGGGCTGTTGGCTAACCAAAAAATTATCACTAGTAAGCAGCGCTTTGCTTGATAAAATTTCTTTTGAGTTTAATTGTTGATAAAGGGTGATATTTTCCTGCATCGCGCCGATCACGCCAATGTGTTGTAAAGATTTTTCTATTGGCGGCTTACGGTAAAGCAGGTTTTGCACTTCCAATTGCATAATGATCACTGAGCGGTTATTTAAAAACTGGCCTGATATTACACAGGAAGAAGTGATCACTATTAGTGCCGGAACGATGACTTCAATTTGGTTGGACAATTCAACTACTGCCAGTAATGCCGCTAACGGGGCGTTTAATGTCGCCGCCATAAAACCTGCCATGCCCATTAAGGCAAAATCAGTGTGTAAGTGCTCACCAGGTAAATAATTAGCAAATATACTAGATACAAAAATACCGGCAATCGCTCCTATGTTGATGATTGGGCCGATAATTCCCCCCGGAATCCCTAAACCTAAGGCGGAAATGGTCATCAGCATTTTTGCAATTAGCAAACCAAATAATAGCTGTAGGCCAGGCTCCTTGTTGATGGAAAACATTATCGCATCGATATCTGAGCCCATGGCATAGGGGATGGCATAACTTAACGCGCCTGTGATAAAGGCGGCAATTAAAAACCTGGGAATAATATGGAGGTTGCCTGAATGTTGAATTAACAAGGTCAGGTAACGGTTAAAAGTAAATGCCAGGCCGCCAATAAAAACACCTAATATGAGGATGGATGGGTACTGTGTCTGAGTGATTTGAATTTGTGCAAAAAACTCAAATGCATGGGCTGGACCAAACACACTCTCGGTCATCATAGAACCGATAATTGCCGCTATCATCACAGGGATAAAAATATGTACCTTGTATTCGCGTAAAATTACTTCCATGACAAAAATCACAGCGGCAAGCGGAGTGTTAAAACTGGCAGAAATGCCAGCAGCAATACCACAAGCACATAAGGTTCGGATAGTATTAAATGGCAGGTTTAATACACTGCCTAAATAACTGCTACATGCTGCGCCTAAATGAACTGCCGGGCCTTCACGGCCAACAGCAAAACCTGAGGCTAATGCGATAACGGTACCGACAAACTGGTTCAGAGTGTTGCGCAGTGGAATAATGCCATGAGCCACTTTTAACCAGTGAAGGACAAACGGAATGCCGGTGCGTAGATACTGGTAGCCGGTAAAACGGGCAAAAATGAGGATCAGTAAGGCACCAATAATTGGTAAATCAAAACGACTTACCGCATCTAAGGTGGTATAATCGTCCTTTTCGCTGAGATAAAATTGCTGTAGCGCCTTAATACTCAGTGTAAATAGAATGATCAGCAATGCAGACATCGCACCACCAATGGCGGCGAGCATGCATAACTGCCATGAAGTTTTTGGCAGGGCTAATCGTTTTTTGAGTGAGAGTAACGACATCATAGAAAAATTTTTATTTTATGTCTTTGTCTCAGTGAGCTGTTAGTTATTGGATATCATAATACTTTTCGAATGAGTTGGTTAGCAAAAATAAATTTAAACACCGTGGTAGAACGTTTAGGTGCGTTTCGCTCGGCGATGTTGTTGTTATTCCTAATTGTTACCTGTCTGTTTTGCGGTTACCGTCTCGGTAATTTTTTCCATGGTTACCAGCAGCAAACCATAGCGCAACAGCAGCAACGTTTGGAAAGTCTCTATACTAAGCAGGTTGAGCAAGTCAGACGAATTAACACCTTAGAAGTCGAACTCGAAGTTGAACGCCTGGCCAATCAAAGATCACAAAAACTGCTTAAAGACATAGAACAGCAGCATTTTCAGGTGAAAAAGGAACTGGCGTTTTATGAAAAAGTGATGGCACCGGAAAAACAGGCGGATGGTTTAGTGATCGACAATGTGGTGATCTCACCGACGGCCAGTCCATATCATTATCGCTTTCAGGTTGCTTTAGTACAGCAGCGGGTGAAAAAGCGCTATGCCAAAGGCTATATTGAATTTACTTTAACCGGTAGCCTGGATGATAAACCTCATAAATTGGCATTGGAAAAAATATCCAGTATTAAAAAAGACGATTTACATTTTAGTTTTCAATATTTTCAAATAATTGAAGGTGAATTTACTCTGCCAGAAAATTTTAAGCCAGAGCAGTTGTTACTGTCGGCGGTGCTACCTAAGGGAAAATGGCAAAAATACCACCGCATCGATGAAAATTACTTATGGCAAAATGTTATGGAAAAATATTCCCAAACCACGTCGCTAATACTTGATTAAATTAGTCAAGTTTAAGATAATTCCCCTGTTGTAATAAGAGAACCACCCTTTATGTCTGACACCGATTTACCAATTAAATTTTCTGACGCTGCGGCAAATAAAGTATTAGCCCTGATCACTGAAGAAGAGAACCCTAATCTTAAGTTACGTGTTTATGTAACAGGCGGCGGTTGCTCTGGTTTTCAGTATGGTTTTACCTTTGATGAAAAAATCAATGAAGGTGATATGACCATAGAAAAACAGGGGGTGACTATGGTGGTCGACCCTATGAGTCTCCAATATCTGGTTGATGGCGAAGTAGACTATGTTGAAGGCTTGGAAGGCAGTCGTTTTCTGGTGAATAACCCGAATGCGTCGACTACTTGTGGTTGTGGTTCATCGTTCTCGATTTAATAAATACTCTTTTCTTTGAAGCCAGCATTTGCTGGCGTTTATTTTTTATAGCGGGCTAAAAACATCGCAGCAGTTTCTTGCGCCAAAAACTGTTGCTTATCCTGGGTAAAATCATTTTCCATTTGAAATAACTGTGGCCAAAAACAACCGCCTTTGACCAGGCTGTGCAGTTGATTTAATGCAAATTCAGTATCCGTTACTATCAGCTTATCGTCGCTAATTGCATCATTTATCCAGCGCATCATGGCATCTTCCTGACAGGACATTTTCTCAAATTCTTTGTGTAATGCTTCAGAGTCGTAAAAAAAGTGCCCGATTGCTACTTTGGAAATATCCATATGCTCCTGAGTGCAAATAAACTGGATTTCTGCCAGTAGTAGCTCAGCCAGCTGGGCATGTAGATCGCTGCTACTTTGATAGCGAACGTTCACTTGCTGCTCTGATTTTTGCCATAGGTCTGCCACCAGATACATTAGCAAAGCTTCTTTGGTGGCAAAATGGTTGTAGACAGTTCGTTTCGAGACCTGAGCCATTTCAGCAAGCTTGTCCATGCTGGTACCTTGAACGCCGTATTCTTTAAACGCTAATTTTGCCGCGTTGATGATGGCTGCTCTTTTTAATTCACTGCGTGTTTTGGTTTCAGAGTTCATAGTACCGCCTTTGTTCTATAGCAATATTCTACACTGGATAGTTTACTTTTCAATTTTATTTGTTAAACTGCACCGTGTAGTTTACCTGTAGGGTGTAGAGTCGATAATGTCATGTCATGTTAGGTTAATCTTTGATTACAACTTGTTGCATTCGATCCTTAGACATTAATCAGCAGGCGAAGTACAATATTTGCCCACGCCCCTTGGAATATAAACTTAATATTTAGGAAGAATTATGACTCAGTATCAACGCGGACGCTTATGGTTGGCAGAACGTCCTTATGTTATCGCCATTGTTATTAGTTTAGCTCTGATATTGTGGATGCTCTCTGGGGTAATGAAAGCCGAAGAAATGCCGGCAAAAACTGATAAACAAGCAACGATTATCCCGAAAGTTAAAGTCGAAACTTTAGTTGCCACTAATGTTCATGACACAGTGGAACTTTATGGTCGCACTGAACCGGATCGCATCACCACCTTAAAAGCGGAAATTTCCGGACAAGTTGAAGAGGTATTGGCCAAACGAGGTTCTCAGGTCGCTAAAGGTCAGGTGATCGCCCGTTTGGCGATTAATGATTTGGAGTCTCAATTAGCTCGTAGCAAGGCTTTACTGAAACAGCGGGAAATTGAATATCAAGGCGCAAAAAAGCTTAACGCTAACGGTTATCAGGGTAAGGCTCAATTAAGTAGTGCGCTAGCCAATTTGGCGGCGGTAAAAGCAGATATTAAGCGTTATAAGATTGCGATTGAAAATACCGTGATTCGCGCCCCATTTGATGGCGTATTAAATACCCGCTACGTCGAGCAGGGGGATTATGTGCAAAGTGGTGATGACATCGCGATGATTGCCGACTTGGATCCTTTAGTAGTGCGCGCTTACGTTACCGAAAATCAAGTGGCGCAGTTAGCCGTTGGCCAAACTGCTGACATTCGTTTGTTAAACAAGCAACCGGAGCAAGGTATTGTCAGATATATTGCCAGTGTTGCCGATGAAAAAACCAATACCTTTAAGATCGAAGTGACTATCGATAACGCTGGTTATAATTTGCTGGCGGGCTTAAGTAGTGAAGTTAATATTGCCCTTGAACAAGTACCGGCAATTAAAATCTCTCCTGCATTACTGGCGCTCGACGATAAAGGCAACATTGGGGTTAAAACCGTCGCTGAGGATAAAGTGGTATTTACTCCGATTAATGTAGTGAAGAGTGAAAGCGATGGCCTGTGGTTGACTGGTTTGGGTCAGCAAGCTAATGTTATTACGTTAGGGCAAGGATTTGTCCGTGATGGTGATGTCGTTGAAGCTGTAACGGCAACTAACGAATAGGGAATTGTTATGTTAACCATTATTGATGCAGCCATTACCCGTACTCGATCGGTATTGATGGTATTTGCTTTATTACTGATATCCGGGGCAATTACTTACGCGAATATTGCCAAAGAATCTAATCCGGATATTACCATTCCAATGATTTATGTTTCCATGGTGCATGATGGCATATCGCCGGAAGATGCCGAGCGCATGCTGGTGCGGCCGATGGAAAAAGAGCTTAAATCCATCGCAGGCATTAAAGAAATGACAGCTAATGCCGGTGAAGGACATGCCTCGGTTACTATCGAGTTTTTAGCTGGCATGGATCCAAAAGAAGCCTTAGCTGACGTTAGGGATAAAGTCACCTTGGCAAAAGCTAAGTTACCGGCTGAGTCTGAAGAACCGGAAGTTCATGAAGTCACCATGGCGAATCAGGTACCGGCAGTAACGGTTATCTTATCCGGGCCGGTGACTGAGCGTGGTTTATTAACTTTAGCGCGTGATTTAAAAGATAAAATTGAAGGCATGCAGGAAGTGCTGGAAGTGGATATCGGTGGTGATCGTGAAGACATGGTGGAAATTATCGTCGACCCACTGCTGATGGAAAGCTATGGCCTGGATCAAAATGATATTTATAACTTGGTGGAGCGCAATAACCGTTTAGTGCCAGCTGGTACTATGGATACCGGCAAAGGACGCTTTGCGGTTAAAGTACCGTCGGTATTTGAAACAGTGCAGGATCTACTAGAACTACCCATCAAGGTTGATGGCGAGCGAGTGATAACCTTTCAGGATGTTTCGACTGTAAGACGTGCCTATAAAGACCCGACAACCTTTGCCCGGTTAAATGGCGAACGCTCGATTTCACTGGAAGTGAAAAAGCGCTCAGGTGAAAATATTATTTATACAGTAGATAACGTTAAAGCGCTGATTGAACAGGAACGTCAGCGCTGGCCGAATCAGGTGGTGGTCGACTATGTTGGCGATCAATCCCTTGATGTTAAAGATACCTTAAGCGACTTACAGAATAACGTATTATCAGCCGTACTGCTGGTAGTGATAGTGGTGATTGCTGCGCTTGGTACTCGCACCGCGATGTTGGTGGGGTTAGCAATTCCTGGCGCGTTTTTAACCGGTATTTTAGTGCTAGCAATTTCCGGCTTAACAGTCAATATTGTGGTGTTATTTGGTCTGATCATGGCGGTTGGTATGCTGGTCGATGGTGCGATTGTAGTCACTGAATTTGCCGATCGAGAAATGAATGAAGGCAAACCTCGTCATATTGCTTACGGTACTGCGGCTAAACGTATGGCATGGCCGATTATTGCATCGACAGCAACGACATTGGCAGCATTTGCGCCATTAATGTTCTGGCCTGGGATGATGGGTGAGTTTATGAAATACTTACCTATCACCTTAATTGCCGTATTATCCGCATCACTGGCAATGGCGCTAATCTTTGTTCCTACTATCGGGGCGGTATTTGGTAAATCTCGGCTGATCAGTGAGCAGGAAAAACAGCAGGTCGAACGGGCTGAGCAGGGCGATCTCGATCATTTAACCGGTTTTACCGGTAAGTATGTCAGTGTGTTAAAAACCGCGATTCAGCATCCGTGGAAAATTGTCGGTGGCACTTTTGCCATGGCTTTTGTTGTGATGTGGCTATATGGCGCGTCTGGACTTGGCGCGGTGTTTTTCCCTGAAATTGAGCCTAACAGCGCGACTATTGTGGTGCGCTCGCACGGCGATTTATCGGTGCATGAAAAAGATCTTATAATGCGAGATATTGAAGATCGCATTATGGATATGGAAGAGATTGAAACCTTATACACCTTAACTGGTGGTAATGATATTGTCGGCTCATTCCAGGTAAACTTTGTTAACTGGCAGTATCGTCGTCCGTCCGATGAAACCATTGTCGATATTCATCAGCGTACTGAAGATTTAGCCGGGGTTGAACTTGAGGTCCGTAAGAATGAAGATGGTCCGCAAAACGGTAAGGATTTACGCATTGAGCTAAGTTCACGGTTTCCTGAAAAACTCGATAGCGCGGTAAAAACTATTCGCAATGCGTTAGTGACTACCGGTAAGTTTACCGATATTGAAGATTCTGGCTCAAAACCTGGTATTGAGTGGCAGTTAAAAGTTGATCGTTCAAGAGCTGCGACGTATGGCGCAGATGCTGCAATTGTTGGTTCAACTGTGCAAATGGTGACTAATGGTTTGAAACTCGGCGAATACCGTCCGGATGATGTTGATGACGAGCTCGATATTCGGGTACGTTTTCCACAGGATAAACGTAATATTGGGCGTTTAGATACACTTAGGGTGAAAACTTCTGCCGGGTTAGTGCCGGTTAGTAGTTTTGTTGAGCGTAAAGCAGCACCAAAAGTAGATACTATTCATCGTACTGATGGTAAGCGAGTGGTGACTATTCAGGCCAACTTGGTTACCGGTGCGCAATTAATCACTGAATTGCCTAAACTGGAAGCCAAGTTTCCTGAATTAGGCATAGATCCCATGGTGGAGCTTAGCATTAAAGGGCAAAATCAGGATCAGCAGGAATCACAGGAATTTCTGGTGAATGCCTTTGGTGTTGCGCTGTTTGTCATGGCAATTATTTTGGTTACCCAGTTTAATAGTTTCTATCAGGCATTCTTGATTTTAAGTGCGGTGATCTTCTCAACCGTCGGAGTTTTCCTTGCACTGTTAATTGCACAAAAACCTTTCGGTATCGTTATGGGGGGCATAGGGGTTATCTCACTGGCGGGTATCGTTGTTAATAATAATATCGTATTGATCGATACTTATAATGTCTTGCGCAAGGAAGGATTCTCACCGATTGATGCGATTTTGAGAACCGGCGCACAGCGCTTACGCCCGGTAATGTTAACCACCATTACTACGGTATTAGGTTTATTGCCTATGGTGTTACAGGTGAATCTGGATTTCTTTAATCGCACTGCGGTATTTGGCGCGCCGTCAACGCAGTGGTGGACACAATTGGCAACAGCAGTTGCCGGTGGCCTGGCATTTGCTACTGTCTTGACCTTAGTATTAACGCCATGCCTTATCATGCTAAGAGATCGCAATAGAGATAAGCGTAAAGGTCAAAGTAAACTGCAGTTTGTTCAGCGACTTAAGAAAATAAAATCTGCAGCTTAATATTTTAAAACCAACAGTACCTTTTGCTGTTCTGTTATTTGAACAGCAAAAGGTTTATCAATAACATCTTGCCGTTGAAAACTGAGCTGGTTTTCCTGATACTATTCAATTCACTATTTACCCGTAAAATTACAATAATACTTAGGATATTTTATGAGCCTTTTACCTAGATCTATCAGTAAGACCCTGACTGGTCTCGTTAGCGTTACTGTCTTATTGTCGGCATCTGTTAATGCCGATCTGTTATCAGAACAGCAGAAAACAGCATTGGCGCAATTGAAAACCACGACTATGCAGTCGGACTTGTCTTATCAGCTGATCGAATCCTTAACGACTGAAGTTGGTCCGCGCTTAATGGGGTCAGAGGGCGATCAAAAGGCGGTACAATGGGCTGTTAATAAGATGAAAGCTTTAGGCTTTGATAAGGTATGGACGGAAGAAGTCACAGGCACTTTATGGCATCGCGGTAAAGCTGAAGCTACAATTTTAGCACCTTACCCTCAAAAATTGGTGGCAATTGCCTTGGGTGGTTCTGTTGCCACAGGCGAGCAAGGCTTAAGCGCAGAAATTGCTCACTTTGCTTCTCTGGATGAATTAAAAGCTGCGCCTGACAATAGCCTTAATGGCAAGATTGCTTTTGTTTCCAAACGCATGGAGCGTCATATTGACGGTCATGGTTATGGAGAAACGGTTGGTGCGCGTGTCGGTGGTGCATCAATTGCGGCGAAAAAAGGTGCGTCGGCGATTTTAATTCGCTCAATCGGTACCGATAACAACCGTATTGCACATACAGGTGTCATGCGTTATCAAGACGGTGTTGCGAAAGTGCCTGCGGCAGCACTTTCTAATCCGGATGCAGATATGTTAGTAAATCAGTTAAACAGGGGCGGTGCCGTTAAGGTTTATTTAAAGCTAACCCCTAACACGGATGAAAAACAACTGGCGCGTTCTGCCAATGTCATTGGCGAGATTACCGGCAGTGAGTTTCCTGAGCAAATTGTTGCTATCGGTGCGCATTTAGATAGCTGGGATGTTGGCACCGGCGCGCTGGATGACGGCATGGGCGTTGGTATTGTCATGGCGGCGGCACATCAGCTCAAGCAGTTAAATGAACGCCCTAAACGCACAGTACGTGTTATTTTGTTTGCTGCTGAAGAGGTTGGTCTTTTAGGGGCGAAACAATACTTGGTTGATCATAAGGACGATATTAAAAATCATGTCATTGGCTCTGAGTGGGATTTTGGTACTGGCAGTATTTATCAAATGACAACGGGCGTTGGTGAGCAGGCGTTAGCGGCAAGCAAAGAGCTCGGCGAGATATTAGCACCATTAGGTGTTAAATTTTCTACGGACAACAATGCTCGTGCACATTCAGATATGGGGGCATTAAGCGATATTGGCATGCCAAGCATGAATTTTTCGCCAGACGGTAGTAAGTATTTTGATTACCATCACACGGAAAATGATACGTTGGATAAAATCGAGCCAGAAGCATTAAAACAAGCGACAACGGTTTATACCTTGTTCAGCTATTTTGCCGCAAATTCGGGCATCGATTTTAGAAAGTAACTGGCTAGCTTCCCGATAGGCTAATACTAGCCTTGCATTAACAGGAATTCGATGATTTTGTTCATATCGAGATCAAAATCATCGGCTCTGACACTCTTGACGATATAGTCGTCATTACGGGCAAGGTCGATATCTTCTGTCATCACATAATGATGATGGGTGACATTGTAAAATGAGCGTACTTTCGGGCTAATCGGGTCTTCAGGGTTACGCTGTTCGACAATGGCGACCCGGTTGGAGTTGAGCTCTACCAGGGAGCCGACCGGATAAACGCCCATGCATTTGATAAACAAGTCCACCAATCGCTGATCCAGTTCTCCTTTAATTGCTAAGCTGCGTAAAATGTTAAACGCTTTGACGTGACTGTAACCCTTTTTATAACAACGATGTGCAGTTAACGCGTCGAAGATGTCGCAAATGGTGATCATTCTGCCATAGGTAGAAATTTCCTTCGCCGGTAAATGATAGGGATAACCGCTGCCATCGAGTTTTTCATGATGCAGCGCCGCTACCTGCAGGCTTAATTCTGACACCCCAGGGCTGGCCTTGATGGTTTCGATGGAATGATTAACATGAGTTTTCATGATGACAAATTCTTGCTCGGTCAGCTTTGTCGGTTTATTGAGAATATCACCCGGCACTTTGATTTTGCCAACATCATGTAAGAAGGCACCAATGGCGAGCTGTTGAATAGTGTTTTTATCAATTTTTAAAAAGCGGGCAAAAATCGTCATTAAAATGGAGACTGAAACCGAATGCTCCAGCAAGTATTCATCTTTATTTCTCAGGTTGATAACACAGGCCAGGGTATCGGAGTTTTTAAAGATTTCCGCCATGGTTTTATCTGTGATTTCGGCTATCGGTGCTATATCTAGCGCCAGACCTTCCTGGGCGTCGGCAAACACTTGCCGCTGAATTTCCTTGGATTGCTCAAAAATTTCCTTGGCTTTACGAACATCAAAGATCAGCGGGGCAGTGTCTTGACCTTGATGGTCACTCGGGGCTTTTCGTTGTAGAAATTTGGTTTTACTTTTATCGATTAAAACCGTTTCAACGCCTTTATTTTTTAAATGCTCAATCACGCCATCGTTTTTAATATGGCCTGACTGAGTTAAGGCATAATTGGCTTGTTGCTTTACTATGTCGACGACATAATGACCCACTTGGAGTTCAGTAATAGAAATTTCAACAATCATAATAAGATCAAGTAACAACTTCCCTCTAATTTGATTTATTCGCTATGTTGAGTGTGTTTGGCCTTGCTTAAGTATAGTTGCTGATCGGCATTTTTTAATAACTGATCAATAGTTTGATTGCCGTCACTAGTGGCAACACCGCAACTGATGGTGATATCGAGTAATTTATCTTGGTACGGCATTGGATGTTCGATGAAAAACTGGCACAGGCGTTTCGCCACTAAACTGGCTTCACTAAACGACTGATTGGTCAGCATAATGACAAACTCATCGCCGGCATAGCGAAAGCAGCGATCGTTTTCCCGGATCAGTTCAGACAAACTGGTGGCAACATAGGTCAGCACCTTGTCGCCACAGTCATGACCATAAGTATCGTTAATTGCCTTGAACTTGTTACAATCGATAAACAACAGTGAAAAGTAGCTACCATAACGCTTTTGGCGGATCAGCTCTTCACTGAGGCAAATTTCCATTAACCGCCGGTTAGCTACCTTAGTTAAGCGATCATAATGCGCCATATGGTCTAACTGTTCGCGAATTAACACATTGGACAGACACAAGCTGACTTTGACTGCCAGCTGCTGTAAGTGAAAGGTGCCTAATTGTGGCGTGAACCTATCCGGGTTGAGATCGCAAAACAGCAGGCTGCCAAATAATTTACCTTCTAAAGTCAGTGGTGTTAATGCAATGGACTTGGCGTTAGGTACTAAGGAGGCCGGTAACAAATGTTGATATTGGTTTAACTGGTTGCTGAGAAAAGGCTGATTGTCCGGGTGGTATTTTTTCAGGGTTTCGGATGAAACCTGCTTGCTATTTGCCTGGTGCCAGCTAGATTGCAAATTACTGTTTAATAAATAGCTAAGCGGTGGCGGTGAAGCTAATAACAGATAAATACCTGACAGGGAAAATTTTTCCTGGATCAATTCCAGCAGGTTCTTTAATAGTTGTTCACTGGACTGGGCGCTTAATACTGCGGTTTCGATCTCAAACAATTTTTGCGCTATGGCTTCATTTTGCTTGGAATATTCGAGTAGCCGTTCAAGCTCTGCATGCAATTGTTCTACTGTTTTTGCCATAACCTCAGACACAGGTAAGTCACTTTGTCATGCCAGTCATTGTGTAACTTTCATCCATTGAGCGCAAGCAAATATTAGCTGTGGTTGATTGCACTACTAAGCTTTAGCACTTGGTACTAATTTTGCTGTATTTTTAGTAACTCGGAGTTTTTTCGTGCTTGGCTAACAAATTAGTCAAATGCTTGGCTTAAATTTTTACTGAAACTGTCGATATAATACTAATGCTGTGTTTAAAGAGGATTGATATGCGTTTATTTCGCTTAATGTTAGCTGTGTGCGCTTGTTGTGCTTATCCGGTGCAAGCACAAAAGGTAGATGTGGTTCAGGTCTATACAGATAATCAGCTGCTTGATTTGATTAAGGAAAATAAACATCTAGGGCAAGTGGTGCTGGACGAATGTCAGCTAGTACAAGATATTGAAGCGCGTGCTGTGATTGCGAAAAAACCGGCATATGAGTTTTTATGGGGCGATATGCTGGCCTATGGCGTTTGTGTTAAAAAGAATGTTGAGCTCGGTCTGCATTATATGAGGCAGGCCGCCGATCAAGGTTTACCTCAAGCGCTGGAGCAGCTAGGACGTTATTACCATGTCGGCAAATTTATGCAGCCGGATGTCCGCCAGGCGATTATTTTTTTAAAAGAAGCGGCAAGCCTTAACAATTTAAACGCGCAGATTCGCCTTGCAGAAATTTATAATACCGGCGAAGGTAGCCCGTTAGATTACCCAGAGCTTTATGCTCAGCTTCATCACTCGGTGACCGACGATAAAGCAACTCATCAAAAAATCACGCAGTTGTTAGCGAAATTAGCAGATAAAATGCCGGAACGGGTGGTTAATGCCGCGAAAAAAGGCAAATATTAAGGCTGTGTTTTTTTAGTTGTGCTACTAACTCTGGCCTATCTATACATAAAGATGTTGCTATGGGAATAAAAGCAAGCATCACCAGCATGGATGCTGGTGTTGAGCTCCCATAGGCGGATTCTGCGTCTTGCTTGTTTATCTAGCAACAGCTATTTGGGATATAGCTGTGTTAAATATTGACTAATTATTAATAAAAGCATGAACATTTAATGGTTTGCGATATAATTAGCACAAACCATTGTTATAAGTACCACTACCATTAAAGATCCACACCAGGCGCGTGAAGCGCAAAAATATGATAACCCGGTTGCTAGTCGTGAACTGCTGCTTGAGATCATTGAAAAATCTACTACGCCGCTGACCTTTAAAGCGATAGTTAAACTTTTAAATTATCAGAGCGAAGAGCACCTGATTGGTTTAAAACGACGTTTAAGGGCGATGGAAAATGCCGGCCAGCTAGTGTTTAACAAATTTAAACAATACGCCATTGCACCGAAAAATCATTTATTAACGGGTAAAGTTACCGGGCATAGAGACGGTTATGGTTTTTTTACTCCGGATGTGCCGTCAGGCGCTAAAAAATCGAAAGACTTGTTTATTTCTTCCCATGAAATGCAGCGGGTCATTCACGGCGATGTTGTCGAAGCTATCCTGGTGGATCGCACCGACAGAAAAGGCCGTCAGGAAGTGAAAATTCTCGATGTTATTGAGCCGCGCAAGGCAGGGATTGTTGGTCGCTTTTTCGTCGAACATAATATCTATTTTGTTGTCCCGGATGATGCCCGCATCAAACAGGATATCTTGATCGACCCGAATGAAAAACTTGGCGCCCGTCATGGGCAAATGGTCGTGGTAGAGCTTACTCAAAGGCCATCAAAGCGTCATAATGCGGTTGGGAAAATCGTAGAAGTGCTGGGTGAGCATATGGCGCCGGGCATGGAAATTCAAATAGCCTTGCGTGAACACGATCTGCCGCATCAGTTTTCAGCCGAGGTTCAGCAAGAAATCTCTGAGATTGCCGATGAAGTGCCGGAAGAGGCCAAACAGCACAGAGTTGATTTACGCGACTTGCCGTTGGTGACCATTGATGGTGAAGATGCCCGAGATTTTGATGATGCGGTTTATTGTCGACCCAACGGTGATGGCAGTTGGCAATTATGGGTAGCGATTGCCGATGTCAGCTATTATGTCAGACCGGGCACTGCACTGGATGATGAAGCGATAGCTCGTGGCAATTCGGTATATTTCCCGAGTCAGGTGATTCCTATGTTGCCGGAAAAACTGTCAAACGGTTTGTGTTCGTTAAACCCTGATGTCGACCGTCTTTGTATGGTGTGTGAAATGACGATTAGTGCCAAAGGGAAACTGACTGACAATAAATTCTATCCAGCTGTGATGCGTTCAAAAGCCCGTTTTACCTATACTAAGGTCGCGGCGATTCTCGATGGCGATCAAGACTTAAGAGAGCAATATGCACCTTTAGTAAAAGATCTGGAACATCTGCATCAACTTTATGCGCTGTTAGTCAATGCCAGGGAACAAAGGGGCGCGATTGCTTTTGAAACCGAAGAGTCACGTTTTATTTTTAATGCTGACCGCAAGATTGAGGCAATAGAACCGTTAGTCCGTAACGATGCCCATAAGATCATCGAAGAATGCATGATTTTAGCCAATGTCGCTACCGCTAAGTTTATCGAGCAGCATCAGATGCCGGGCTTGTTTCGGATACATGATAAGCCTAGTGAAGACAAGTTTAACAACTTTGTTAGTTATCTGGCGGAACTTGGTTTGCAAATGCCACGCAGTAGCAGTGACGATGGTTTACCTGAGCCAAGAGATTACAGCAATATTCTGACTAAGGTTCAAGGGCGACCGGATCAGGAACTGATCCAGACCATGTTGCTGCGTTCGATGAAACAGGCGGTGTATCAAAGTGAAAATATCGGTCATTTTGGTTTGGCGTTAGAATCTTATAGTCATTTTACCTCGCCGATTCGGCGCTACCCTGACTTAGTGATTCACCGGGTGATCAAGGCGATTTTACAATCACAAACGAATAGCCCGGCTAATGATGGCTGCTACAGCTATGATGAACAGGCGGTTGCCGAGCTCGGTGAGCATTGTTCGATGACCGAACGCCGCGCCGACGATGCGACCCGCGATGTCGCGGATTGGCTAAAATGTGAATTTATGCAAGATCATGTCGGTGATAGCTTTACCGGGGTGATTTCAACCGTCACCAACTTTGGTTTATTTGTCCGTTTAGCAGATCTGCATATTGAAGGGCTAGTGCATATAACCTCACTTGGCCGAGACTTTTATCATTTTGATGATGTTCGCATGTGTTTAAGCGGTGAAAAATCCGGGAATAAGTTCCATGTCGGTGATGTCCTGGAAGTGCAAGTGGCTGCGGTTAACCTGGACGAGAAGAAAATTGATCTGGTGTTAGCGGGGGACAATGCCATTATCAGCAGAGCCAAGCCTCTGCCGGTTAAAACAGCGACAGGGAAAAACAAAGCGGGCAAAGGCAAAGCTACAGCTAAGTCGGATAAAGCAGGACAAGATAAAAGTAAAAAGAGCAAAACGAAAAAAGAAAAACCGAAAGCGGCTAAACGCAAGGCGCGAAAAGCCCGGCCGGGGAAAAATGCCCGCAAGGCTAAAAATTAACTAAGTAGTGAGTTAGAGTAGAATTTTATGGCGAAAAATGATGAGTTAGTGTTTGGCATTCATGCGGTTAACGAATTGATAAAACAGGCGCCAGAGCGTTTTATCGAGCTGTTTTTATTAAAGGGCCGCGATGACGAACGCTTACAAACTATCGTTAATTTATCTCGTAAATATGGCATTGCCGCGCAATTGGTTAATCGTAAAGTGCTGGACGATAAAACCCGGGGTGAACAGCATCAGGGTGTAGTTGCGCGGGTTAAACCGGGCAAGCAATACAGTGAAGCGGATCTGGACGATATTCTTGCCGAGGCAGAACAACAAGGTGTAGCGCCATTTTTATTGATCCTTGACGGTGTTACTGACCCACATAACCTTGGAGCCTGCCTGCGTAATGCCGATGCTGCCGGAGTACAGGCGATAATCGTTCCTAAAGACAATGCCGCCAGATTAACGGCTACCGTGCGAAAAGTAGCGGTGGGTGCGGCAGAAACCGTTCCCTTGGTGCAAGTGACTAACTTGGCTCGCACAATGAAACAATTACAGCAAATGGGGGTGTGGATTATCGGCACTGCTGGCGAGACTGATACCAGTCTTTATGATGTTAAGTTATCTGGCCCTATGGCACTGGTGATGGGAGCGGAAGGTAAAGGCATGCGCAGACTGACCCGGGAACATTGCGATCAGTTGGTGAAATTGCCGATGGCAGGCTCAGTCTCCAGTTTAAATGTTTCTGTGGCAACCGGTATTTGTCTGTTTGAAATCGTCCGGCAACGTCTGGGCTGATTTTGTTTTAGCGAAAAAGTTAAGGATATAGTTTGAGCCAGTATTTATTATCTAGTGCGATTGTTTCTTCTGACAAATCCTGATTAGTGAGATGAAGGTATTGTTTATCGCGCCATTGAGTTAGTGGAAACAGTTGTTTGGTAGCCGGGTGATTCTTCATCATTTGCATTAATTGCCCGTTGGCAATTAATTGTCTTAACCCATATTCCAGCTGTTTGGCGAGTTCAGGCTTGTTTTGATTGACGAAAAAATAAATAGCGAATGGATAATGGATGATTAGTTGATCAAACATCATTAATTGCGGGAATTTTTTCCTGACAATCGATAGTTCAGAATAACCTTCAAAAATTGCTCGCGGAAAGTAATCACAGCGCTTAAACGAGAGCATTTTATACATAGCATCAAAGCGGGTTATGCGAGAAACCTTAAAGCCGTTACTTTCTAAAATATCCGAGTCTGGCCAATGCTCCCCTTGACAGGCGGTTAGAGATTTTAGTTGTTTAGGTTGTTTTAACAGTTTGTTAAACATTGCTAAATCGTCCTGATGAATAACTGAAACTCTATAGCCTAATAACCCTCTGAATAGCGGAATGCGAATCGGGATAAATCTGGCTTCTCGCTCGCGGTTGGTGCCGCTCCAAAATACATCAACCATTCCTTGGGCAAGTAAATTTAATGTGCGTCCCTGGGTAGTGCGTTTTATATTAATGATAGTTAGTGAGCTCGCGGGATATTCTGAGCTGCTAGCAGCCAAGGCTTGTGATATCAGCTCTATGTAGTAGTCATAGGCAATATCTTCTTCTGCCTGTTTGCCGATGACACGTACCTGATCAGCGAGCGAGGTGTGTGAAATAACATAGAAGATTAGCAGCAGTAAATAACGATACACATTAATTATTTCATTGTTATTAAACCTATAGAGTTAACTATAGCAATTATTTTTCTGCTAACCGCATGATGGTGTTTTCTGTTAATTTTCAATAATTACACTAGAATTATTTAACAAGCGCCAGTGCATATCCTCTGTTTGGGTAATGAAGCTACACTTATATCGTTAGTCTTATATGACCATAGTTAATGCTTGTATGAAAAGGTTTTGCGTATTAGTACTGATGTTATTTAGTGCTATGGCACCTGCATCTGGCGATAAAGTGCCGACCATTAACCTTGCGGTGTCAAATGCTATGTCTGGCCCTGCGTCTCAGCTCGGGACTCGGCTTAATCAAGGAGCCAGTGCCTACTTTGGGCGGGTGAATCGCGATGGCGGTATTGCCGGGCAGGAAATTCGTTTGCTGGTGCGTGATGATGGTTACGAACCCTTTAAAACACTGAAAAACACCCAATACTTTTTACAGCAGCAAGATATTTTTGCCTTTTTCAATTATGTTGGCACCCCAACTACCCATGCGATACTGCCGTTAATTAAAAAAAGCCAGTTGCCGTTTTTAATGCCGTTTACCGGGGCTGATTTTTTACGCTCCCCGGTAGTTGATAATATTTTTAATTTGCGCGCCAGTTATTTCCAGGAAGCACAAACGCAAATCGATTATTTAGTGAATGAGCAAAAAGTCATTAATATCGGCTTGCTTATTCAGGCGGATGATTTCGGCGCGGCAGTTGAGCGTGGTTATATCAAAGCGATGCAAGCCCATCAGTTAGAGCCGACGATAGTTACTCGTTACCGGCGTAATACCACAGATATTTCGCTAGCCTTCGAGCTGTTAAAAAAACACAATGTTGAGGCGATAGCGTTTGTCGGCACCTATGAGCCGCTGGCTGAGCTGATCAATATGGGGCATCAGCATGACTTTACGCCATTTTTTACTACTGTCTCTTTTGTCTCCAGCAGTGATTTGTTTCGCCGTATTAAACAACCGAGTCGCTTGTTCGTGACTGAAGTGATGCCAGATCCCTATTTATGCCAATGGGCGATTTGTCGATTGTTTATCTCTGACATGAAAAAGCTCGGCATTACCGCCGTTGACCAGGTGCAACTGGAGGGCTACCTTAATGCCTATGTCGTTGCCGAAGTGCTTAAGCGGTGCCAGAAAACCCTGACGACTGAATGTTTTGTTACACAATTAACGAATTTTCAATTAACCATTGAAGACTTAACTATTCGTTTTTCAAAAAACGATCATCAGGGTCTGGATAAGGTCTACCTAAATTTTTTCGATTATAGCAAGGTTAATTCCACTGCTAAGTAATATCTGACACACACATAGTGCTTGCCTTTACTGGCTATTTTCCCTACAATACGCGACCTTAATTCAGCCTGAACTTTTTGTTCCTTGCCTCAATACTGGTGTTGGCTGAGCCAGATAAGAGGCTACAACCGTAAGGAGCTCGTAATGCGTCATTACGAAATCGTATTTATGGTTCACCCTGATCAGAGTGAACAAGTACCTGGCATGATCCAGCGCTACACTGACTTGATCAATGCTGCTGAAGGCAAAATCCACCGTCTAGAAGACTGGGGTCGTCGTCAATTAGCATACCCAATCAATAAATTGCACAAAGCACACTATGTTTTAATGAACGTAGAAGCGCCTCAATCAGTTATTGATGAATTAGAAACTTCTTTCCGTTATAACGATGTTGTTATTCGTAACATGATCATGCGCACTAAAGACGCAGTCACTGAAGCATCACCTATGGCTGCTGCTAAAGATGAACGTCGTGAAGAGCGCCGCGAAGTTAAGAAAGAGGTTACTGAAGCTCCAAAAGCAGCTGAAACTACTGAAGAAGCTGCAAGCGAAGAATAAGTGATCTGTGGTAACTAATTGCCTTGTATTAGTTGGAGTTGTGGCAAAAACGCCAAAATTTTCAACTAGCCCAGCAGGTATCGAGCACTGTCAGTTCTCCATCGACCATCAGTCGATACAAAACGAAGCAGGCATGAACAGACAAGCGTTTGTTCGGATACAAGTAGTGGCAACAAGTGAATTATCACAATTAACTCGTGAATTAATTGTTGGCAGTAATATCAAAGTGACCGGTTTTATTAATCGTCACGAATCGAGAAACGGTAACCCTTTACTCATATTACATGCCCAACAAATTGAAATGATTAATTAGTATTTATGAACGATTGAATCGGTAATAAATACAAAAATTAGGAGAAATCCATGTCTCGTTTTTTTAGACGTCGTAAGTTCTGCCGCTTCACAGCGGAAGGCGCTAGCGAAATCGATTACAAAGATATCGCTACGTTGAAAAACTATATCACTGAAAGTGGTAAAATCGTTCCTAGCCGTATTACTGGTACTGCTGCTAAATATCAACGTCAACTTGGTCGTGCGATCAAGCGTGCTCGTTATTTAGCATTATTACCATATACAGATTTACACAAGTAACCTAAGGGGATTTCAAAATGGAAGTAATACTTCTTGATAAAATCGCCAAATTAGGCGGCCTTGGTGACAAGGTAACAGTTAAGTCTGGTTATGCGCGTAACTTCTTATTACCACAAGGTAAAGCAGTATTTGCCTCTAAAGCAAACGTTGAGCATTTTGAAGCTCGTCGTGCTGATTTAGAAAAGCAATTAGCTGAAGCATTAAGTGCTGCAGAAGCAAAAGCGGCTAAAATCGTTGAATTAGCAGAAGTTACTATCGCTTCATCTGCGGGTGAAGAAGGTAAGTTATTTGGTTCTGTTGGTACTAAAGATATCGCTGATGCAATTACTGAAGCTGGCGTTGAAATGACTAAAGCTCAAGTACGTATGCCATTAGGTACTATTCGTGAAACAGGTGAATTTGATATTACACTTCACTTACACAACGATGTAGATACTAGCATTAAAGTTATTGTTATCGCTGAAGCTTAATTAGCATTAGCTAAGCGCATTATAAAACACCGTAACTTTTTAAGTTGCGGTGTTTTTTTATGTGCAGTATAGCGAAATTGCAGGAGCATAATTTCGCATATGTGAAAATGTATTTTCTCTGTAGATTTTTGCCGATTAGTCTACACTCAATGCTACGTTTGCTAACAATAAAAATACCTTATGGCTTCTTCGGCGGGTCAAGTTAAAAAACAGCTGTTTATCTTAGTTTTACAAATATTGCTGGTGATGCTGTGCGGGGGTTTCTTGTCCTGGCTTTTGGTGATGCAGTTAAAGGATAGCCAATTACTTGCTTTGGTAACGTTAAGCCTTTGGATTTTCGCCGCCGCATTGATAGTAACATTGGCCAGGCGTTGTCAAATTGCCTTAAATAATATATTACAGCCGCTCTCGCAACTGGAGTCCTGGGCGGAGCAATCGAAAGTCTACGGACAATATCAAGCTCTGCTGTTAAGTGACAACTTAGTTAATCACACAGTTAATCAAATGCTAAACCAGCTGGAACAGGCAAATTATTCAGATAGCCTGTTTGAGGTGGCATTGCGCAGCAATCTGCTACTCGATAAACAAACTGGGGTTGGGAATCGCGAATTTTTTAACAGTCGCTTGGAAGCTTTGTTAAAAGAAGAGGATATTCAGGGCGCTGTGTATTTTATCCAGTTCAACGGTTTTGATGTGATCCACAGCCTTTACGGTGATAAGCAAGTTAATAATTTACTCGATACTGCGATTGCAAATATTAAACTGCGGCTAAAGCACTTAAGCCATTATTACCTTGCTAGGCGCAGTGAATTTGAACTGGCGCTGATTACTCCTGGCGTGTTTATCACTGAATCGGAGAAACTGGCGGATAAACTATTGGCCAGTTTGTCTGCATTACCTTTGCCGGTAGGAGTTAATCACGACGAGTTTGTTCATATCGGGGTTAGCTATTTTTCTCACGCGGAAAACTCTTATTTGATCAAATCTGAAGCGGATATGGCGCTGAGATCGGCACAATTACACGGACCGTCCCAGTGGTTTATCTTTGAACCTGGCGAAGTGGAAAATGTCAGGGCGAAAGGCTCGCTGCAATGGCGAACTTTTCTGACCAAGGCGGTCAGTAACAATGCTTTTGTGGTGTTTTTCCAGCCGGTGATCGCCAAAGACAGTGTGCATATTTTGCATCATGAAGTGTTATCGAAAGTGCGAGATAGTGATGGTAGCTTGATCAGTGCCCGGGTATTTCTGCCGATGGCGAAACAATGTGGTTTGTCGAAAACCATAGATCTCTTAGTGCTGGAGCAGGTATGTAAAATCTTGTTATACGATAAAAATCAGCAAGATAATTGCAGTTTAAATTTTGCTATCGAGTCGTTATTGGCGAAAGACTTTAAAAGCGAGTTAATGAAAATTTTACAGCGCTATCAAGGTCTGGCGTCAAAACTGATCATAGAGATCAGCGAATATCATCTCGCCAATCACCTGCATGAGCTTAAGGCGGTGATAGAATCACTACATCAGTTAGGCGTCAAGCTATTGGTGGATAAAGTCGGGCAATATGTCGAAAATGCCCATTATTTAAAATCTTGTCCAATTAGCTACATTAAGCTGCATCGCAGTATTGTTTTGAATATTCACCTAAAACCGGAAAATCAGATCTTTGTCCAAAGCCTGCAAACCATGTGTGCAGCGAATCAGGTAGATGTTTATGCCTTAGGAGTTGAGAGTAATGAAGAGTGGCAGATGTTGCTTAAGCTCGGCGTCAGCGGCGGACAAGGGCATTTTTTTACCGAGCCGGTAGCCCAGGTGGCAAGGGCCATTCATCTGCCCTGATTTTATTTTGCTCTCTGAGCCCCGCCAACCCTTGCAAACCGCCGGTATGGAGCAAGACGATTCTGTGTCCTGGCTCAAAAGCGTTTTTGTTAATTAAATCCAGCAGCGCCAATATCATTTTTCCTGAATATATCGGCTCAAACGGCACGCCAGTGAGCTCACTAAAAGCTTTTAAATCGGTTAGGTTCTGTGGAGAAAACTTTGCATAGCCACCGTAGTGATATTGAGTTAACAGTTGCCAGTTATCGTGGCTGTTAGCAGCACAGGTTAATTGTTTGACCTGCTCGATTAAATGTTCCGCCTGTTTTAATACCGCAATGCCGAGTATTTGGTGCTGGTTGCTATCTCCAATAATTAACCCTGACAAAGTACCGGCACTGCCTACCGGGGTTAGCAAAGTGTCATATTGGGTTTGGCTGTTGAGTTCCTGGCAAACTTCTGCAACGCCGGGCAGGGCTAACTGATTGCTACCGCCTTCCGGCACGATAAAATATTCAGGATAGATTTGCTGCAGTTCGGTTAAATAATTCCTATCATAACGCTGGCGGTAGCTGTTTCGATCGACAAATATTAACTGCATGCCCCATTTTTGCGCTGCGCTTAAGGTTGCATTATTGGCATAGTGAGGCTCACCTCTAATAATCCCCAGGGTCTTAAAGCCATAATAGTGTCCGGCATAGGCGAGGGCGTGAATATGGTTTGAGTAACCGCCGCCAAAACTTAATATTCCGCGATAATTTTCTTGTTTTAGCTGCTCGATATTATATTTGAGCTTGCGCCATTTGTTGCCAGAAATGATCGGGTGGAGCAAATCATCCCGTTTGATTTTAACGTTTAACTGATGCTGTTCAAATAACGGGTGCTTGAGGCGTTGTAATGGCGAATAATTACTCATAGTGCTGGGTATTATATCAAGTTTGTTGCAGTAAATGCCTTAAAAAACTTGCGGATATAATGGAAACAAGGATAATGAAACTAAGGCAAATATTGCTAAATCTAATAATAATATTGATAAATGACAATTATTAACCGGCTAAGTCAACTATTTTCTAAAACCGAGTCTGCTGATGTTATTGGCGTGAGTTTACGACAACAAGACCTCGGTTTCTGTATCGTTTCTGCCGAAAAACCGACTTTTTGTGGCAAGCAGCTGGTCGTTGATGGTCAATACCTTGATGTCTTTAATCACCTCACTAAAGAGCACGATGCCTCAGGCAATTGTCATCTGGTGCTGTCAGCAAAAAATAACCAGGTAGTGCAAATTGATAAGCCCCAGGTGCCCGATGAAGAAATTAACGCCGCGGTAAAATGGCAGATTAAGGACTTAGTCAGCATAGCACCTGACGATATGATAGTGGATTATTATGAAGCGCCATATCTGGCGAGCGGCGTTGAAAAAATTAATGTCGTTTGCGCTAATAAGCATGAGCTTAGCCAGTATGTTGAACATCTTAATCAGCATCATTTAACCGTTAAAACCATTACCATCGAAGAATTTGCCTTTGCCAGCTTAATGCCGATACAAAGTGACGCGCGTTTAATGGTGTGCAAGCAGCCGGGTGAAGACATGCTGGTGTTGATCATCAAAGATGGTAGTTTGTATTTTTATCGGCGACTTCGGGGGCTAGAGCGCATCGAAGAAAAATCTCAGGATGACTTGGCGTTGGTTGTCGACTCTCTAAGTCTGGAAATTCAGCGTTCAACCGATTACTTTGAACGCCAGTTAAAGCAGGCACCTATTCGTTCGATAGAAGTATTGGTGCCGATGGAAAACGAAGCTTACCTGGCACGGTGCTTGGCGGAAAACACCAATGTAGCGGTCAACCTGTTTACCATGCCGCAGGGATTTGAAGAACAAAGGGAACATGCGGTCTGTATTGGCGTAACTAGGTTGCATCATCAGGTGGAGCAATAATCATGCAAAAATTAACCATTAATTTAATGCAGGATGAATTGCTGGTTAAACAGCCGCTATGGACGTTATCTCGGGTGTTTTTGCTGTGGGGACTGGTTGCTTTGGTCATGGTGGGCTGGGCGGTGACCTCTCAGTTGCAAGTGAACCAGTTAAAACAGACAACAGCACAACTAGCGCAGCAAAAACAACAAATTGCCAGTCACCAGGCGCAACTGGAAAAACAAGTAGCGAATAATCAGGCGGATCCGTTATTGCAGGAAAAGTTGGCAACGGTGAAATTATTGCTTGCCAATAAAAAGAAGCTGCATCGGCAGTTAACAAATGTTGCATCAACCTATGCGGCCGGTTTTTCTCAGGCGATGACGGAATTGTCAGAACTTCACCATAGCGATATTAGCTTACAGCAGGTAAAAATTGATCGGGATAAGTTATTATTTTCCGGCCTGGCGCGTCAGCCGGATGCGGTGCCGCAGTGGCTGGCAGGATTTGAAAATTCAACTTTTCTTGCCGGGCAATCTTTTAGCCATTTTCGTTTAGCCGAAACCGAACAGCAGTTGACCTCATTTACCGTCAGCTCCAGCGTGCAATTAGTGCAAAGTGAGGATTGAGATGAAAGCGAGCTGGCAACAATATTGTGCAAAATTTTTAGCGATCACGCCAAGAGAGCAGTATCTGATTTTGTTCACCGGCCTGGTAGTAATCGCCTTTGGCATTTTTTCCTTGGTAATTGAAGGTAACTTAACCCGGATCGACAACGCGCAGCAGCAGGTCAAACAGTTGCGCTCAGAGCACAATTCAATGCAAACTACTATCGGCATTCTTGAGCAGTCATTAGCAAAAAATCCTAATCAGGCGACCGAGCAGCAAATAGCCCAGTATGAACATAAGCTGGCAGAAGTGGATCAGCAGTTATTATTACTGACCACTGATTTGATTAACCCGATACAAATGCGCTATGCATTAGTCGAACTGCTAAAAACCCAACGCCGGGTTGCACTAGCTTCGTTTGAAGTATTAACAGCTGAAGCCTTATCGTTTAGCGACGGTAAATCACAAGTGACAAGCAAGCAACTAGTGGGTGATAGTTCAACTAAGAGTTCGGTTAATAGTTTGAGTGATAGTGAGCAATCACTTACTTTGTATAAACACGGCATTAAGCTGACCCTTAGTGGTGATTATTTTTCCTTAAGGGACTACCTCAAGCAGTTGGAGCAACTTAAGTGGCGCTTTTTTTGGCAGACCTTTGATTATCAACTAACGGAATATCCGAAAGGCAAGCTCATTATTGAAATGTACAGTTTAAGTACCAAGAAGGAGTTTGTCGGTGTTTAAGTATGGGGTATTAGTGTTACTGCTGTTTACTGCTTACGGTTATGGGCAAACCACAGATCCAACTCGGCCATTTGGCAGTACTTTTAAAGGCGATGGTGAACAGGGGGCTAAGCAAGTCAGCCAATACCTGTTACAGACGATAATCGATAATGGTGAGCATCAAAGAGTGGTGATCAATGGTAAGTTATTGGCCTTGGGAGATCGCATTGGCCCTTATCAGTTATCAAAGATAAATAGCCAGTCCGTGGTGCTGACCTCACTGGATAATGAATTGACAATGTCACTGTTTTCACCTGTGGTGACGAAATAAAATGAAAAGAAAAATTGTTATGACCTGTGCCCTAAAATCTACCAGCGTTTGTGCTTTATTGTTGCTAGCGAGTTGCCAATCTGTGCCGCCGCAGCCGACTGTAATCAAAAATGATCTCGACAAAGCGATTGTCGAGTCACAACAAGCGAGTGCAAAAAAGCCACTGACCAGCTTACCGTCGGCGGTTCAGCAGGAGCTAATGCAGCAAAACTTTAGCGAAGCAAGACAAGGCTTATTAGCAGAGAAACGCCTGGAAATCGCTGCCAGCCAGGTCGCCGCACCGGCGTTCTTTGCCGCGTTAGTGGAAGACTCACCCTACAGTGTTGCCGTTCACCCGGATGTTGCCGGTACTATTACTTTAAATTTAAAAGATGTCACCTTAGTTGAATCACTGGAAGTGATCGAAAAGCTTTACGGCTATGATATTCAAACTTCTGGCAAAGTGATCAAAGTCTATCCCGCCGGGATCCGCACAGAAACTATTCCGTTAAATTATCTGTTTATTAAGCGTTTTGGCAGTTCATCTACCAGCATTAATTCCGGCGGCGTCTCGGAAAATGATCCGAATAACAGCAATAATAATAACCGCAACGGTAGTAACAATAACCGTTCGAATAACAATCGCAATAACGGCAATCAAAACAACCAGAATAATCAGAACAGCAATGCCAGCGGCATTAATATTTACACCGAAAATGAATCGGATTTCTGGAAAGAATTAAAAGAAACTCTGACTTCATTGATCGGCACCGACGGCGGTCGTTCGGTGATTGTCTCACCACAGGCAGGCTTAGTGACGGTTCGCGCCTTGCCAAATGAAATTGCCTCGGTGAAAAAGTTTATTAATGACACCCAAGATCATTTACGCCGTCAGGTGATTATTGAAGCCAAAATTATGGAAGTCACCTTAAATGACGATTACCAACAAGGAGTGAAATGGGATCAGGTGCTGGGGCATGCCGGCAGCACAGACTTGACGTTTTCTACCTCAGGCAATATCGCCGGTAATGTTATTTCATCGGCGATTGGCGGCACGACGGCATTGAACTTTGTTAATGCAGACTTTTCCGGAGTGATTGAATTGTTGCAAACTCAGGGCAATGTCCAGGTACTGTCGAGCCCGCGGATAACCGCGACCAATAACCAAAAGGCGGTGATAAAAGTTGGCGAAGATGAATATTTTGTCACTGAAGTTTCCAGCACTACTACTACCGGCACGGCAACTACTACCACGCCTGAAGTGCAGTTAACGCCATTTTTCTCAGGTATAGCACTGGACGTTACCCCGCAAATCGATCAAAACGGTGAAGTGATCTTGCATATACATCCGTCCGTCACTTTAACTGACGAGCAGGTAAAAACCATACGCCTTGGCAGTGAAGATTTTGCTTTGCCATTGGCGCAAAGCAGCGTGCGCGAGTCCGATACTATTATCCGTGCTAACTCCGGCGAAATTGTCGTGATTGGTGGTTTAATCGAAACCCGTAAACTTGACAGTGAATCAAAAACTCCGCTATTAGGGGATATTCCTGTGGTTGGTGAACTGTTTAAAAGTAAAAGCCAGACCACGCAGAAAAAAGAGTTAGTGATCATGTTAAAGCCACAGGTGATTGGGCAGGATACTTGGAAAAACCAGTTAAAAGATGCGCGTAAACTATTGCAGCAATGGTTCCCGGAAGAGCAGCAGTTAGACTAGCAGTCGATATCACTTAATGGCTAACAGATAGCATCGGTAAATTTATGTATTTGTATCATTTTGGCCTAAAGGAATTACCTTTTACCTTAACACCAAATACCAGTTTTTATCTTGGCCTGGCGCCACACAATGAAGCGCTGGAAGTGCTGGTGACGGCGTTAAAAACCGGCGAGGGGTTTATTAAAGTGGTCGGGGAAGTCGGCACAGGAAAAACCCTATTGTGCCGCAAGCTGTTAAATGAAATCCCAGAACATTTTGTCACAGCCTATATTCCAAACCCCTATTTAAAACCGGATGAATTAAGGCGTGCGGTTGCGGTTGAGTTAGGCGTGAAGCAGGCGCAGCGGATGTCGGTGCAGCTGCTAACCCAGAGAATTCAGCAACGTTTATTGGAGCTACACGGCCAGGGACATTCCGTAGTACTAATTTTAGACGAAGCTCAGGCGCTACCGGCGGAAAGTTTGGAGGCGTTACGCTTGTTTACCAACTTGGAAACGGAAACCCGCAAGCTATTGCAGGTGGTGCTATTCGCCCAGCCTGAGCTCGACCAACGCTTAAGTGAAGAGAGTTTTCGCCAGTTAAAACAAAGGATTACTTTTTCTTATCGCCTGCGGCCAATGACGGCAGCAGAAGTAGAGCAATATATTGCGCACAGGTTGCAGGTTGCCGGTTATAAAGGTGCAGCGTTATTTAGTGGTGAAATTTGTAAAAAAATTGCCAAGTTAACTCAGGGGATCCCAAGGCTAGTGAATATTTTGTGCCATAAAATGTTAATGCTCAGCTATGGGCAGGGCAGTTATCAAATAACCGGTCGGCATGTCAAAATTGCTGCCCAGGATACTGAAGCAATTCATGAGCCGTTGATCAGCAAATCCCGATATTATTTGGCAGCGGCTGCGTTACTTGGTTTGTTAATAGCAAGCTGGTTTATTGGAATGCAGTCATGAGCGTTATTAATCAAATGTTAAAAGATCTGGATAAGCGCCAGCAAACTGAAGGGCTATCCAGGCAACAGGGAGCGACACTAGCCGCCGTGAATGCCCCAGGAAAAATCAATTGGTTTGTCCTGATAGCGGTAATACTGGTACTTAATATTGTCGGTATTCTTATCTGGCAGCTTTACAGTGAAAATCAGCAATTAAAAAACACTGCTGTCGTTAACTCCGGTGCTGCTAATTTGCCTGAGCAACCAAGCGCTGAAGTTATTAGCGAGAATAAAATGAATTCACACCAGGCCGAGCTAAAGCAAAATGGGTCATCATCAACTGTATCGACTGCGGCCGTTAATAACGACTCGCGACAGCCAGCTGCTGATCCGTCCAATGACAACGCGCCTTCACAGATAGCCGGAGGAAAAGCAGCAAAGCCAGAAAAAGCAGCCAAACAAGGGCAAATAGCTGAGCTAGGAAGAACAGATCTGCCAGCACCAGAACAAACAAAAGCGCTTGTCTCGGTAACTTCAGGCTCTCAGCCAATTAAAAATAGTCAGTTAGCGGCCAAAGAACCGGCAGTTGCGCAAAGTGCGCCGCAACTAAAAATTTCCCGTAAACAGCTATCGCCACAGGAGCTGGTGGAGCAAAAACTTGCCCAGGCAGAGCAGGCACTAAATAGTGAACAACTCAGCCGGGCAGAAACCCTGTTTGAAGATATCTTATTAGTGTCGCCAGAAAATAAAGCTGCCCGTAAACAATTGGCGGCGTTATGGTTTGGCCGAAAATCTTATCAGGCGGCACATAATCTACTGTCTCAGGGCATAGCGCTCGCGCCGAACGACAGTGAATACCGAATGATGAAAGCCCGTATATACTTAAGTCAGGGACAGCAACTTGCGGCGGTTAATACCTTAAAGGTGTTGAACGCGCTTGAAGATGTCGAGTATCAGGCATTATTGGCAACGAATGCCCAGCAATTGGCACAATATCAGACAGCGATTTCTGCCTACCAGTTACTGGTGAAATTGCAGCCGACAACTGGCCGCTGGTGGTTGGGGCTTGCGGTCGCTTATGACAGCAATAGCCAGTTTGAGCAGGCA
>CAZUHQ010000002.1:45036-111160 GCA_964620605.1 uncultured Thalassotalea sp.
AGTACCGGCCTATCGGCAGGCCAGAGACAGTGGTGAGCTCTCAGAAAGTGCGCGTCAGTTTGCCGGTCAGCGTCTGCAGCAATTAGGAGAATAGTAATGGCGGCACCTAAATTAAAAATGCGCCTCGGTGATTTGTTAGTTCACGAGCATATCATTACTAACGAACAGCTAATGCAGGCGCTGAATAGTCAAAAATCAACCGGACGCAAGCTCGGTGATACCCTGATTGAGCTCGGCTATCTTGGTGAACGTCAACTACTTGAATTTTTGGCACAACAGCTGGATGTTCCGTTTCTTGATATCAGCCAAACGCGTATTGCCCCTGAAGTTGCCGCTTTACTGCCTGAAGTACATGCTCGGCGTTTGCGGGCATTGATTATTAAAGATCAGGGAGATTCAGTACTTATCGGCATGAGCGATCCGGCAGATTTAAGCGGCCTGGATCAACTGGAGCAAATGCTATCACCGAAAACCATCAAACTTGCGGTGGTGATGGAATCCCAGCTGTTTGAAGCCTTTGATGGACTTTATCGGCGCACCGCGGATATCGAGTCTTTTGCCAGCCAGTTAGAAGAAGAGTATGACCAATCGACAGACTTTGATCTTACCACTTCATTTGTCGATGAAGGTGGTGATGCCACCGTTGGCAAGCTGTTGCAATCGGTATTTGAAGATGCGGTGCAAATGCGCGCTTCGGATATTCATATCGAGCCGGATGAAAAACTGCTGCGCATCCGTCAGCGTATCGATGGTGTATTGCAGGAAAATATCTTAAAAGAAAATAAGATCGCCTCGGCCATGGTGTTAAGGCTGAAACTGATGGCAGGGCTGGATATCTCGGAAAAACGTTTGCCTCAAGATGGTCGTTTTAACTTGCAAATTAAAGGTCATAATATCGATGTCCGGATGTCGACCATGCCGGTGCAATACGGCGAGTCTGTGGTGATGCGTTTGCTGGATCAGTCCGCTGGCTTATTGTCATTGGATGAAACCGGGATGCCGCTGGAGTTGATTGAGCGGGTACGTCATCAAATTACCCGGCCACACGGCATGGTATTGGTTACCGGGCCGACCGGTAGTGGTAAAACCACCACGCTGTATGGCGCTTTGAGTGAACTTAATCAGTCGACGAAAAAAATCATCACAGTTGAAGATCCGGTGGAATATCGCCTGCCAAGGATTAACCAGGTACAGATTAATAGTAAAATTGATCTGTCGTTTTCCAGTGTGTTACGCACTGCATTACGTCAGGATCCCGATATTATCATGGTGGGTGAGATGCGTGACAGTGAAACCGTGGAAATGGGCTTACGGGGCGCGTTAACCGGTCACTTGGTGCTTTCAACTTTACATACCAATGATGCGATTACCAGTGCATTGCGCTTAATCGACATGGGCGCTGCGGGCTTTTTGGTCGGTAGTTCGTTGCGTGCGGTGATCGCTCAGCGGCTAGTGCGCCGGGTATGTGAGCATTGCACTACTGATTATACGCCAAGCAGCCAGGAAACATTATGGTTAACCCATCTTGCTGGTAATGCGGTCAATAATGCGCATTTTAAGCAAGGTAAGGGCTGTCAATCATGCCAATATACTGGCTATCGCGGCCGAATAGGGGTTTTTGAACTTCTGGAAATGAACGAAGCCATGATGGCTGCACTTAAACGCAATGATGCTGAAGAGTTTACCAAACAGGCAAAAGCACACCCGAGTTTTCGGCCATTAGCCTTGGCGGCATTTGATTATGCCAGTCAGGGCACTACTACGGTGGAAGAAGTATTGCGTTTGGTGGAAATGGTTGAGGTGGTTGATAGCTAATGGCGGTATTTGATTATATTGGCAGAAATAGCCGCGGTGAGCAGGTTAAAGGAGCTATCGACGCCGCGAGCTCAGCTGCGGTTGCTGAGCAGTTATCACGCCAGCAGATCATAGCTATTGCGATTGAACCAGCAAAAACCAAGCATGCCAGCGGCAATATTGGCCAACTGGATATCGGCGATTTGCTCGGCTTTTCCGCGATATCTCTCGATGATTTGATCGTCTTTTGCCGACAAATGTATGCCCTGGTGCGCTCCGGTGTCCCCATTTTACGGGCGATACATGGCATGGCGGAATCCAGTAACTCGCCAAAATTAAGGACTGCACTCGAACAGGTGGCGGGTCAACTCGAAGGGGGCTATGCGCTGTCATCGGCGCTTAATCAACATCCGAAACTATTTTCGCCGTTATTTGTTTCCCTTATTCATGTTGGTGAAAATACCGGTCAGCTCGATGGTGCATTTTTAAAACTGGCAAGTTATTTTGAGCGCGAACAGGACACCCGCAAGCGGGTCAAAACTGCGCTGCGTTATCCATCATTTGTCTTGGCGGCGATTGGCATCGCGTTAGTCGTGCTGAATATTTTTGTCATTCCAACCTTTGCCAACATGTTTGCCAAGCTAGGTGCAGATTTACCCTGGGCGACCAAGGCGCTGATTGCCAGTTCCAATTTTTTCCTCGATTATTGGCCACATATGCTGGTGGCTTCAGTCGGTGGCTTTTTCGCGATACGCGCTTATTTGAAAACACCGCAAGGTTTATATAAATGGGACAGGTTTAAGACCAAACTGCCGATCGTCGGCTCGATTATCGAGCGTTCGATATTGGCGCGTTTTTCCCATAGCTTTGCCATTATTCTAAAGGCCGGTGTCCCTATGACCTCTGGTCTGACGTTGGTCTCAGATGCGGTTGATAATAGCTTTATGGCTAAGAAAATTATCGCGATGCGCACTGCGATTGAAAGTGGTGAGAGCCTGTTGCGTTCGGCGGTCGCCAGTACCTTGTTTACGCCGTTAGTATTGCAAATGATAGCGGTGGGTGAAGAAACCGGCCGGGTTGATGAGTTATTGGAAGAGGTCGGTGATTATTATGAACGAGAAGTGGATTACGAATTAAGCACCTTAACCGCACGGATTGAGCCGATATTAATCGCCATCGTTGCCGCTATGGTGCTAATTTTAGCGCTTGGTATCTTCACGCCTATGTGGGATATGATGTCGGCGTTTAAAGGTAAGTAATAGCTGATGACAAAGCAAAGTGTTGCCAACAATCGCGAAAAAACGCTCGGTGAGAATATTTTGGTGGTGGTACTGGTTGCCTCGTTAATGAGTGCATTTTTGTATTACTTTTTTAAGCATCAGCAAACTATCAGCCAGGCGGGCTTTCAGATCGCGGCAACGAATTTTGCCTCGAAGATCACAGCGATCAGGGCACAATGGTTTATGGAGAACCAACCGCTAAGCTTGATGGTCAAAGAAAAAGATGGCAGCAAATCGGCAATACCGCTTAATAAAAAGGGTTGGGTCGATTTTGCACAAGATGGCGTCAGTTGCCGCAAAATTTGGCGTGTGATTATGGTAGATGATTTAACTTTTATTAATCAGCCAGTTGCGGTAATGAGTGTCAGTGATGAAGTTGAACCGCTGAATAATCACTGCCGCTATCGTTTACCAAGCGGTGAGTATTTTGATTATTTTCCTCAAAGTGGCAAGGTAATTTCGTCAGGCAGTAACTAATAATGGCAATAAAGTATTGTGATCAATCAATAAAAGCGTGTAATGTAGAAAAGTTAAGTGACTTAATTGAGTAAAGCTTGTTAAACTTAACTTTAGGTGTAAAGGTTCGAGGTAGTTATGAAAAAACAGTCAGGTTTTACCCTTATCGAGCTGGTAATCGTAGTGGTGATTTTAGGCTTTTTAGCGGTCACGGCTATTCCAAAGTTTCTTGATTTAACTGATCAGGCAAAACAGGCGAATATTGAGGGCATGGCAGGTGGCTTTGCTACCGGGGTTTCTTTAGTGCGCGCCCAGTGGGAAGCAGAAGGTCGACCTCATGACAATAACGCTCGAAATACCGTTAATTACGATGGTACGGATCTGTATCTGACCTCGCCGACAACTAACACCAGTGCATTTCGCCCTGGCTATCCTATGGGCACAGGTATCAGTGGGGTAACTTCTGGCGATATGACAGGCGCGACTTGCGTTCAGGTGTGGAATGGTATTTTGAGCCAGCCACCAAAAATTTCCAGTACCGCAGCAGATTTAACTAATGGTGCCAATATCCAGTATTTTGCCATTAGCATTGCCAATGCCGGTAGCAACTCCAATGATATTTGCGCCTACTTTTTAGTAGAGACGCTAAATAAAGTCACTAATGGTTATGCGACGCCAACAGCAACGACGACAGGCAATAATTTTTCCTATGATCCGGCTTCCAGTCAGGTGGCGATCACAATCAATAACTAATAATAATTAAACATATGAAAAGTAAGGTGTAATGATGAAAAATTTATCTCAGGCAAAAGGTTTTACCCTAATTGAGTTAGTGGTGGTAATCGTTATCTTAGGCATTTTAGCGGCGACCGCAGCCCCTAAGTTTATTGATTTAACCGGTGATGCGAAAAGTAGTGTTCGAGATGGTGCTGTTGCTGCAATTAAAGGAGCATTAGCTATGGGACATGCAAAAGCTCTGGTAGCTGATGTTACTGATGGTGAAGTTAGCATCAATGGCAAGCTGGTTAATATAGTGAAAGGTTATCCTTCGGTTGCTGCTGATTCGAGTGCTGATGGTACTGCAGGAAAAGCTTATAATATTTACTTTTTATTGGATATCGACAGTGATTTAACAGCCCAAGATCAAACAACAACTGCTGGCCCTTTAACTATCACTATCGCTACTGATTGCACAGTAACTTTATCTGATACGGCTGACGCAAATGTTACACCTGTTCCTGGCGGTACTACTACTTGTTCTTAGTTGGTCATTAATTGATGCATTCGTAGAAGATAAAAGGAGAGCTTGGCTCTCCTTTATTTGTTTTAGCGAATAAGATAAATTAGTTATTTTGGATTGTGAAATAGGTGTTTGCTTGAAAACTCAAGGTTTTACGCTAATCGAATTAGTCGTGGTGATTGTGATCTTAGGCATATTGGCGGCAACCGCTGTGCCTAAGTTTGTTAACCTTCAGGCAGAAGCGAAAACTGCGACCCTGGAGGCGGTGAAAGCTTCAATGGATGGTGCTGCTGCCCTGGTTCACGGCAAGTCACTGGTGAAAGGGAATCATAACTCGCCTGAGGGAGACAGCCCTACGGTTGATATTGGCAATGGGGTGACTCTTAGCATCCATTACGGCTACCCTAAAACGTCTATCACTGATTGGCGAGATAGTTTACTTGATATTGACACGACTGCTTTTGATTTTACCAAAACAATTGATGGCTCATTGGTGGTCTTTTTAAAAGGTGCTACAACGCCGGTAAGTACATTACAACCTTGTTTAGCATTCTATAAAGCCGCTGGCGCTTCAAGTAAGCCGGAGATTGGTGTCAACCCCTGTAGTTGATTAGAATTGATATATGAACGCACAATGTCAAAAGGCTAAAGGTTTTACTACTATCGAGCTAGTGGTAGTGATTTTGTTACTGGCTATTTTATCCGCCACTGTGGTGCCGCGTTTTTTCTCGTCCAGTGGCTTTGAAGAATACGCTTATCGTACGGAAGTGATTGCTACGCTGCGCACCATTCAGCTACGTGCGATGCAGCAAACCGATGGTTCACAATGTCATCAAATTAAAATAACGGGTGATGGTAAGCAACTTGGGTTGCTCGATAATGATAATTCACCTGGTCCATGTCACGTTAGCAACTGGTTTGATGAAAAAGATGGCAAGTATAATTTAGCTACCGAAGATGGCCCGACTCATGTTCAGGTTGATAGCGACCATCAGATCACGTTCAGCGGCGATAATTTCTCTTTTGATCAAATGGGGCGACCTTTAAATTGTTCTTCACCCTGTAAAATATCGATTAATGGTGGCGAGCAAACGTTAACTGTGGTTATCGAGTCTGAAGGATATATCCATGCCGGTTAAAGTCAAGGGCTTTACCCTGATTGAAACTATCGTTGGCATAGTGGTATTGTCGATTGCGTTTTCTGTTATTACTAGCTTAATTTATCCCATGGTAGAACACAGTGCCGACCAACTGCATCAAATTCGCGCCGCCGAACTGGGCCAGTCGATGCTTAATGAAATTCAGAATAAGGCGTTTGATGAGAAGTCTGACATGGCTGGTGGTGTCTATCGTTGTGGCGAGGATTATGACAGTAACGGTACTTTAGACAGTGATGAACAATGTACGGCAAATAATGCCCTGGGAAGTGAAGAAGCCAATAGAATGTTATTTGATGATGTTGATGACTATGACGCGCTTGAGTATGGCGATAAATATAGTGCCGGTGGCATTGAAGATGCACAGGGTAACAGTCTGGGTCTTTATATCGGCTATGCCATGCAGGTATCGGTATGTAATGATGGTGATTATGATGGTGATTGTTCTGATACCAGCAGCAGTGATACAAGCTCTGCTAAATTGATCACTGTAACTATTACCACCCCAACCGGTTTTGATCTTGTGTTTTCTACTTACAGAGCGAACTTCTGATGGTCAGTAGCCGCAGGCAACAAGGTTTTACCCTGATTGAGCTGGTGACAGTGATCATTATTTTAGGGATATTGGCCGCAGGCGCTAGCAGTTTTTTACAGTTTAGTGCGCGGATATTTGCCGAAACCAGCGATCGTGACGAACTGATTTCATCGGCGCGCTTTGCCATTGAACGGTTAAATAGAGAAATTCGAAACGCTGTGCCCAATAGTGCAGAGGTTGCTGGCGGATGTTTAACCTTTACCCCAATATTAGCCAGTACTATTTATATTGATATTCCCGTGGCACCTGAAGCTGGCGAAGATACTATTTCAGTGATTCCGTTCGATAAAAGTAACTTTGCCAGCGCGACGCGAGTGGTGGTTTATCCGTTAGCAGAATCAGATTTAGATAATGCGAGTGATAAAAATCATCCGTTTTTGGCATTAGATGATTCGGCGGGTGACACTAACCCTTGGGCATTATCTTTTGCTTCAGATGTCTTGTTTGAAACCGATTCTCCTACTAAACGGATCTATTTTTATAATACTCAGGTAAGTTATTGCATCAATGGTACAGAATTAAACAGAAATAATGTATTAATGGCTCAACACCTTGATAATGCTAACAGTGGTTTTGTCGTTGAAGACGCCACGTTACAGCGCAATGCTTATGTTCAGGTAACCTTGGGGTTTGATCTCAACAGCGAGCAGGTATCTTTTACTAATGAAATTCAAATGCCGAATGTCCCATAACCTTGACCGAGCAGGTTTATCGCCAAAAACAGTTAAAGGCAGCGCCCTGGTGATTACTATTTTTATTATTGTTGTCATGACACTAATAGGTACCGCATTAGTGAAAACATTGAGCACCAGCGCAGAAACCGTTGTTTATGAAGTATTGGGCACCAGGGCATTGCAGGCGGCACAAACCGGTTTGCAACAACAATTACAAAGAATATTTCCTTTAAAGCCTGCAACTGGTGCCTGTATAGATATTTCTAATGTTGATTTATCAGCGACTAGTGGATTAGAACATTGTAAGATTATAGAAGCTACTTGTGATGATAGTGTAGTAGTATCCGGAAATAAATATTATACCATTACCAGTACCGGAGAATGTGAAGTGGCTGGCGTTTTTACCTCAAGAAGCGTGGAGGTGCAAGCGCGTGATTTATAACTGTTTGTTTTTACAACACTGTTAGATAATTTTACAGCTGTTTAATAACTTAACGTTGGAATGAATTTTAACCTGATAAAAAATAAGCTGTTTATTATGTTGGCTTGTTTTTTGCATTGTTTTTGTCTGTGGTAGAGTTGTCTATTCATTAATATGAGGTTTTTTAATGATTAAGTATGCAGTCAATGTTGTGTTAAGTGTTTGCTTGGTGTTGTCATCAGCCGTGCAGGCGAGTTTGATCACAGATTCTTCTCTTTTAACATCAGATCATTATGTCACTTATGAAAGTGATGAAGTCACCATAGATTTTGCTTGGGTGTCCCCTATTAATGTTGAATTTTGGGGGGATCCCGATTTAGCTACTACTAACCAGTTGTTTGCACCTAGCTTACATAGTGGCTGGGAATATGCGAATGATGCAGATCTAGATATTTTATTGACAAACTTTTCTCTGGCTGATTTTACCAATACTGATGGCTCATATAAGCATGCGGTAGAGTTTTGGAACAGTGTTTTTAACGATATTGTGATACGTTTTACTTTAAATAGCATTGAATATGTAGATAAAAGTAACTTAGCTAATTATTCCAATGGTTTAGTTTCTAGTCACTGGGTTTCATCCGGGGAAAATGGCCAAGATGCTGCGGGCTCTCAATATGAAACCTTCTATGTGCGCAAAACGTTTAATAGCTCACCGACTCCCGTGAATGAACCAACCAGCTTGTTAATTCTCGCTTTAGCTTTGATGCTGTTATCACTGCGTACCCGTATCAATTATTAATCAATCAAACTCCTTTTCGTTTCATGAAATTAAGCCTTGCAGGATGCAGGGCTTTTTTATTGGCCGTAAATTTCCCTGTTAACCCTGCCGGTTAATAGAATAAATTCAAGCCGTTACTTGTGAAAATAACGAGTAAAGAGTAACGTTATACTTAGTTGGTTATTGTGGTTACGGAACTCCTTGATGCTATTTAGACTGGTCATCATATTTACTTTCTCTATTTTCTCGTTATCTACGGCCAGTGCCGCAGATTGTAGTGCGATATTTCCTGGGCCGACAACATTTGCTGCTAACGGTAGTGTCTCGATAAACGGTTCAAATACTTGTGACGGTGGCTCATGTTCGCCGGTCAATAGTTTTACTACACCTACGATTCCATATGCTTCGCCAAGTGGCGCATTCACGGCTACTTCCATTTCAGATGGTGTGTACCAGCACACTTCATGGGGATTACCGAAAGAAAGTACCATAACTTTTAGTGGATCAGGCACCGCAGTAATATATATTAGCGGTAGCGCAATAATTCCAAAAGAAACCAACGTTAATGTAGGTGGTAATGCGGCTAATGTTCTATTGATTGTCGCAGGTTCTTTGACTATTAATAAAGAATCTAATATTCATGCCCATATCTATGTCGGTGGTAGTATTTCCGTGAATAAAGAGGCTGAGATCACCGGTTCTATTTCCGCAAATGGCTCCTTAGTGGTCGATAAAGAAGGGTCTTATTTTTATTCATCCGGTGATGCCGATCAACTTGATGGTCATGGTTTTTGTAACAATAGTACTTCTGAGCTGATACTACATCTTAATTTTGATGAAGGTAGTGGACAAACAGTCGCTGATGATAGTGGCAATGGTCGAACTGCCACATTAGGTAATTCAGCGGGGGTTGATGGCCAAGATGCGACATTTCAGTGTGAAGCGAATAGCGGTTATTCGATGGCATTTGAGCGAAGTGCAAATCAGCATTTAACAACCAACGCCTTTACTCCGCCACAAGATGGTGCAGTGTCATTTTGGTTACGAGTACCAGCTTCACCCACATCAAGACAACGAATCTTTGGTTTTGGTGATGGCTGGGAAGCGCGCTGGGAAGCGGACGGTATTATTTATTGGGATATTAATAAAACCGGCTCTAACAACAGTGTCCGTACTGCATCGGCTGTGACTGAAACTGATACTTGGGTGCATTTTGTTTTTGTAACCAGTGTCACTAATGGCACTTGGGCGGTGTACAAAAATGGTGTATTGGAAAATAGCGGCAGCGAAAGCTTTAGCGCTCAATCAGCATCTTCCTTAACCGTTGGCGGTAGTACCTGGCGTTTAACCAGTGAGCATTTAGACGGTGAGCTGGAAGATTTTAGAATTTATTCCGGCGTGTTAACTCAAAGTGAAATTACTGCCCTGGCGACCAATCCTCCGCAGGCTTGTGCTGAGGTTGTTGCAAATTATCGTTTTGATGAATGTCAATATACTGGAGCAAGTAATGAGGTCATTGATCAATTAGGCAACTATCCAGCGAATAGTTTTAATAATGTTAATACTTTCGAGTCCGGAAAAATTCAACGGGCAGTTGAATTAACACATTACAGTCATCACCTTGAGACATCTATACCTATTAATGGTGACTTTAGCGTATCAACCTGGTTTAAAAAGCCAACAATCACCAGTGGTAGCCGTTACTACGTGTTAGGTGCAATGCAATCAGGTGGAGATTTGCTGTATTTAGACCGAAATAATAATTGGCGCTGGGGAGTGTATAATGCGTCTTCTGGCTCCGTTAATGGCACGTTCTCTTTTTCGTCATTAGATAATAACTGGCACCATATGGTGTTGGTATATAAAAATAATCAAACGCAGTTATATATTGACGATAATTTAGTTGATACCGTAAATAAAGCACCTACGGGCACTCTTAAGTATATTGGTACCTCATACGATAGTGTTGGTGGTAATAATGCTCAAGGATTTAGGGCGCCACTTGATGAATTTATTCTTTATGATGATGTGTTGACCGCAACACAAATTAGCAACCTTTATAATAATCAAAATGCGGGAAATAACTATGATGGCAGTGTGCGTGATGCTGTTGTGTGTCCCCCATTAATCGATCATTATCAAATCATTCACGATGGTCAGGGGCTGACTTGTGAAGCGGAAACCGTGACGATAAAGGCTTGTACCAGTGATATCGGTGAAGTATGTGTTGAGTCTTCACAAAGTATCGATATTGAGCTCAGTGCTTCTGGTAACTCCCACACCGTAACTAATAGTAAGAACTTTACTGGTAATGGAGCTATAGCGTTTAATTACACTGAAGCTGAACCGGTAACTTTGTCAATAACTGATGCTTCTGTTTCTGCTGAACATGGTTTTATTTGTAACAATAATAATTCTGGTGATTGTCAGATGACTTTTGATGATGCCGGATTTATTTTTACTGGCATTAATTCTGTTGAAGTTGCCGGTGAAGATAATAATGATGTAACAATTCAGGCGGTGAAAAAAGGGACTAATACACAAAGTTGTGTTCCACTATTTAATGAAGGTGGTGATAAAGCAATAGAGTTTGCTCTGGAAACGGTTTATCCAGATAACTTCGGTAGAGACTATACCATAGGCTCATCCGTTATTAATTTAAATAATAACGGTAATGTCACTAACTATCAGGCGGTAACACTAAGTTTTGATAGCGATGCTAAGGCAAATTTACCGAACAATATCTATGATGACGCTGGGAATATTACCTTACATGCCAGGTACACGGTTGCTGCAACGCCTGATAATCCTGCACTGACTATAACAGGCAATGAAAGTTTTTATGTCAGACCGTTCCAATTTAACATTTACCCTAAACGTCCTATGGACGGCGGTGAGAATCAAGGTCAGCCGTTAATTGAAACCACAGCCGATGGTGATGTTCACCAAAAAGCTGGTCAGGCGTTTGACCTGAAAATCGAGGCGGTAAATAAAGATGGCGATATAACAACGAATTATCATGGTTATATTGCAGAACTTGCATTGCAGCGCACGGGCCCGGTTCCTGGAACAAACGGTACGTTAAAGTATGGCGGAGGTGTTGGGCAAAGTATGTTATCGTCGAGCAGTGCGGACAATTATATTTGGTGGTCGCCTGAGTTAATTTCATTCTCTAACGGTAGTTATCAATACACAGGGATGACCTATAGCGAAGTCGGTTTGCTCAATTTGACGATGCGCGAGTGGAACTTTAACAGTGATAAAGCGCAGGGCAGCAGTCCTATTGGACGTTTTACTCCAGATCATTTTGAGCAAACGGTGACTATCCAAGGCGGCATCGTTGCTAAGCATAATGGGCTTGTCAGTTGTACTATGAAGAACTGGGTATATAGTGGGCAGCAAACTGACAGTAAAGGTACTATCCGCTATGGGATAGAGCCCAAATTAACCATTACCGCAAAAAATGTTGCCGATGGCACCACAGAAAATTATATCGGTGACTTTGCCAAGTTAGAAGGAATAAAAGCAACACCTGCTGTTGCGGGAAATGAAATTACTCTTAGCACACCAAATACACTCCATGCGAATAGTTTAGCGGTAGGAGGCGATGTTTCTGTGGATGTAAGCCTTTTAGAAGATTTTATTGAAGGGGCTGCAACATTTACTTTATCTGGCGATAACCATTTTACCTATACCCGTAACAGCGATAGCAAGGTAGCTCCATTTTTCGCTGATTTTGAAATTCCCATCAGTACCATTAAAGACAGTGATGATGTTAGCGCCGCAGCTTTTGTGAACCCAAGGTTTTCTCAGGCAAATAGCAATAGTTTAACGGTGAAATTTGGCCGCTTAACTATTGACCATGCCTATGGCCCGGAAACCTCAGATTTACTTGTTGCCATGTTTACCCAGTATTGGGATGGCAGTGAGTTTGTCACTAATACCGATGATAGCTGTACTATTTCACAGCTGTTGCCAAATGTGGATGATGCGAAAGTAACAACAGGTAATATTCGAACTGGCGGCTTAACCGAGTGGCAATACCGCTTGTTTGATACTAATGGTATTGATGATGCGATTGGTACAGCTGATACTAAAGCATCGGTGAGTGGCAGTTTTAGTAGTGGTAAACTCGCTTTACCTACTGGCTTATTTAAGTTTTCTGCGCCAAATAAGCAGGGAACTCTGGAGTTTGAATATCAGGTGCCAACTTGGCTGCAATATGACTGGACAACTCAAGACGGCAGCTTTGATGAAAACCCAACCGCGACTCTTAGCTTTGGCTTGTTCCGCGGCAATGACCGTATTATTTATTGGCGTGAAGTGGGGAATAACTAACAAACCTTACCAGAAATGCTTAGCTTTTGCCGCTTTATGAAAAAAAATCACAAAAAACTGGTATTTTTTGCAAAAACAGGCATCACATCTTGTAAAGTCTGCGGTATGATTAGCGGCAATTACAAAAATAATTTCATTACGCTGTAGCATTGTTGCTGTAGTGGAGTAGCAAGGACTTAGAGACCTTATGTTTAAAAAATTACGAGGCATGTTTTCCAACGATCTTTCCATCGACTTAGGAACCGCCAACACCCTTATTTATGTCAAAGATCAAGGCATAGTGTTAGACGAACCCTCGGTAGTGGCTATTCGCCAGGACAGATCTGGTGGCTCAAAAAGTGTCGCGGCCGTAGGTGCAGCAGCCAAGCAAATGCTAGGTCGAACTCCTGGTAATATTGAAGCGATTCGCCCGATGAAAGACGGGGTTATTGCTAACTTCTTCGTTACTGAAAAAATGTTGCAATACTTTATCAAACAAGTGCATAGCAATAACTTTTTACGTCCCAGTCCTCGTGTTTTGGTTTGTGTGCCTTGTGGCTCAACTCAGGTTGAACGCCGTGCGATTCGTGAATCCGCCCTTGGTGCCGGTGCCCGTGAAGTATATCTTATTGACGAGCCGATGGCGGCGGCAATCGGTGCCGGTATGCCGGTTTCTGAAGCAACCGGTTCCATGGTAGTCGATATTGGTGGTGGTACTACCGAAGTGGGTATTATCTCGTTAAACGGTGTGGTTTATTCGTCTTCAGTACGCATTGGTGGTGACAAGTTTGACGACGCCATTATTAATTATGTTCGTCGTAACTTTGGTAGTTTAATTGGTGAAGCGACCGCTGAACGGATTAAACATGAAATTGGCTCTGCCTATCCAGGTGAAGAGTTAATTGAGATTGAAGTGCGTGGCCGTAACTTGGCAGAAGGGGTGCCGCGCAGCTTTACCTTAAACAGTAATGAAATTTTAGAGGCGCTGCAAGAGCCGTTAACCGGTATCGTTAGTGCGATTATGGTGGCGCTTGAGCAATCACCGCCTGAGCTGGCATCTGATATTTCCGAGCGTGGCATGGTATTAACTGGCGGTGGTGCCTTGTTAAAAGACCTGGATCGCTTATTGATGGAAGAAACCGGTATTCCGGTAGTGGTAGCAGATGATCCGCTCACTTGTGTGGCACGTGGCGGTGGTAAAGCGCTGGAAATGATAGATATGCATGGCGGCGACTTATTCGCTTACGAATAAATTTTCGTCATAAATAGCATTTATGCGGCATTGTCTGCGTTGCTCACCATAATCACTTATACATATAAGTTCATATGGTTCGCAACTTGACGGCTTTGCCTAAACACTATTTATTTAGAAAATTAGTGTTTATTAATTTATTAAAAATATTGGCTATGTTCCTTTTAATTGTGGTTGTTAAGCTAATCCATTGATAAATAAGGATGTTGCTATGGTGATAAAAACAAGCATCACCAGCAGGGATGCTGGTGTTGAGCTTCCATGGATGGATTTGTGCGTCTTGTTTGTTTACCTAGCAACAGTTATCGGGAACATAGCAAAAATATTAAATAACAAAGAGAACCCATATTCTCGATGAATCCCATATTTAAACACGGATCTTCCCCACAGCACCGGCTAGTTCTGGTGCTGTTTTGTTCTGCGTTATTGATCTTTTTCGACCATAAAATGAATAGCTTTGAGTTTGTTCGCGGCTATTTGCAATCTATGGTCAGCCCGTTGCAGTATTTGGCAACCACGCCAAAAATGGCGCTCGACTGGGCGGTGGAAAACCTGGTAACTCGTCAGCGACTGATTGAAGAAAATCAAAAATATAAAACCAATGAACTGGTTTATCATGAGCAGGCGATGCAGCTTGATATCATCAAACAAGAAAATGACAGGTTGCGTTCGTTATTGGCATCACCGCTGCGCACTGAAACTAAAAAGATGGTCGCGGAAATTTTATCTGTGGATAGCGATCCCTATTCGCATCAGGTGGTGATTAATCGCGGTGCTAATGATGGTGTGTTTGAAGGGCAAGCGGTGATCGACGATCAAGGCATTGTTGGGCAAATTTTACATGTCGGTACTATTTCCAGCCGGGTACTGTTGATCACCGATGTTAGCCATGCGCTGCCGGTGCGTATTAAGCGTAACGGTATAAGATTAATCGCCAACGGTACCGGCAATATTGACCGGCTCAGCCATAACCATGTACCGCATAGTACCGATGTAAGGGTTGGTGATTTGTTAGTGACTTCCGGGCTTGGCGGTAAATATCCGGAAGGTTATCCGGTGGCAAAAGTTTCTGCGGTTCGTCAGGATGAATCTCAGCCATTTGCCCAGGTGCAAAGCGAGCCGGTTGCCAGGATTAACCGCTTGCGTTATTTGTTGTTATTGTGGCCGGAAAAACAACATAGTATTTTCTCTTCCAAAGATGATTTGGCAAAACAGCCGCATAAAGATGCCAGGGAGGCAAACTGATGTTTGCTAAAAACGGCATAATTATTGTGTTTACCTTATTGATTGCGTTAATGGCGAGCATAATGCCGCTGCCGATTGGCGCCGATGTTTTTCGTCCTGATTGGGTGCTGGTGGCGCTATTGTACTGGTGTTTGGCTTTACCTAATCGAGTAAACGTTGTCACTGCCTGGGTGATGGGATTTTTACTTGATGTATTATTAGGTTCAGTGCTTGGTGTGCATGCGGCGGCAATGGCGCTTGCTGTTTATATTATTGCCGGTAATTATCAGAAAATCAGAAACTTTTCCGTATGGCAGCAGGCATTGATTGTTGGCGTACTTTCTGCGCTTTATCACTTGCTGGTGTTCTGGTTTCAGCGCTTTTTGCTCGATATTGTTTTTCTGCCTAGTTACTTATATCCAGTGCTGACTTCGATTATTTTATGGCCGTGGGCATTTCTGCTGCTACGTAAAATTCGTCGACATTTTAAGATCAGTTAATATGTCCTCTCTTATCCTTGCTTCGCAATCCCCCCGTCGGCGTGAATTACTAACTCAGCTTGGTTACCCGTTTAGTTGCTGTCCGGCAGATATTGATGAAAGTGAATTGCCAGGGGAAACACCAAGCGCCTATGTTGAGCGTCTGGCGCGGCAAAAAGCCCAGTATATTGCGAATAATCAATCAGATACTACAATTGTGTTAGGCTCTGATACTTGTGTGGTTTACCAAAACAAGATTCTAGGTAAGCCGGAAAATCAGCTGCAATGCCTGGAATATTTATCTTTGCTTTCAGGCAATACTCATCAGGTGCTGACAGCGATAGCCGCTGTTCAGGGACAGTTAATCAAGTCTGAGGTAGTCTTAACCCAAGTGACTTTTAAAATCTTAAGTGAACCGGAAATGATCAATTACTGGCACAGTGGTGAGCCGCAGGATAAAGCGGGTGCATATGGTATTCAGGGGCTGGGTGGGCAATTTGTCAGACAAATTAGCGGTAGTTATAGCGCTGTGGTTGGTCTGCCTTTATATCAAACCGCGCAGCTGTTGGCGGAATTTGGCTTGTTAACCGCGCTTCAATTACCGGTTAGTAACGACAGGAAATCTAATGAGTGGTGAATTACTGATTAATGTTACACCGAGTGAAACTCGGGTTGCGTTAATTGAAAATGGCGTATTGCAGGAAGTGCATGTTGAACGTGAAGCAAAGCGAGGCCTGGTTGGTAATATTTATCTCGGTAAAGTGATCCGGGTATTACCTGGCATGCAGGCAGCGTTTGTTGATATTAACCTCGATAAGGCGGCATTTTTACATGCCTCAGACATTAACTCGAAACTAATTATCAACGAAGAAGACCATCATAAAGAGCAAGTGCCTGATATTCGTAGCCTAGTGCATGAAGGTCAGCAGATTGTGGTTCAGGTAGTTAAAGATCCGCTTGGTACTAAAGGGGCGCGTCTCACCACTGATATAACTGTTGCAGCCCGCTATTTAGTGCTTATGCCTAATGCTAGCCACGCCGGGATCTCCCAACGGATTGAAGATGAAAGTGAGCGTAAACGTTTAAGGGATATCGTGACTCCTTATTGTTCAGACGAACATGGTTTTATTGTTCGCACCGCGGCAGAAGGTGCGGGGGATGAAGAGCTGCGTCACGACGCCGAATTCTTGCGTCGCGTTTGGGCAAAAGTGCTGGAGCGCAAAAAACGCAAACAAACGAAAACACCAATTTATCAGGATTTATCACTGGCATTTCGAGTACTAAGGGATTTTGTTGGTATCGACCTGGAGCGTATTCGCATTGATTCCAAATTGACCTTTGATCAGCTCGGCGAGTTTACTCAAGAGTTTGTCCCTGAGCTGGCTGAAATGATGGAATATTATCCCGGTGAGCGGCCGATCTTTGATTTGTTTGATGTCGAGAGTGAAATTCAGCGGGCGTTGCATCGAAAAATTGAATTAAAATCTGGTGGTTATTTGATCATAGATCAAACGGAAGCCATGACCACTATCGATATTAATACCGGGGCATTTGTTGGTCATCGTAATTTAGAAGAAACCATATTTAATACCAATATTGAAGCAACTCAGGCAATTGCCAGACAGTTAAGATTGCGTAATTTAGGCGGCATTATCATCGTTGATTTTATCGATATGCTCAATGAAGATCACCAGCGCCGGGTGTTACACAGTCTGGATATGGCGATGGCAAAGGACAAGGTGAAATACAGCATCAGCGGCTTTTCGGCATTAGGTTTAGTGGAGATGACCCGCAAGCGTACTCGGGAAAGTCTGGAACATATTTTATGTGGCGAATGCTCGGTCTGCCATGGGCGTGGTCATTTAAAAACCGTGGAAACCGTGTGTTTTGAGATTTTACGAGAAATCGTGCGGGTTAATCGCGCCTATGATGCAGACAAGTTTATCGTTTATGCTTCACCTGCGGTCAGTGAATCGTTAATCGATGATGAGTATCATAACCTGGCGGAGCTAGAAGTATTTATCGGCAAGCAGATCAAGATCCAAACGGAAACCATGTATAACCAGGAACAATTTGATGTGGTAATGGCGTAACTGGCCACCGGATATTGTATAATAAGCAGGGAGCAGCGGATTCGTTTTATTAGGTTAACAAGAGATTTTAATATTAGATGGGCATAGGCATTTCAAAAGCGTCAAATCGCTGGCTGAACAGGGCATACAAGTGCATCGCTATTTTTTTGGTGAGTTTTGCTGTGCTGATCAGTATGCTGCGTCTGTTATTGCCTTATGCTCATAATTACCGCATTGATTTACAAGATTATATTAACCAGACCTATGACAGCGACATTATTATCGGCGCGCTTGACATGGGCTGGCAAAGTTCTGGACCGACCCTAGTTGCTTCCAATGTCAGCCTGTTGCAAACCGACGAAGCGGAAGTCTACGTTCAGGCATTCGATCTAAATATTGATTTTTGGCAGAGCCTACAACATAGGCGGCTGATCACTAAAGACTTTTCATTAAATGGTGTAAAAGTTTTACTCGATAATACCATGATGTCGGAATCCTCGGTTTCCAGTGATGACAGTTCGCTGTTAGCCAACTTGATGGAAATGTTCTTCTCGCAGATCGGCCGTTTCTCGGTCAATGACAGTCAGCTGATTTATCAAACGAAACAGGGAAAACGCACCCTGTTAATCGATTCTTTGCATTGGTATAACCAGGGCGATAATCACAGGGCGCGGGGTAATGTTATTGTCGATGGCATTACTTCCAACAATCTACAGATTAACCTGGATGTGAAAGGTGAGCATATTGAAAATATGCAGGGTACGCTTTATCTCGAAGCGAATCAGCTAAATATTACCCCCTGGCTCGGCAAAGTGTTGGCAATTTCTAATGAGAATACCCATTCCAGTATCAATTTTAATGCCTGGCTTGCGATAAATAATGGCGAGCTAGATAAACTGCTGGTGGATTTAGGTCATAATCAGATTGCCTGGCAGCATCAGCAACAAATCAACACCCTAGACATTACCCAGGGGCGGCTGGTTATCGATAACCTCAATAAGCCGGAACAGATTCAGCTTTATAGCTCCGAGATTGAAGTTATTTCCAATAAGCAAGCATGGCAACCTTTAGTTGTTGAGATCAAACGTAATCAACAAAAGGTAAATGCTTTTATTTCAGCCATCGATATTTCAGGAATGGCGGGGATATTACCGTTACTGGTTAAAGATGATAGCACTCGTGAACTCATTGCCCAGTTAGCGCCGCATGGTCAGCTCAGTAATGTTTATCTGCAACAAAACGATCAACAGTTTTCGGCAGTCGCTAATATCAATGACGTGACGGCGAATTATAGTCAGGGTATTCCGGGTGTTGCCGGGCTAAACGGCCAATTGGTGTATCAACCGGGTAAGTTTCATATAAATATCAATGGCCAGGATGGTGCATTGGATTTTGCCCAGCATTTTAATGCCCCTATTGGTTATCAAGATTTTGCCGCGGCTGTTGATCTCCTGTACTCAGATAACAGCTGGTATTTAACGGCAAAAGATGTGAATTTTGCTTCCGAGCAGTTGAAACTCAAGGCAGAACTCGCGGTGATTGCCGAGCCGGATCAAGAGTTGGAATTATCCTTATTGGCAACGGCAACAGACGCTAATGTTATTTATGCGCCGTCTTTTTATCCGAATGAATTAATGGGACAGGATCTGGTTAACTATTTAAATCGCTCTCTGGAAAAAGGCCGATTAGCACAGGCGGTAGTGATGGTTAACGGGCCGATTAGCGATTTTCCGTTTAAGCAAGGCAATGGCAGTTTTATCGTTGATGCAGAATTAACTAACAGTACCTTTAAATTTGATCCAAACTGGCCGGCGGTTGAGCATTTTAGTGCCAACTTGAATTTTACCGACAACAGCATGTTGATCACCGGCCGTGACGGTACCTTGGCGGGCATAGACGTAAAAGGTGTGCAGGCGGCAATCGAAGATTTATCCGATCAGCAAATGCTTACCATCGATGCCAAATTTAATAATACTGCTCCGGGGTTAATTGCTAACTTAATGATGAGTAGCCCGCTTAGCGACAGTGTTGGCGCGGTATTAGAGCAAGTGGTGGTTTCACAGCCGCTTTCCGGAGATTTTAAGCTTAATTTACCACTAGATAATGTGGATAATGCACTGGCACAAGGCAATATTTTCTTTAACGATAATCAAATAGCTTTGCGTTCACCTGAGATGAACTTTGCCAAAGTGAACGGACAACTGGCATTTTCCAACAGTGATATTCACACTCAAGAGCTCAACTTGCTGTGGCGAGATCTGCCACTGAATGTTGAAGTAAACGCTGCTCAGCAGGAATCGTCTTATCAAACCAATATTCGCTTATCAGCCAGCTGGCCGGAAAAGCTCTGGCAACAGCAGCTGCCTGAACAGCTACTCGCTTATGGCAAGGGGCAATTGGATTGGCAAGCGAAGCTGGTATTAGACAACAGTGCCGATGGCCAATTTAGCTATCAGCTGGCACTTGATTCCGAGTTGGAAAAGCTGCAGCTGGACTTGCCTGAACCTTATCATAAGCTTGCCGGTGAAACTTTAACTGCTGATATCAAGGTTTCTGGGGATAATGACCAGTCAACCATAGATGCAAAAGTCGGCTCACAGCTTAATTTTTATGGTAATTTGAATCACCAGCAAGTAGCGTTTTCTCAGGCACACCTGGTATTAGGTGATGAGGCGATGTATTTACCTATGAGTGGGTTTCATATCACCACTAACTTGGCTCGTGCGGATTTTCGCCAGTGGCAGCCGTTGATCACAGATATTATTGATAGTGTTAGTGAACATACCGGCTCAGAAGATAGCGTTGCATTACTGGAGCAACCGCAACGGGTGCGCGGTAACATAGCACAGCTTGATTTCTGGCAAGAATCACTACATGGCGTATCTTTTACCCTGGAAGATCAAATTAGCTGGTGGCAGCTCGCTTTAACCAGTAAAGAGGCGCGGGCACAGGTGAAGTTTTATCCGAATTGGTATCAACAAGGGCTGGAGCTAAATGCGGATTTTATTCGTTTGTCGCCGGATAAAGCTTTGTTTAATAGCGAAGCTAAAGCAGCACAGCAGACAGACGACGTAGCAGCAGTTGAGCCTGCAAAAGAAATAACTATCGATAATGCCTTTAATCGGAAGTTGTTTAGCCAGATACCACCAATGCGGGTGCGTTGCCAAGATTGTCGTTATGGGAATTTAGATTTAGGTGAAGTGTCATTTAGTCTGGAACGCAGTGAGCCTGATCTATTGCGCCTTTATAATTTCGTCGCCAAGCGCAAAGACAACAAGCTGAGTTTTGATCTTAACTGGCAGCAAAACGAACAGCAGTCACTCACTAATCTTATCGGTGAGTTTTCTTCCAAAGATATTGAACGTGAACTGGAGCGTATTGGCGTACCATCAACGGTTAAAGATAGTGGTTTGAAGTCTCGCTTTGACCTTAACTGGCTCGGCGGGCCACATGATTTTGCCTTTGCACATTTAAATGGCGATCTGAGCGGCTCACTGGATGAAGGTTATCTCGCCGAAGTGCCGGATCAGGCGCGGGCGTTTTCGATTTTAAGTTTGCAATCATTAGTGCGGAAACTAAAGTTTGATTTTCGCGATATCTTTAGTGATGGCATGTTCTACAGCAAAGTCAAAGGGGATTTTCACCTTAAAGATGGTGTGCTCTATACTAAAAATACTTTCTTAAAAGGCAATGCTGGTGACTTATCGGTCAAAGGCAATACTGACTTAAACAGCAATACTTTGGACTATAGAATGTCCTATAAGCCGAATGTCACTTCCAGTTTGCCGGCCATCGCCTGGATTGCGACACTAAACCCGGTGACTTTTTTAGCCGGTATTGCGATTGATGAGGTGATCACTTCGAAAGTAGTTTCTGAATATAAATTTGAAGTGACCGGCAGTATCAGTGAGCCGAATTTTAGGGAAGTGGATCGAAAAACTCAAAATATCAGTGTCGGTAGGGACTCTCCACCACAGATTGTTGAAAACCTTCCACAAGAACAGCAGCCTGAGGTTCAGGAAGTCGTCGATCCAGAAACCGGTCTGCTTAAACCGGCACCGCAACTGCCTATGGATAATAATGATGGTTAAACTCACAGCTGTTCAGTTAACTTCAATGCCTGATGTTAACGAGAATCTGAACGCTATCCGCCAGCAACTGGATAGCCTAGATAGTGCACCTCAGCATATCGTGGTATTACCTGAGTGCTGCCTGTTTTTTGGCGGCCGCGATCAACAGCAGTTAGCGCTGGCAAAAACCACTTATGCCGAGCAATCATTAACACAACAACTGGCGAGTCTGGCAAAGCACTATCAGATCACTTTGGTGGCGGGTAGCGTGCCGCTTTATCAGCCTGATAGCGATAAATTTACCAATACCTGCATGGTATTTGCGCCAAATGGTGAATTGTTAGCTCAGTACAGCAAAATTCATTTATTCGATGTTGAAGTGCAGGATAACGAAAAAACTTACCTTGAGTCGCGCTATACCCAGGCGGGTAATAAAGTTCGGGCTCTTGATGCGGCTGGCGTTACTTTAGGCCTGTCTATCTGTTATGATTTGCGCTTTCCTGAATTGTATCGCGCGCTAACTCAGGCAGGGGCGCAAGTGATCACTGTCCCGAGTGCCTTTACTAAAGTAACCGGACAAGCACACTGGCAAAGCCTGTTGCAGGCGAGGGCGATAGAAAATCAAGTGTATATTGTGGCTGCCGGTCAGTCTGGTGTTCATCAAAATGGCCGTGAAACCTGGGGTCATAGCATGATCATCGATCCCTGGGGAGAAATATTAACCTGTTTGGATACTGGTGTCGGGACGATTAGCGCTGAGCTTGATTTTACCAAATTAGCAAACGTTCGTCAGGCTATTCCGGTGGCTGAGCATAACCAATTTATTAGCAAGTTGAAAACCTATGAATAATGTTGAGCGAGAGCTCCTGGCAGATAGCCAATTAGATAAAAGTTTCTTAAATGAAACCTTAAAAGGAATTTACCAGCGCAATATTGATTTGGCTGATCTGTATTTTCAGGCAAGCTCACATGAGTCCTGGTTGCTGGAAGACGGTGTTGTTAAAGAAGGCTCTTATAACATAGAACGCGGCGTTGGCGTGCGAGCGATTTCCGGTGAGAAAACCGGTTTTGCCTATTCCGATGATATTAGCCCGCAGGCGTTAACTAAAGCGGCAGATGCCGCCAAAGGCATAGCGATTTCAGGCAATAATGGCAGTGTTCAGGCATTTAAGGCACAAAACCAGCCGCTGATATATCAAGGCATTAATCCGATTGACAGTTTGAGTCAGGAGCAAAAAATTACCATGCTCCACGAAATGGAAGCTCATGCCAGGGCGCAGGACAGTCGAGTTAAACAAGTGATTGCCAGTTTATCAGGTGTCTTTGAAAAAGTGCTAGTGGCGGCCAGTGATGGCACTTATGCTACTGATATTCGCCCGTTAGTGCGCCTGAACTGCTCGGTGTTAGTGGAAGATAATGGCAAGCGCGAGCGCGGCAGTGCCGGTGGTGGTGCCCGTACTGATTACAGTTATTTTTTCGAAATAGAAAATAACAAAGCGCGTTACTTAGCCTATGCCGAGGAAGCGGTGCGTCAGGCGTTAGTGAATTTAGTGGCAATTGAATCGCCAGCTGGCACTATGCCGGTGGTGTTAGGCTGTGGCTGGCCTGGGGTATTGTTGCATGAAGCAGTCGGTCATGGTTTGGAAGGCGATTTTAACCGCAAAGGTTCGTCGGCATTTTCCGGTAAAGTCGGGCAGCAGGTCACTTCAGAGCACTGTACTATTGTTGATGACGGCACTATCGCCAATCGTCGTGGTTCACTGACCATAGATGATGAAGGCACACCGGGACAATATAATATCTTGATTGAGAAGGGTATTTTAAAAGGCTATATGCAGGATAAGCATAATGCTGCATTAATGGGGGCGAAACCGACCGGTAACGGCCGCCGTGAATCTTATGCCCATCTGCCGATGCCACGAATGACTAATACCTATATGCTGGCCGGTGAGCACGATCCGAAAGATATTATTAAGTCAGTGAAAAAAGGCATTTATGCGCCGCATTTTGCCGGTGGTCAGGTTGATATCACTTCCGGTAAGTTCGTGTTTACCAGCGCTGAAGCCTATTTGATTGAAAATGGTGAAATTACCTCACCGGTTAAAGGTGCAACCTTAATCGGCAGTGGTCCGGAGGCGATGAAAAAAGTCAGCATGGTCGGTAACGATCTGGAGTTGGATGCCGGGGTTGGTGTTTGTGGTAAAGACGGTCAAAGCGTGCCGGTCGGTGTCGGTCAACCGACGTTAAAAATCGATGAAATGACAGTCGGTGGTACCCAGTAATCATTGGATAAATCCAGAGTTAAAAGGCGCAGTGAGCGCCTTTTTTGCTTTCTATATCAGAATGATTATTGGTTATGTATCGGGAACATAGTCATTACAAAACCAGAGGTTAAGCTAATCGAATGCCGTTATCTTCAATGGTTAATTTCCCTTTTTTCATTAAATTACCGACCGTTGCCTTAAAGGTTTTTTTACTGACACCGAGTGCACGTTTAATTTCCTCAGGCGAGCTTTTATCATGTAGAGGGCTAAAGCCATTATGCTGCTCTAGGTAAGTAAGTAGTCGCTCGCTAAAATCAATCACTTTACCTTTACCGGCTCTGCTTAGTGAGAGGTTGATCTTGCCATCGTCACGGATTTGCTTGATATAACCGGTAACTTTTTTACCAACCCGCAATGGTTGAAATACCTCACTAGTGAAAAGCAATCCCCAATGTTGATTGTTAACGATGGCCTTAAAGCCTAAATCGGTTTTGGCAGCTATGGTTAGTTGTACTTCCTGCCCGGTTTGATAATTCGCGGGCCAGATATCGATAAACTTATCGAGTTTACTCGAAGCCACTAAACGCTCTGTTCTCTGATCGACAAAGACATACACCAGGTAATGTTTGCCAACTTCCATTTTTTTATGCTGCTGATTAAATGGCACTAATAGATCTTTTGGTAGACCCCAATCTAAAAAGGCGCCGATTTTATTGACCTGCTTAACTTGTAATGAAGCAAATTCGCCCACTTGTACTTTGGGCGTTTCCGTAGTCGCAACTAGTCTGTCAGCCGAATCGAGATAAATAAATACGTTGATTTGCTCATCTAGCTGGCAATTTTCTGGTAAGTAACGTTTAGGTAGTAATATTTCACCCAGTTCTCCGGCATCGAGATACGCACCATTTTCGGTAATGGCAATGACAGAAAGGGTATTGAATTGGCCGATATTCGCCATAAAGCACTCTATTAAGCTAGCAGGAATTGTCGTTATTATATCGTATCTCTTGGCGATTAGTGAATAACATCAGGAATTTGATAACAGGGTATTTTTTGCCTGGATATATTCTGCATGGCTTAGGTGCAGTAAGTCGGCAATTTTGCGAATTGTATGTTCTTCAATACTGGCGACTTTACCGTCAGCGAGTGCCAGTTGCCATAACAGGGTGACCAGTTTGGTTTTTTCTGCCGCACTATAGTGCTGGTTGAGTGTTGAGGTAAATCGATGAAAATCGACAGCATGTTCACTGAGCTCTATCGCCTGGGCAATCAGCTGGTTGACTTCTTGAGAGTTTAATGAAAACTGCTCGGCAATTGTTTTACTTAACATTGCCTGTTCATTAGCATCTAACAGACCGTCGGCGCGCATAACTTCGCACAATAAAACTGTACAGGCCATTTCTATCGTTAATTCGTCGGGTTCAGTTAACGCATCCTGGTGCAGGTCATTAAAAAATTTAGCAATTTTATTTAACATAATGAGTGATTCTCGTAGTGAAAATAAAGGTATTGTTGATAGTTAATGATAATAACGCAAGTCTAGTTTACATTGGTCATATTGTTGAAAAAATTTTGAAAAAGTTTAATAGTTGGTGAAATTCACTAAATTGTGATTTTCATTAACCAGTCAAAGCGAAGAGTTTTTTATTGTCTTGTTTTATTTTATTGGCTGCTAACCCTTATTATTAAAGAAAACTTGTTTTGCTGTTTTTATTTTTTCCTCTCATTAACAACTCGGCGTGAAATTTGTAGTAATCGTTTACAACTTTTTTGGCATTGTTTTCGTCTTAGATGGTTACAATTGAAAAAATGCCTTAGGGCGCGCCCTAGTTTACAATTTAATAAAATTTAGCTGAGGAAATAGCGGTGACTAGAAAAAAACAGATCATTGTTCCGATCGTGATATTAGTAGCTGGCATTTTGCTTTTTGTGGTCTTTTCAAGCATGAAAAAACCACCTGAAGAAAAAGCAGAAGTAGATAACACACCCATTGTTTCGGTAGAAGAAGTGACGGTTTCCCCGATGACCCTAAACGTGGCTTCTTATGGTGTGGTCAAACCAAAATATGAAACTGAAATAGTCGCCCAGGTTAGCGGTCAAATCGTTGAACTCTCTGATACTTTTGTTCGTGGTGGTTTTGTTGCCCAAGGTCAGCTACTGGCACGTATTGACCCAAGTGATTATGAGGCGGCATTAATCGACGCCCAGGCTAACTTAGCATCGGCACAAGCGTCGTTAGAACAGGAGCGTGCTCAGGGTAAAGTAGCAGCAAAGGAATGGAAGCGTATTACCGATGCCTCACCAACCGAGCTTAGTTTGCGTAAACCACAATTAGCGCAGGAACTTGCCCGGGTGAAAGCGGCGCAGGCGGAAGTGCTTAGAGCGCAACGTAATTTAGAGCGTACTGAATTAAAAGCGCCATATGATGCCATGATTGAAGATCGCACTATCGGCTTAGGTGCCTTTGTTGGTACTGGCAGCCGGGTTGGTAAGTTACTGGGAACTGCGATTGCTGAAGTGCGCTTGCCAGTAGCGGATAATCAATTGCAATATTTAGTTGATCAGGGTAAGCAAGCGAAAGTTAATTTAAAAGGGAATTTTGCCGGTCAAGAAACCATTTGGCGGGCAACTATTGCCCGAAGCGAAGGGGTGATCGATGATAAAAGCCGGATGAGTTATTTAGTGGCTGAAATCAAAGACCCTTACTTATTACAGTCTAAGGCGCAGCAAACGCCGTTAAGATTTGGTTCATATGTTAATGCAGAAATCCTTGGTATTGAACTGGCACAGGCAACCAAGTTTCCACGTTACTTAGTTAATAATGGCCGGGTTGCGATTCTAGATGATGATTCGAAACTCCATTATGTTGAGGTTGATATTGCCCGTCAAGATGGTGGTGATGTCATAGTTTCAGACGGTCTGGCTAATGGTGATCGCTTGATTGTCTCGGCGCTAGATTACCCGGTGAATGGCATGAAGTTGGCGCTGCCGGGAGATAACAATCTAGATCCCGCTGCTACAGAGCATAGTGAAACTCAACTTGCCAGCGTGAAGGAATAGATGATGGATGATACCAATAAAGGTTTAATCGCCTGGTTTGCCCGTAATAGCGTTGCCGCTAATCTGCTGATGATATTTATTTTAGTTGGTGGTTTTTTAACGGCGCAAACTATTAACAAGCAAATGTTCCCGCAGGTGAAAATCAACTGGATTTCTTATTCTGCGCCTTATCCGGGGGCAGCACCCCAGGAGGTGGAAGAAGGGATCACGATAAAAATTGAAGAAGCGCTGGAGTCGGTGCAGGGCTTGAAACGGGTCATTACTTATTCAAATCGCGGCTATTCCAACGGCTGGTTTGAAGTGGAACTGGATTATGACCCGCAAGTAGTGCTGGAAGAAATCAAATCGGCGATAGATTCTATTCCAAGCTTTCCTGATGGTATGGAAAGGATCACTGTCGAACGGGAGAAATTTCGTCAGGAAGTAATGTATATCAGCCTTTATGGTGATATGAGCTACAAAGAGTTAAAAGAACTTGGCCGAAAAATTCACGATGAAGTGCAGCAGTTGCCATCGATTAATGTCTCAGAATTTTACGGCGGACTGAATTATGAAATTTCAGTGGAAGTCTCGAAAGATAAGTTACGTGAATATGGCTTAAGTTTTGGCGATGTTGCACAAGCAGTACGTAGTTATTCACGTAATATGTCGGCCGGACAAATTCGCGCCGAAAATGGTTATATTAACTTAAGGGTAGAAAATCAGGCGTATCGCGGTCATGAATTTGAGCGTATTCCGGTGATCACCTTAGCGGATGGTACTAAAATTTTACTCGGTGAAATCGCCACTATTAATGATGGCTTTCAGGAAGGGCTGCAATATTCGAAATTCAATGGTAAAAATTCTACTACCTTATTTATCGGCGCGGCAGATAACCAAAGCATTACCGATGTCGCTAAGGTAGTGAAAAAATACGTTGAAGATAAGCAAGAAATGTTGCCGCAAGGGGTCAAGTTAGAAACCTGGGTTGATTTAACTTATTACCTTGAAGGTCGCCTTAACATGATGCTGGATAACATGAAAAGCGGCGCGGTATTAGTATTCTTGATTTTGGCTCTGTTTTTACGTGTTCGTTTAGCATTTTGGGTAATGATGGGCTTGCCTGTGTGTTTCCTTGGTACCTTGTTAATGATGCCGGCAGAATTCGTTAACGTGACTATCAATATCACCAGTTTATTCGCCTTTATTTTAGTACTCGGTATCGTGGTAGATGATGCGATAGTGATGGGGGAAAGTGCCCATGATGAAATTGAACAAAACGGTCAAAGCGTAGAAAGTGTTATCCGCGGCGTTAAGCGGGTCGCGATGCCAGCGACGTTTGGCGTGTTAACTACCATTGCCGCGTTCTTCCCTTTTATCTTAGGTGACGGCCCATCGTCGGCTTTTGGTAAGTCGATCGGCTTTGTCGTGATTTTCTGCTTATTATTTTCATTAATTGAATCTAAATTGATTTTGCCAGCGCATTTGGCGCATATGAAAAAGAAAGTGTTTAATCCGAAAAACCCGTTAGACAGAGTTCGTCGCAGTATCGACAATGGCTTAAAAACTTTTGTTAATACTTACTATAAAGGTTGGCTGCAAACCTGTATTACCTACAGATACGGGGTGTTGATGTTTTTTATCAGCATCTTGCTGCTTAGCGCCGGTTTATTTAGTGGCGGAATAGTGCGCTTTGTTGGTCAGCCGAAAATTCCCCATGATTTTCCTCGTATTGCGATTGAAATGAATGTTGATGCGTCTGAAAACGCGACATTAGATACTATGCTGGTAGTGCAAAATATCTTGAAAGAAGTCGATAATAAGATTGAAGCTGAATACGGTAATAAGATGATTACTGATATGCAGGTTGATCTACGTAGCCGTACCAGCGGTCGCATTATGCTTAAGTTGGTAGTGCCAGAGGAAAGAGCGATGAACACCTTTGAGCTGGCGGATTTATGGCGTAAAGCGATCCCGACGTTACCGGGCGTGAAATCATTAAGCATAGATGACAACTTGTTTGGTGGTGGCCGTGAAGATGGTGATATCGGCTTTAGACTGGAGAGTCAGGACGACGCTCAGCTGTTAGCGGCGGCAAAAGAGTTGAAGGCAAAACTAAATACTTTAAAAGGGGTTGGCGATGTTAACGATAGCCGTCAAACCAGCACTAAGGAAGTGCAGTTTACTCTAAAACCACTAGCCTATAGTTTAGGGTTAACACTTTCGGATGTTGCTTCGCAGGTAAGCTATAGCTTCTATGGTTTGGAAGCACAACGTATTTTACGTGACACCGAAGAAGTCAAGGTAATGATCCGTTATCCGTTAGCTCAGCGCAGCTCGGTAGGCCATGTTGATGATGTAATGATTCAGGCACCAAACGGTGCAGAATTACCGTTATCAGAATTAGCAGATATCACTTTGACCGATGGCGTTACCCGTATTCGCCGGGAAAATGGTAATCGCACCATTAATGTTTGGGCGAAAGTTGACCAGGAGCAGGTTGAACCATTTGAAATCGCAAAAGATATTCGTGATAACTTTATTCCTCAGCTGTTAAGACAGTATCCACTGGTAAAAAGTGAAGTCTCAGGTCGCATTCAGGAAGAAATTGACAGCGCCAATAAGCAGATGCGCGACTTTATTATTTCACTTATGGTGATCTTCTCATTGCTGGCGGTACCGTTAAAATCTTACTCACAGCCGCTGATGATCATGACAGTCATTCCTTTTGGTGTTGTTGGTGCGGTGTTTGGTCATATGATTTTAGGCATGGATCTGAATACCTTGTCGGTATTTGGTATCATCGCTGCTGCCGGTGTGGTAGTTAACGATTCGTTGGTGATGGTGGATTATGTCAATAATGCCCGTAAGCAAGGTATTCCGCTTAATGAAGCTGTGGTGCATTCCGGCAGTAAACGTTTTCGCGCTATTATGCTAACGTCATTAACTACCTTTATTGGCCTGGTACCGATAGTGTTTTTTGAAACCAGCATGCAGGCGAAAATCGTTATTCCAATGGCGGTGTCACTATCCTTTGGCGTGTTGTTTGCCACTGTTGTGACCTTAGTATTAATTCCAAGCTTGTATGTCATTATCGAGGACATCAAACGCCTGGTGAAACGCAAGAAAAAAACGCCAGCACCGGCAATTGAAAATAGCGGGGATGAAGTGACTTCTCACTAATTTTCGATATTGATTATTATATAAAAACCAGCACCAAATAAGTGCTGGTTTTTTGTATTAATCTTCTGAAAACGCCCGATTTTCGACTTATATTTTGTCATTTCGCTGATAGAAAAATTTATCTAAAGTTTCCCTTAACTTGTGTTAGAAAATTACTGTTAAAAGCTGCTTGCAACTGATGGCATAAGCTGTCAAAGTGGTATTGCGTTTTAGTAAAAATGGCTTACGAGAAATACTCAAGGAGGTTATTGCTACAACAATGATAGTGATCATTTTGTCAGCTTTCACTCTTAGTTAAAGTCGCCAGCTTTAGCGTTAAAAGTTGCCAGATTGATCAATGTATTATGTATTGATAATTAGGGAACTCTATATGACCGAAGAAAAAACCATTTATATTCTAGACACCAATATCCTCCTGCATGAACCCTTCGCATTTTTATCCTTCCAAGAGCACGACGTTGTCGTTCCGATGACAGTGTTAGAAGAACTGGACTCGATTAAGGATAGACGTAAAGACGTTAGCCGTGATGCCCGTGTGGCGATTCGTGCACTTGAAGATGCCCTGGCAAATGCCAGCCCGGAACAAGTGCTAGCCGGTGTGCCATTGCCGGCAAAAGATGGTGCGCCCGGTATCGGCTGCCTGTCGATATTTAATGATTACACTTTAGAGCAAACCGCCGGTAAATTATCGTTTAACGAAAATGATAACCGCATTATCAATACCGCACTGCATATTCAAAACACCCGTAGTAGCCGTAAAGTGGTGCTGGTGACAAAAGACATCAATATGCGCTTAAAAGCGAAAGGGGCAGGATTAAAGCATGTAGAAGACTATCGCACTGATCAGCTGATTGATGATATCCAGTTCTTAACCAAGGGCTATCACAAGTTTGATGGTGATTTTTGGCAGCAAATAAGCGACTGTGAAAGTGAAACGGAAGGGCGCACTACAACTCATTATATTAAAAAAGATATTCTGCCCAATGCCTTTATTAATGAATACCTGATTGACGAGGGTGAGCACTTTGCCGGTAAAGTAGTGGGGGTCAGTGAAGATAAGTTGGCGCTTGAAGATCTAAGCCGTGAACGTTTAATGGGCAAACAGGCCTGGGGGATACATCCGAAAAATATTTATCAGGGCATGGCGATGGATGCGCTGCTAGATCCAACTATCGACTTAGTAATATTAACCGGCCCGGCAGGCTGTGGTAAAACCTTATTAGCACTCGCCTCGGCGCTGGAACAGGTAGTAGAACGTGGTTTATATGACAAAGTAATAGTCACTCGTAGCACTCCGGAAATTGCCGAATCGATCGGCTTTTTACCTGGCACCGAAGAAGAAAAAATGGCGCCCTGGCTTGCTGCGATCACTGATTCATTAGAGGTGTTGCATAAACAGGATGAAAACATGGACGGCAGTCTTAACTATATTATGGATAAGGCAAACATTCAGTTTAAGTCGGTGAATTTTATGCGGGGTCGTAGTATTCAAAATGCCATTGTCTTGTTAGATGAATGTCAAAACTTAACGGCATCGCAGCTTAAAACCATTATTACTCGCTGTGGTGAAGGTACAAAATTGGTGTGCTCGGGTAACCTGGCACAAATCGACAGTAATTACCTAACTGCGTTAACTTCCGGTTTAACCTATATCGTTGAGCGTTTTAAAGATTTCCCAGGCAGTTCAACCATTAATCTTAATGGTGTGGTACGTAGTCGACTGGCGTCATTTGCCGAAGAAAACTTGTAATTTATCATAGGTAAATAATGGGGCTAGTTAATTGCTGGCCCTTAAATATTTACAATATTGCCAATCCGCATTACTATGATGTCGTTCGTATTCACTGAGAGTGCTATGTTTAAGCCATTTTCAAAAGTGCTAGTTGTTGTTGCTTTGCTGATTGCCTTTATCGGGCAGGCATTGGCTTATACTGCTATGCCTTGTGAAATGTCGGCTGGCTCTTATGAGTCGCACATGATGATGGAACATTCCAAAGTGAGCTATCACGAAGGAATGAGCCATAGTGATATCAATAACAGCAGTCATGGCCAATCTGAAGATTGTTGTGATCTGGATTGTGTCTGTCCAGCAAACGCATGTACCTCAGTAATATTTTTGAATTCAGATAATGATGAACCTGATGGCTTCGGTCTTGATGAAGCTGTATTGAGTCAAAACTCTGAACAACCAAAATCAATTTCTACCTCTCTATACCGTCCACCTATTTTTGCCTAACACAGGGTTAGTGCGTCCAAAATTTACGCACAAGTAATAACTTTTTCTGTTAACTATTTAAGCGTGATTTGAGCGCTCAATATTTCCAGCTTGGCTGGAGGCAAAATGAACAAAAAATATGTAAAAACAGCAGTAGGCTTTTTGTTGATTGCAAACTGTGCCTACGCACAACAAACTCTATCGTTACACCAGGCGATCACATTAGCTCAACAAAATGATCCTTGGCTTGATGGTAGCCGATTAAAACAACATGCTTTAGAAAATCGAAGTGTTGCGAGTGGCTCTCTACCCGACCCTAAAGTGTCGATAGGAGTGATGAATTTACCTACAGATACTTGGGATTTTGCTCAAGAAGGTATGACGCAACTTAAGGTTGGTGTCTCTCAAATGTTTCCAAGAGGGGATAGTTTAGAGATTAAACAAAATCAGCTAACAACCGAATCAACCAAGTTTCCACTGCTTAGAGAAAATCGTAAAGCAAAATTGGCAAGTATGGTTTCTCAGATATGGCTAGATATATATTTGGCTCAACGCACAATAGCGCTCATTGAAAAAGACTGGTCATTGTTCGAGCAAATGGCTGAAGTCGCAAAGGCTAGTTATTCAAATGCAGTAGGGAAAACTCGTCAACAAGATGTGATCCGTGCTCAACTGGAAATTGTGCAACTTGAAGACAGGCTTACTGTTGAAAAGCAAAAATTGGAGGCTTCATCTGCGCGGTTAAATGAATGGCTCCATATCTATGATGGAAGCAATTTAGATCAGACATTTAATTTTGACGCTCAGCCTATGAAATTTAAGGTGTCTAGTGGCTTGCCCATTTTAAGAATCGCGAATCCAGACGTATTAAAGTCATCTAAATATTCTCGTAATCGTTTAGCAATTGAACTTGCAAACCATCCAGCACTTTTAGCAATTGATGTTAAGCAAAAGGTTTTTGAGAAAGGTGTGGCATTAGCTAAGCAGCAATATAAGCCTCAGTGGGGAGTCAGCGCCAGTTACGCTTATAGAGATAATATGCCATCAGGTGACTCTGGTTTATCAACATCACGATCGGATTTATTCTCAATTGGAGTAACCTTTGATTTACCTCTGTTTACTGAAAACAAACAAGATAAACAAGTTGCAGCTTCTATAGCGGAATCCGAAGCTGTTAAAACTGAGAAGTTATTGCTGACAAAGCAAATGATCAGTGCTGTAGAAAAGGAGCTGAGGCAGCTTAAACGCTTATCTGATAGACAATCTATTTATCAAGAAGAACTACTTAAACAAACTCATGACCAAGCGGAAGCGTCTTTGACGGCTTACACCAACGACGATGGTGATTTTGCCGAAGTTGTTCGAGCAAGAATCGCTGAATTAAATGCCAGAATATCAGCCTTAAGAATTGATGTTGATGCACTTAAAACCGTTGCGCGTATCAACTATTTCTTTGCGCATTCTCAATCTAAATCAAATGCTGAACATAAGCCAATGCACAATGCGCAAAAAACTGATCAGCACTTATCCAATCAGCAGTTTGGAGAAAAATAATGTCAATTAATACTAAAACAATCATTGCCGTCATCATTGGGGCAGCACTAGGTGCTGGAGCATTAAGCTTATTTCAAGGTACAGGTTCAAGCGGTAATGGCAATGAAGCTACATCAGCAGAGAAAAAACCGCTGTATTGGGTTGCACCGATGGATGCTAGTTACCGTCGAGACAAGCCCGGTAAGTCGCCGATGGGAATGGATTTAATTCCTGTGTATGAGGAAGGGGTATCTGATGATGACTTTGGCTCTGGAGCTGTAAAAATTGCTCCCCACGTCGTTAATAACCTAGGTGTACGCACAGCACCTGTAGAGCTGAAACACATGCATACCGAAATCTCAACGGTTGGCTATGTGCAATATGATGAAGATAAGCTTGTGCATATTCATCCTCGTGTTGATGGTTGGATTGAAAAACTTTATGTCAAAGCGGCGGGAAATCCCGTTAAGAAAGGACAGCCACTTTACACTTTATATTCTCCACAACTCGTTAATGCGCAAGAAGAGTTGTTGATTGCTTTAAAGCGTAACAATAAATCACTAATAGTCGCGGCAAAAGACCGCTTAAAGGCATTGCAGTTATCACCTACGTTTATTAACGAGCTAGAAAAAACACGTAAAGTGCAACAGACCGTAACATTCTACTCACCACAAGCCGGTGTGATTGATGGCTTAAAAATAAGAGAAGGCTTTTATGTGAAGCCGGGTAATACTCTGCTGAGCATAGGTCAATTAGAGCAAGTATGGGTAGAGGCAGAAGTGTTTGAACGTGATGCGGCATTAGTCAAAGAAGGCTTACCTGTATCAATGACGCTAGATTATTTACCGGGTAAAGAATGGGTTGGTGTGGTGGATTATGTTTACCCAACGTTGAACAGTAAAACTCGCACACTTAGGGTTCGATTAAAATTTGATAACACCGACTATCAATTAAAGCCAAATATGTTTGCCCAAGTATCCATTCATGTAAACCAAACACAAAGTACACTACTAGTACCTAAAGAGGCGGTAATTAGAACAGGTAAACAAGATAGGGTTGTACTTGCTCTTGGTGAAGGTCAATTTAAATCAATTGAAGTCACTATTGGCCGAGTAGACAAAGAGAGTATCGAAATTTTGGATGGTTTAACCGAAGACGATGTGATTGTTACCTCTGCCCAATTCCTAATTGATTCAGAATCAAGTAAAAGCTCTGACTTTAAGCGCATGACTCATGATGAAATACCTTCAGCAAGGGTCACGGGCTTAATCAATTCGATTGATAAGCAAAATCGTATTTTCAATATTAGCCGAGGCTCAATAGATAAATGGGATAGACCTGCTGCGACGATGGACTTTATCGTCGCGGATGAATTAGAAGTCGAAGATTTTAATGTTGGTGATGATGTTGTTTTCACTTTTGAAGTGAGAGATGACCTAATTATTACTGAAATTTCCTTTAACAGTGGTGATCAGCAAAATAATACTGTTGATCATTCAAATCACTAACTGAGGAGGTATCAGTATGATTGAATCAGTGATTAGATGGTCAATTGGCAATAGGTTTTTTGTTATATTGGCAACATTAATTTTAATCGGCGGTGGACTTTTTTCTCTAAAGCACACGCCTGTTGATGCTATCCCTGACTTGTCAGACGTTCAGGTAATAATTAAAACTAATTACCCCGGACAAGCGCCACAGGTAGTACAAGATCAGGTGACCTACCCATTAACTACCGCCATGCTATCAGTGCCTGGTGCTGTTACCGTGCGTGGTTACTCTTTTTTCGGTGATTCATTTGTTTACGTGATATTCGATGAAGATACTGATCTATATTGGGCAAGAAGCCGAGTATTAGAATACTTGAGTCAGGTAGCGCCATCTTTGCCTGAAACTGCTCGTCCACAATTAGGTCCTGATGCCACTGGCGTTGGCTGGGTGTATTTATACTCGTTAATCGATAAAACAGGCAACTTGGATATTAGTCAGCTTCGTAGTCTTCAAGACTGGTTCTTAAAATACGAATTGCAAACTGTTTCCGGTGTATCTGAAGTCGCCCCTATTGGTGGCATGGTTAAACAGTATCAAGTTCAAGTAGATCCTGACAAATTACGTGCCTACGGTGTGCCTTTAAGCCATATCCAAACGGCAATAAAAAGAGGCAATCAAGAAACGGGAGCGTCCGTGGTTGAGATGGCGGAAGCCGAATATATGGTCACCGCTTCTGGCTATATCAAAAGCATGGGCGATATTGAGTCAATACCGCTAGGCATCAATGCACAAGGTACACCACTTACTATTGGCGATGTCGCACAAGTAAACCTTGGTCCACAGATGAGGCGAGGCATTGCTGAACTCAATGGTGAAGGTGAAGTTGTTGGTGGCGTGGTAGTCATGCGCTTTGGCGAAAATGCACAAAAAACCATTGATGGTGTAAAAGCTAAGTTAGAAGACTTGAAAAAAGGCTTACCTGAAGGCGTTGAAATCGTCACTGTCTATGATCGTTCAGGGTTAATTGGCGAAGCAGTTGAAAACCTATGGCACAAGTTGTTGGAAGAGTTTATTGTTGTCGCTTTGGTTTGTGTCGTATTCCTGTTTCATGTTCGCTCGTCTTTGGTGGCTATTGTTAGTTTACCTGTCGGTATCTTAGCTGCATTTATTGTCATGCACTTGCAAGGTATTAACGCCAATATTATGTCATTAGGTGGTATCGCTATTGCCATCGGCGCCATGATAGATGGTGCCATTGTCATGATAGAAAATATGCACAAGCACATGGAGAAAACACCACTAACCAAGGGAAACAGATGGCAGATAGTGGCAGAGTCGGCCAGTGGCCCGGCATTATTCTTTTCCCTGCTGATCATTACTGTCTCTTTTGTCCCAGTGTTTACCCTGGAAGCGCAAGAAGGACGGATGTTCTCGCCACTGGCCTTTACCAAAACTTATGCAATGGCAGCATCAGCAGCACTAGCCATTACTTTAGTTCCAGTCCTAATGGGATATTTCATTCGCGGAAAAGTACTTCCTGAGCATAAGAATCCTGTTAACAGAGTATTGACGGCGATTTATATGCCTGTCTTGAAGCTCGTGTTGGCATTTCCTAAATCTACCGTTTTAGCTGCAATTTTAGTCACTATCGTGGGATTTTGGCCGGTTGATAAAATTGGTAGTGAGTTTATTCCACCTTTGGATGAAGGTGATTTAATGTACATGCCAACTACCTATCCCGGAATATCCATTGGTAAAGCACGCGAGCTATTACAACAAACCGACAAGTTGATAAAAACTGTGCCTGAAGTCGAGACGGTGTTTGGCAAGGTGGGTCGAGCTGAAACGGCAACCGATCCTGCACCGCTGACCATGATAGAAACCTTCATTCAGTTAAAACCGAGATCCGAGTGGCGAGATGGCGTAACAACTGAGAGTTTAAAGCAGGAGTTTGATAAGTTAGTTAAATTTCCGGGATTAACCAATGCTTGGGTGATGCCAATAAAAACTAGGATTGATATGCTAGCAACAGGTATCAAAACGCCTGTAGGTATTAAGATTTCAGGCTCAGACCTTTCTGTTATACAAGATATTGGTAAGCAGCTTGAAACTATTATGGTAGATATTCAAGGCACCGCATCTGTGTACTCAGAACGTGTTGCTGGTGGACGTTACCTGAAAGTTGATATCAAGCGAGAAAAAGCCGCAAGGTATGGGCTTAACATCGCAGATGTTCAACAAGTAGTTGCCTCGGCTATTGGTGGTATGAATGTTACCCAAACAGTTGAAGGACAAGAGCGTTATCCAGTTAATTTACGTTACCCTCAAGATTATCGAGACTCACCAGAACAATTAGCTCGACTGCCAATTGTAACCCCTGAGGGCATGCGTATAGCACTTGCCGATGTTGCCTCTGTATATGTTGAAGATGGCCCTCCGGGTATTAAAAGTGAGAACGCGCGAATCAATGGCTGGGTTTTTGTTGATATTGATGGTGTTGATGTTGGGACTTATGTTCAACAAGCGCAAAAGGTTGTCGCAGAAAAATTAGTTTTACCTGCTGGGTACTCGATAACTTGGTCAGGGCAATATGAATATATGTTGCGTGCCAAAGAAAAGTTAACCTATGTCGTGCCATTAACATTGGCGATCATTATTATTCTGCTTTACCTCAACTTTAGAAACTTTGTCGAAGTGGCGATTATCATGGGAACTTTGCCACTGGCGATGATCGGTAGCATCTGGCTGATGTATCTACAGGGCTTTAATTTTTCGGTCGCGGTCGGCGTTGGTTTTATCGCCCTTGCCGGGGTTGCGGTGGAAATCGGCGTCATTATGCTGGTCTATCTCAATCAGTCATTTAATGAATTAAAGGAGCGTTGCTTGTCAGAAGGGCGAACACCTAGCGCGTCAGATTTACGAGATGCTGTACAGCAAGGAGCTGGCATGCGAGTTCGTCCGGTAATGATGACGGCGGCTGCAATAATTGTTGGTTTGCTGCCTATTTTATATGGTACGGGTACAGGCTCTGAGGTGATGAGCCGCATTGCTGCTCCTATGGTTGGCGGCATGGCCAGTGCGGTGTTGTTAACCCTGATTGTGCTGCCAGCGATCTATTTTTTAATGCGCGCACCTGAATTGAAAATTTTAACCAAGGAAAAATCCTTTTCTTAAATGAGTAAGCGTGCTTGACCTGTGTCTAAGACACAGGTTTAAACTAGGAGTGAAAGTGTGAACTTAGGTGTAATTCCATTGGTATAAAGCAAAGGGGCAAAGATGAAAGTAACTGAGTTGGCAAAAAGCCTTGGCACAACAGCGGATACTGTGAGGTACTACACGCGATTAAAGCTACTTAATCCGAGTAAATCTATTAATGGCTATAAGGACTATTCGGAAAAAGACGTATTCAGACTGAAATTTATCTTAAGTGCCCGTCAGCTTGGTTTTTCAGTTGCCGATATTCAGCAAATATTGAACGAGGCTGAGCATGGTCACAGTGCCTGCCCGCTAGTGCGAACCTTGATTCAGCAGCGATTGAATGAAACGGAAAAACAGTTTCGGGCGATGCTGGCATTAAGAGAAAATATGCGCAATGCGATAGCGCAGTGGCAACAAATGGCAGATAAAGCCCCTACATCAGATATGGTTTGCCATCTAATCGAAGGTTTTGCACAACTAAATTTAGCGGGTGAAAAAAATGACAGCAAATGATATTCAATTAACTCAACAACTCATTATTGAAGGTGCAGGTTGTGCCAGTTGTGTTGGCAAAATAGAAACGGCACTAAAGAACACCCAAGGTGTTGTCAGCGCCGAAATGAACTTTGCTGACCGAACCGTGCTGGTTACTGGCACTGCAAAAACGCCTGAACTGATCAGCGCGGTCGAGTCGGTTGGTTATAACGCCAAAGCGTTTGACGACAGTGCTGCGACTGATGCATTGGATGAAAAAGAAGCGGCAGACTGGGCATATTATAAAAAGTTACTTAGAGATACCGTTATTGCCCTATCGCTGGGGGTGCCGCTGATGGTTTATGGCCTGTTTATTGGCGAGATGACGGTAGAAACCAACACCGAAAGGCTGTCATGGTTAGTGGTTGGGCTATTAACGCTAAGCGTGATGTATTTCTCTGGCAAACATTTTTATCTTGGTGCCTGGAAAAGCTTTAAAAATCATTCCGCTAATATGGATACCCTGATTGCGTTAGGCACAGGTACTGCGTGGCTCTATTCAATGGTTGTTGTATTTGCACCAGAAGCGGTACCTATGATGGCGCGGCATGTTTATTTTGAAGCTACGGCGATGATCATCGGTTTAATTAACCTTGGTCTGGCACTGGAACTTAAAGCCAGAGGCAAAACCTCAGAAGCGATTAAGCGCCTGATTGGCTTACAGGCAAAAACTGCAACCGTAATCCGCGATAATAAAGAAGTCGCTATCAGCATAAAACAAGTGCTGTTGGGTGATGTAGTTAAAGTAAGACCAGGTGAAAAAATACCTGTTGATGGTGTTGTTGTTGAAGGTCATACCTCGATTGATGAATCTATGTTAACAGGTGAACCCATGCCTGTTAAGAAATCTGAACAAGATGAAATCGTTGCAGGTACGCTGAATAAATTGGGGTTAATTCAATTTCGAGCTACCCGCGTGGGAAAAGATACTGCACTTGCTCAAATTATCAACATGGTGAAACGGGCGCAAAACTCTAAACCTCCTATTGGTCGCTTGGCCGATGTGATATCCGCTTACTTTGTGCCTGTGGTGATGATCATTTCGATAGTCAGTGCGTTAACATGGCTTAACTTTGGCCCAGATCCGGCAGTCGCCTTTGCTATTGTGTCAGCAACTACCGTACTCATTATCGCTTGTCCATGCGCATTAGGCTTAGCAACACCAATGTCCGTTATGGTGGGAGTTGGAAAAGCTGCTGAGGCAGGGGTGCTTATTCGTAATGGTGAAGCGTTACAAACAGCGTCAAAAATTACCACCATGATATTAGATAAAACCGGCACCATCACAGAAGGCGCACCCAAAGTTACAGACATCGTTTTAGCTAATGCAACGAGTGAAAAATCGGTACTGCAATTAGCAGCAAGTTTAGAGAGCGGTTCAGAGCATCCGTTAGCTCAAGCAATTGTAGAAAGTGCATTAGAAAAGGACATAGATTTACTCAAAATTGAATCGTTTAACGCCATTACTGGTTTTGGTGTTGAAGCAAAATGTGACAATAAAACTTTGCTTTTTGGCAACGAGAAATTAATGAAGGAAAAAGACATTGGTGTTGTCGGTTTTGATGGCAAAGTCAAACGGCTAGCTAAAGCAGCAAAAACACCTATGTACTTTGCTGTTGATGGTGAGCTAGCAGCCATTATTGCTGTTGCAGATCCCATTAAGTCAGACTCAATTTCGGCGATCAAACGTCTGAAAACAAACGGCATCCGCGTCATTATGCTAACAGGTGACAACAAGGAAACAGCCGCGGCTGTAGCAGCTAAAGCTGGGATAGCCGAATTTTTCGCAGAAGTTTTACCTAAAGATAAAGTCAACAAAGTACAAGAATTGCAAGATAGCGAAGAAATTGTTGGTATGACTGGCGACGGTATCAATGATGCGCCAGCTCTTGCATTGGCCGATGTTGGCTTTGCCATTGGCACCGGCACAGATGTTGCCATTGAAAGTGCTGATATCACACTTATGCGAGGTTCTCTTCATGGTTTAGCTGATGCCATTGCGGTGAGCAAAGCGACCTTAAGAAATATTAAGCAAAATCTATTTGGTGCTTTTGTTTATAACGTGGCTGGAGTTCCTTTTGCTGCGGGAGTGCTCTATCCCTTCTTCGGTATTTTATTAAGCCCTGTAATCGCAGGAGCGGCGATGGCGTTCTCGTCATTAACCGTAGTATCTAATGCTAATCGTCTTCGCTTATTTAAAGCCCAAAAGTATTAAATGAGCCGCATTAAGGAGAAGAAAATGATGATAATAAATATCTTAGGGTTTGGACTAATAGCTGCCATAGTTTGGTGGTTTTGGCTATACAAACCCAATGAAACTATTGTTCAAGATAATGAAGTATTCATTGAAGTCAAAGATGGTGTGTATTCACCAGCATCTATTCAGGTGTCTGCCAATAAGCCAATTGCATTGAAGTTTATGCGCACGGATGAATCTCCCTGTTCAGAAACCTTGCTTATTCCAAGATTGGAAGTCAGTAAGCAATTGAAATTGAATGAAGTAACTCAAATAAACCTAACCAATCTCTTGCCGGGTGAGTATGAGTTTCACTGCCAAATGCAAATGTATCGTGGCGTACTCAAAGTCGTTTAGCACGACAGCCAGATGTTGCAGATGCTTGTGGAATGTTAAGAGTTAAATAATTAATATCACTGATACAGTTATATTATGCGAGATTGAATTAGGAGAGAATGCTTGATACGAACTAAAATTTAAGTATTTCACTTTTTATCATCTGAAAAACAGTGTCTAGGAGTTGTTTATGAGCAAAGAAGTTAACAAATTTATTGCCAGTGTTGATAACGACAGCCGACGGGAAGATGCCAAAATTTTAGTAGATTTGATGACCAAAGCCTCAGGTTATCAGGCTTATCTCTCTGGCAGCATGATAGGTTTTGGCCATTATCATTATCAATACGACAGTGGTCGTGAAGGGGATGCCTTTGTTACTGGGTTTTCGCCGCGCAAACAAAATACCGCCATTTATATTATGCCGGGTTTTTCACAATACCAGGCATTACTGAATAGGTTGGGAAAACATAAACTGGGAAAATCTTGCCTGTATATCAATAAGCTTGCTGATGTCGACCTTAAGGTATTAGCTAAACTGGTGACGGCATCGGTCAAGAAGATGCAGCAAAAATATCAGTGTAAAGCTAGCTAATACCAATTGAAATAAATATTTAACCAGTTCAGAGCTGTATCTTGCTCACTGACTCGCGGGTAATAAGCTTCGGGGAGAAAAGGTTGGAAATCTCTAACTCTTTTTGTTTATAAACGTTTTTTAATATCCATTGCCCCGCCATTTTTGCCATTTCTTTTATCGGGAAGTTTATCGTTGATAATTGCGGATACAGGTATTTCGTGAAAAAGGAATTATCAAAACCGATAATAGAATAATTTTCAGGAATACTAAATCCCTGGTCACGTATTGCTTTCATCGCACCTGCTGCCATATCGTCATTGGCGCAGGCAACAGCGGTAAACTTTACATCTTGCTCTAATAACCGCGCCATGCCAGTTTGATCACTTTCGGTTAGGTAATCTCCCTCAAAAAACAGCGAATCATCATAACTTAAACCGGCTTCTTCTAACGCCCTTTGATGACCTTGTAAGCGTTCGGTGGCATCTTGCTTAGATAACGAGCCAGAAATATAGGCAATCTCAGTATGACCGTTATCGATCAAATGCTTAGTGGCGAGATACCCGCCTTGTTCGTTATCGAGATAAAAACAGTTGTCTTTAATTTCAGGGATCTGGCGGTTAAGAATGGTAAACGGCGTTTTACCACTGCTGAGCTTGATAAAGTAGTCGTTGGGCAGGGCATCAATCAGCATGATCAGGGCGTCACAATTACGGTCGATTAAAAAGTCGATGCCGTCTTGTTTACTTTGCTCATTCGAGTGGCCGGCGGCAACTATTGCGTGTTTACCGGCTTTACGCAATTCCGTTTCAATTGCACTTAGCATGGCACCATAGAAAGAGCCATGTAGCTCAGAGACTAGAATACCGATGCAGTTAGAACGGTTAGAGGCCAGCGAACGGGCTACCGAATTGGGCCGAAATCCGAGTTAATTCATCGCATCCATGACTTTCTTTTTAGTTTTTTCGCTGACGTGCTGATGATCGTTTAATACTCTTGATACCGAAGATAGCGAAACCCCTGCCAGTGCCGAAACCTCATAAATAGTCGCCATGTTGTTCTAACATTCCTTAATGGTAAAATCGCTTAACTGTAGCACGAATAAAATGCGCGGCACTAGTGTGTGTCTATTCCGTGCTTACTATCGCATATTGTACTAGCTTAGAAAGCGCTTCCAGGTTTGGTTTGCTTTGCATTAGGCTGTTGTTGAGCCGAAATAAATCGCTCGCTATTACAACAAACTTAGTCATTAAACGAGAACTGCGGTTAAACCTTGTATTGTTTTGTTAACTCAGTCCGTTGCTATAAATAAAGCGAAACACATGATTGAGTATTTGCTGTTGCATTGCCTTGCGATCTACGCCTGCTCTATCCTTACATAAAGCTACCCCTTTTACTTCCCGGTCAGAGTCGCATTGGTCGATATAGACAAAATGTCCTGCGCCTTGTTCGATTCCGACTAAACTTGCACCATTAATATGCTCTGCATAATACTTGGCATGTGCGCTGAATGGCAGAAAGTCATTATCCACTGAACCAAGCACTAGTGTTGGAATCTCGATACTCGCCAAACTTTGCTCATTAACGGTATGACCCAAGGCTGGATCTAACGCAATGACTGCGGCAATTCGCTGGTCGTGCATTTGTTCTTGCAATGCACTGATGTTATTTAACATCTCCTTATTCATAGGTTTACGCTGACTCTGCTTACCATAATCACAGCCTTTATCATTTTTTGCTTTTTCTGATGCGCAATAGGCTGTTGACTTTCCTGCTGCCAACTTAGCTCCCGCCATTGCCAATGATGTGAAACCACCGGCAGAATGTCCTAGCATGATAACCTTGTCGGTTGTCAGTGGTGTATTAAACAACCCTTTTTCAGACAAGGAGTCGATGGCAAAGCTGACATCTTGTGGGCGTTGCCAGAAACGCATAACCGAACTTGGATCGATATTTTCGGTGCCATAAACCCAGGATTCACCAAAGTGAGCTACTCCGGCAACTAGCCAACCTTGTGAGGCCAGGGCATAACCTAGCCAGTTCATTTCACGTGGAGAGCCAAATGCTCCATGAGAAATAATCGCGACTCTGTGACTGTTTTGTTTATCCGATAAGCAAATTTTTGCTGAGCAAGGCTCGGCGCCACTTTGGTACCAGAATTTTATTTTAGCAGGTCGATTCTCCTGTTGATTGATAAAATCAACTTCAGTGCTCTTGAGTGCCATTTTGTCATTCGATAAGGCTTGGTCAGTGTTGCAAAGCGCAAGCAACATAAGACCCGTAGCGTATAATTTAGTTTTTTTAAGGTTCATGGTTATCTCTATTTATTCTTCTTTTTAGAGGTTATGTCTGTACTATATCTGGGTTATCAAACTTGCGCTGTGCAGAAAGTGCGTTTTAATAAAATGCTATGTTCCCGATAACTGTTGCTAGGTAAACAAACAAGACGCGCAAGTCTGTCCATGGAAGTTCAACACCAGCACATCAGCTGGTGATGATTATTTTTATTAGCAATAAAAGTTTTTATTTATCAATTAGTTATATTGAATGTTGTAATTAAAAGGAACAGCCCCTAGTAAAAAAGAATCTTACGTCTTATCTTCTACAGCAAAATACAATTCTGTTTTTAATAATTCTGGCGCGGTATCCATCGGATTATTGCGATAGAGCTGTATAATTTGTTGGTCTTTAAGTTTGATGTTATTTGGTAAAACCCATTGTGCATAGACCTGAGAAATGGTTTGCCACATATAACTATGATGACCTGTATGGGTGAAACAGGCCCATTGACCGGCTTGCCAGGTAAAGGTTTCCAGTTTGTCATGGTGTGCGGATAAACCCTTGATAAAGCCTGCGAAAAAACGACTTTCAGTTTGTTCACCCGCCCAGGGATTATCAATGGCAACGCCAATAGGTTGCTGCTCGGCATAACTTAATGGCTCGGCGATAGCGGACAGGCGGCTGTATAACTCTGCTGCCACTTTGGAAAAAGATTGTTCGCTAAAGCCCTTGCCATAGAAACCGTAAACTGTTCGCTCAGCTAGTGTTTGCCAAACCGGCTCTAATTTTGGCTCGGTCAGTAATTTTTTAGGTGTTAAGCTGCCTGCACGTTCATTGGGGGGAAAATTGTCTTGAATGACATCGCTTGGCGTCACGGAAAAGTTCTTTTTAAAGGCCCGAGAAAATGACGATGGCGAGTCATAGCCGACGCTAATGGCAACATCAATAATATTGTGGTTGCCCTGTTTAATTAACTGTAGTGCCTTTTCCAGTTTATGACGTTGTATAAACTCGCCGAGCTGGTAGCCGGTTGCCACAAAAAATATACGATTAAAATGATACTTGGAAAACCCGGTATAACTTGCCAATAGATCCAGGCTAATAGTTTGATCACTATGATCATAAATATACTGGCCGACCTGACTGATTATCTTTGCATTTTTACTGGTTAAGGTATCTACCACATTGTTACCTTATTTTTTTGTAGAATTATTAACATAATTAATAGCTTACTGCCAGTGTTAGTTGTTCATAGTTCAGTGTATTTTCATTTTGCCATAAAAAAGCCGCTGGGAGCTAGCGGCTTAAAAACCCGTTAATGTTTTTCTTACATTAGGCTATTAAAAAACGTAACGAGCACCGAGGTTAAAGCGAGCACCGTACTGGTTAGCACGTAGCAGCTGTTCGCTGTAACGCACGTAAGTACGCTGCGTTTCTTCTGTCAGGTTCAAGGCTTCAGCAAATACCGAGAAGTTTTCCGTCACTGAATAGCTGATGTTGGCATCAATTTGTGAATAGGCTTCGGTATAGTTTGGTGAGCCATGCTGGTCAAAACCAGATAAGAACTCATCACGCCAGTTATAAGAAACCCGTGCCGATAAATTTTCATTCTCATAAAGTACCGAGAAGTTCGCCGAATCACTCATGCCTGGCAGGGCAAAGTCTTGCTCAATAGCGTCGCGATCCGCCTCAACGTCACCACTAACAAAGGTCGCATTGACCATAATACCAAAACCGGTATCGGCAAATAGGTGCTGTGCTGCCAGTTCCCAACCATAAAGGTTAGCCTGTTCACCATTCGCTGTGCTAGTTTCATCAAATTCTGCCAGTGGATCGTCACTGTTAGGGGCAATTGGTGTTGTTAAGTCTGCCAGACCCATATTGAGGTTAATGCGTTCAAACACGTTAACGTCGGTGGCCTGTATGCCTTCGGCAACTAACTGGGCGCGTGCTTCTTCGGCGCGTGGCCCGTTATAAACATCGCGAATTCCCGGCACTGTGGTGGTGCTAATAGAATCGATCAGGAAGTTATCAACCATTTTCTTGAAATAACCAATTGAGGCGTAGTTGCCTTCGCCGTAGTAGTATTCAAGCGAGAAATCCAGGTTATCCGAGATATACGGGTTTAACCCTGGGTTACCTGAGATGATTTTACGCTGGCCGATTTTTGGCGTACCGACAAAGTCTCGTGTCGAACGCATCGCACCTATATCAGGTCGCGCCAATGAACGAGTATAAGAAAAACGCGTGATGATATCATCAGTGACTTCCAGGTTAATGCTGCCATCCTGATGGAGTACCCGACCCCAGGCAATAGACAAACGGTAAGCATCGACGCCTAATGCTTTAATCATTTCAATATCTTGTTGCCATAAATGAAAATGGTCACAGGCAATAGCACCGTTTGAGCTGTCGGCAATTGCTTCTGGTTGGGATACCGCTTTCAATTTGGCTGGGTTTAACATTAATGGCAAGGATTTATTGTTTCTTGATAGAAGCCCTTCTATTTAAATAGCTAAGCTCAGCTAGTTTAGCACGATGATTTTTTCTTTGATTCGGTATATCATCGACGGCAACTAAGATAATAATAAATGAGCTTTGAACTTCTGTGGTATTTAAATTTTCAGGGGAAAATCAGTTAGTAGCCACATACAAACTTGCTATTGTTGGCGTATTTGTTGCGATTATGCTGGCGGCGCTACTGATCTCCAGTTATCGCTATCACCAGGAGTTAGAGCAGTTTGAGCAGCAGGAATTCACTCAGTTAACAACAAAAGCACAAAAGTTGGAAGATGCATTGTTTCAGGCGGTGCAGTCTTTAGAAGCGATTAAGCGTTTTGCCGATCATAGTTTAAGTTTTCCTCAGGAGCTTGCCCCAACACCTAACTTTCAGCAAAATAAAAGCCGTTTTCTGTTAAAAAAGATGGCGTATCAGGGGAACAGCCATCGCCAGCATTTAAGCGTTAATATCAGTGGTATTGGTAAAGTTAGCGAATTTGACGCTGATATTAAGCATGAATTGGCAATGTCGACCATGTTAACTCCGGCATTTACCACAGCACAGAATACGGTTGGCATAGCTGACTGGTTTGCTTATGTCTCGTTACAAGGCTTTAGCGCTACTTACCCCTGGATAGGCCGGAAAAACTGGTTCTATCAGCAAGGTTTGCTCGCCGGTGAGTACCTTGAACAAATTCGTGCTTCCTCTCCTCATATTTATACTCCGCTGTGGTCACAGCCTTATTTGGCTGATGACAGCAAAGGACTATACCTTTATTTGGCTGCCGGGGTATTTCGCCAGCAAAATTTGGCCGGGGCGATAATGTTTAATATTAACCTGGCTTATTTACGACAGTTGCTCGCGAGCGATAGTGATGATGGATTTAGTTATGCGTTAATCAATAAAGCGGATCAATTATTAATACATTTAGACGCCGAGCAAGAAAATATTTCGACACCGAGTCGCTGGCAATCGGTATTACCAATAAAACTACAACAATTAACGTATGAGGCGTTAGATATTCGAAGCTCGTCATTTCAGTATCGACCGGAACTGACTCAAAGTGAAAGCTGGCTGTTTCAACACCATAAGCTTGCGATTAATGACTGGATGTTAGTGAAATATAAGCCTTATCAGCACTTTGCTGCCCCGATTTTTCAGCGCTTTACCTGGGTGTTTATCGGGTTGTTTTTTGGTCAGCTGGCATTATTGGCGGTGGTTTATCTGGTGACTTATAAAACCTTTATCAAACCGGCACAAAGCTTTATCAGCCATATTTCTCATAGTGCGAAAGGGGATCATGGTAAGGTGAGCCCACCCAAAGGCTGGCAATACTGGTTTGATGTTGTTGGCGATATTTTTAGCCAGAACCGCAGTTTATTACAGCAGTTGAAAGATCAGAATAATGTGCTTGATATGCGGGTGCATGAGAAAACTCAGGCGTTAATGGAAAAAAGTCAGCAGCATCAGCATGATTACGCGATATTGCGCTCTGTGATGGATGCGATCCCGGACTATCTGATTTTTAACGATCCGGATGGTCAGGCAATTGGTTGTAATTTGGCATTTGAGCAGTACCTGGGCAAATCTGAGCGTGAAATATTAGGCTGCAATGTCGGGAATTTGATCAGTAATGAACTCGGCAGGGCGCTGGCGAGCTGTGGAAAAGAGCAATATCAAAAACAAAGCCATTGCGGTATCTTCCAGGTGGTAGAAACTGCAGAAAATACTTATGAGCTTTTTAGCTCTGAGTTTTATGATCAACAGCAGCAGGTGCTGGGTTCCATTATTATTATTCGCGATGTCACCAAACAATATGAAGTGAATGCAGCATTGGCCAGTGCCAAGGAGCAGGCGGAATTTGCCAATCAGGCGAAGAGTCAGTTTCTGGCGAATATGAGTCATGAGATCAGAACGCCGATCAATGCCATTTCAGGGATGCAGTTTTTATTAAAACAAACGACATTAACCAACCAGCAATTACAGCACTTAAACCATGCTCAGCAGGCGGCAGACGTTCTACTGCATTTGGTCGATGAATTGCTCGATTTCGCGAAAATTGAATCTGGCAATATGACGATATTTAAAAAAGACTGTTATATAGATGCGATAGTAAACCAGGCGGTGCGGTTAAACATTAGCAATATCAATGCTCAGCAGGTGGCATTTGAGGTAAAGATCGCCCCTGATGTGCCATGTCAGATTTTCAGCGATGAAATGCGTTTGGTACAAGTGTTGAGTAATTTGCTCAATAATGCGGTGAAGTTTACCCATCACGGAAAAATTACACTCTCGGTTGATGCTATCGAAGTGAATGACCAGCAGGCGCTAGTGAATTTTTCTGTAGAAGATACCGGCATAGGCATCGAAAAGAGTAAACAGGCGGATTTATTTAAGGCGTTTGCCCAGGCGGATGAGTCTATGACCCGAGAATACGGTGGTTCTGGGCTCGGATTGTCAATTTGCCAGCGTATCGTAAACTTATTGGGCGGTGAGATTAAACTCACCAGCGAGTTTGGCCAGGGTGCCAGATTTAGTTTTAGTGTACCGCTGCAAGCACAGCTGCCGGGCTTTTCATTTCAACCTGCGCCTTCGGTTAATGTTTTCACTCAAGGATATTCGTTCCCCGCTGATTTTCAGTGTTTACTGACTGCTTATGGTTATCAGTGTCATCCGCTGACAGCCTGCATCGATAATGAAAAATTGGCTCCTCAGGCGATTAATTTATTGTTTTTGACGGTGGAAGAAATTGAGCAGGAACTATGTCAGTTACTTGCACAACAACTGGCTGCTAAGCTAGAGAGCAAGCAGTGGCTGGTGGCTGTCTATCAGGCGCAGCAAAATGAAGAAGAAAATGCCAAGTATCAGCTGTTAGAGCGCTATCAAATTCCTTATGTTATTTGCTTTGCGCCTTTATACCGGTATAGTTTATTTACCTTATTTAAGACCTTGGCAAGTAATGTCTCATTGGCGCACCCGACTAAAACCATAGAACCGGCAAGCGAAAATAAAAAAACGGCAGAGCAAGAGCCTTTGTCCGGCGTAACTGTGCTGTTGGTGGAGGATAATTTAGTTAATCAGCTGGTGGCGAAAGAGTTGTTAAAAGCGATGGCGGCTAAAGTTATTATTGCCGAAAATGGTCAACAGGCGCTGGATTTTTTGGCAAAGCAAAGCGTTGATCTGGTATTGATGGACATTCAAATGCCAGTGATGGATGGCCTTACTGCCTGTCGACTGATCCGCCAGCAAGAAAAATTTAAGCATTTGCCGATAATTGCGATGACCGCCCACGCCCGTGAGGAAGATAAAGAAAACAGCTTTGCCGCCGGAATGAATTTGCATATTGCCAAGCCGATTAAATCTGAAGTGCTATTATCGAGCATTCAGTCGGTGATGCAAACCTAGGGTTAATAAACTACTTAATCTTTGATGACTTATGTTGCAGTTTTGCCATGATCTGACTGAGTGCTTGCTGCTCATCCGTGGTTAACGCCGATAATAGTTGTGCTTCCCGTTGTAATACTAAAGGTTCCAGCTGTTGATAAAGCTGCCGTCCTTTAGCTGTCAGTTCAAGCAAAAATGAGCGCTTGTCCCTGGTATTTTCAATGCGTTTGATTAACTGTTTGCTCAGCATGCGTTGAATGGCTCTGCTGGCAGGCATTTTGTCCAGATTAGCATCACTACCTATTTGTTTGGCATTTTGCGGCGCGTGATTTGCTAAAATTGCCAATATGCGCCATTCCTGACGGCTAAGGTTAAATTTTCCGGTATATATCTGCGCAATACTTTCGCTGATACTCGCTTGCAATTTGGTGAGCTGATAAGGGAAAAAATGCGCTAGTGTCAGTGTCGGCTTATTGGTCATATTATTGTTAACTGGGACGTGATGGCCTGATTATAAACCGATGTTGCAACAAGAGAAAGGAGGCAAGCCTAGGGGAGAGCTAGGCTTGCCAGCAATAATTTCGCTATTAATACTGATTCTTGATAGCGCACCAACACCCCTGTAACTGCACCGCGGTCATATTAATCAAGCGAATTATTAGTTTTTGCTTCATTGGTCTGTGAAGCACAGTAAGAGTAGCAAACTTATGCTTAAAAAAAAGTCATCTCGATAAATTAATATTGCATTTGCAGTAATAATACTAGTGGTTTTGTAAAAAAAGTGTTACATAAATAACTTCATCTGTTAACTGTAGCTTTTGTTTTGAAATTTTTGTCGTTAAAAGCTTATGTTTCGAACGAAGTTTAGCAACCCATGCTATCGGCTTTGGTGATATTTTTAATTGGGATCAATTGCGCTGACAATAGCGCTGAGCTCTGCTTCGATATCGTGTAACTGCTGGAAAAAGTGCAGCTGGTTTTTTGCCCGTTCCAAATTGTGTAACGGGTGATTGGTGTGAAAGTAGTTATCGCCGTCGATAAAGTCTGTTAAGAAGCGAACCCCTATCATAAAGGGCAGTAATTGTGCGCCGATAACTAAACTTTGTTGTTCTAACTGACTCATTTTACCGGAAAAACTGTCGACATAGCCTCGGGCTAACGCGCTAAAAATATCAAGGCGAACTGTCATTTTTGCAAGTTCAGTGCCATCTTCCGGTAAGTTGGAACAACAGGTCCTAACCATGTCGCCAAAGTCATGCATAATAAAGCCTGGCATACAGGTATCGAGATCGATTACCGCAACCGGAGAGTGAGTGGTGCTACTAAATAGTAAATTGTTGATTTTAGTATCATTATGGGTCACTTGCAGCGGTAAGCTTTGTTCAAGTTCAGCAACCTGCTTGATAAAGTCCTGCTGGGCAAAACAAAAATCCACTAAGTTTTGACAAAGTGATAAACGCGCTTTTGCATCTTTTTCCACAGCCGCCTGTAATTGCGCCAGTCTGAAATCCAGGTGATGAAATTGCGGAATGATTTCTGTAAGTTCGCTGGCCGGAAAATCACTCAACGTTGAGGTAAACTGACCAAAGGCCTGTGCAACCTGACACGCTTGCTCAGCTGTTTCAACGGCCTCAACGGTATAACAGTTACCGATAAACTCTAGTGCCCGCCAGGTATTTTCACCTTCAGTCACTTTAACCGCACCGTGATTGGCGCTGATTTGCCACATCGGCTCCAATGAATATTGAGCCTGTTCTTTTTTCTGCTGCAAATACTGGTTGATTAACTCAGCGTTATTGATGACATCTTCCGGACGCTTAAAGACATGATGATTAATGCGCTGTAAGACAAAGTTAGTTTTTTCACTACGTACCAGGTAAGTACAGTTAATTAAGCCATTGCCAAGCGGTGCAATTTTGCTATTGCTTAGCGAACAATCATAAAAGGCTAACACCTTGTTGAACTGTTCTTGATTGATGACTTCGTTCATGGGAAAACATCCATTGCTTATCTTATACCAAATTGACTAATAATTTAGTTAAATTAATGGTATTAACTGCTTAATTATTTAGATAAGGAAGGAAAATGTCCTTTATCTATCAGTGTTGTTAATGCCTGGTTGACCGAGATTGAATCGGCCGCATATGTTACGCCAAACCATTGATCATGTGAAGTTAAAACATCAACTTCGGCGGATTGCTCGATTAATGTCATCACCGCATCGGGTAAATAACACTCAATGCCGTCTGGACAAAACTGGCTAAACGTTTGGCGCAGCAATTGCTCAATGACCGGGAAAATAGTGGTATTAAAACACCAGAAATTCATCGATATCAAGGCATCTGATTCTAGAGGCACAACTTGTTGCTGATGAAAGCCAACTAACTGCTCAGTTGCTTGGTAGTGAATATTAGTGATTTCGGTAATGGCCAGCAGTTTGCTATCGCCTGAAAGCTGGCATAAACCGCGATTGACGCCGCCATGAGCCGATAAGGTTTGTTTTAACTGATAACAGACTAAAGTTGCAGCATTTGCTAAGCCGTGTTGCTGCACCAGTTGAAATGCCTGCTTGCCGTAATAATCGTCTGCATTGATCACCGCGAAGTTGCCCGTGAGGTAGTGTCTTGCACACCAGAGTGCGTGGCTAGTACCTAAGGGCTTAGTGCGTTGGCTGTCTATGATGCAGCCGCTGGGTAGGTCGCGCTTGTCCTGATAAACTATGTCGCAGCGAATATTTTCCGGTAAATACGCGAGTATTTGCTCGCTGAGAGTTTGTTTGTGCTGCGGTTGAGTAATAAAAACCAGGTGGTCAAAGCCATGCGCTAATGCATCGGCAATATTGTATTCCATTAAGGTTTTTTGTAAGCGGCCAAACTGAGCAAACTGTTTGGCACCACCGAACCTGGAGCCCCGGCCAGCAGCCAGAATCACTAATGTGTTAACAGGGCTGGAACTCACTATAACGCCTTGTATCTGTTATTATTTATTAAAGCTTAACATGTGTTAAGCGTTTTTCGGCAAGATAATATCAAAACAGGCGCCAGATAGTTGTTTGGCATGTGTTGCCTGGATCTTGCCTTTATGCCAATGGATCACCTTCTGGCATATTGCCAGCCCTAAGCCAAAGTGCCCCTGCTCGCGTGATCTGGCACTATCGAGTTTAACAAAGGGATCAAAGACCACAGCCAGTTTATCATCGGCGATCCCTTGGCCATCGTCTTCTATCGAGATTTCTATGGTCTTACTGGTTTGCGCCAACTTGATTTGTACCTGGCTGTTGGCGTATTGAATGGCATTACTGATCAAGTTTTGCAGTGCGCGATAAAACCAGTGGGCATCCAATCGATAGTGTTGATCCTGTGGCAATAATTCGCAGCTCAATGTTACTTGATGTTGCTGGGCCAGTGCTTGAAAATCCTGGCAAAATACTTTGATAAATTCGTTAATATTGACAACTTCCAGTTTTAGGTTGACTCCTTGGCGTTCCATGCCAGCATAGGATAAAAATGCCGCAGTCATTTCTTCCATCCGGGTTAACTCTGCTTCCATGCGATTGAGATAATTATTCTTCTTTTCGAGACTATCAGTGTCTAATGCTGCTTCTACGCCAAAACGCAGACAAGACATCGGCGTTCGGATATCGTGTGACAGGCTGCGAGCGAGCAATTTGTTATCTGCCATTAACTTTTCAATTTGTGCCGCCATATGGTTGAAGCTCTTTTCCAGCGGATGAATATAGGAAAATTTATTTAACGGTACTCTAACATTCACGTCACCTTTGCCGATCTTGGCAGCGGCATTGGTTAACATATATAAACGCCGAGCCAGTGGAAACAACCATAACATTAAAATGGCACAAACCCCGATATATAAAACAGTGGTCAGTAAGAGGTTACGTTGATGATCTTCTTCCGGTACAGGGGGAAGCGCCAAACGGATCGAATAGGCTGGATGGTCACTGAGTTTTCTCAACAGATAAGCTTGTTGATCACTGGCTAATAATAAACCACCTGAAATGGTAAGCTGCTGAGTTAACGAACTTGGCAGCGCGATATTGGTATTTTCTTCTAGGCTCAGTGTCATCTGATAAGTGACGGCAAGTTCTGCCACTTGGGCAATTAGCTTATCGGCTGGAGTATGATTAAGCTGCTGACTAAAACCTTCGATAAGTTTTTTGTAGGCGATAATATCTGAGCTTTCGCTGAGATCACTATCGCTGACCACTAATTTATCCAATCCCCAACCGATAAGAAACAAGGAGCCCAGTACTGCGATAATAATACTGACAAATAACCGGGTCACTGCTAGTCGTTCCAGGCGTCAGCAACAAACAAATAGCCTTTACCCCACACGGTTTTGAATTTTTTCGGGCTTTGTGGATCGTCATTAAATATTTTTCGTAAGTTCGATAGCATGACATCGAAACGACGATCTTGCCCGTCATATTCGCGGTTTTTCAGCGCTTTAAATACGGTATCACGGTCAACCACTTCGCCTGCATGGCTGGCAAGAAACCATAAAAAGGCAAACAGACTGGTAGAGAGTTCAATTTCTTTGCCTTGATAGGTCACCCTGTTTGCTTCTTCGTTAATACTTAGGTTACCTAAGTTGATTTCATTGTTTTTTACTTCAGCTATATTTTGGTTTTTCAACGCGCTGTTGATCCGCGCTAATAATGCTCTGGGTCTGACCGGTTTGATAACGTAATCATTGGCTCCGGCTTCCAAGCCTATCACTTCATCGAATTCATCGGCTCGGGCGGTGAGCATGATAATAGGTAAGTTGGAGTTTTGTCGGATCAACCGGCACACTTCAATGCCGTTAAGTCCGGGTAGCATGACATCCAGCAATACTAATTCAGGATTAAAGTCGTTGAGTTTTGGTTCAACCAGATCACCGCGGTCAACATGCTCCACCAGAAAGTTCTGCTCCTGCAAATACTCGATCACCCAATCTGCGAGTGTTAAGTCGTCTTCTACTAATAAAATGCGATGTTGTTTATTCATTGGTTAATCCCATTTTTACAGATAATTTAAAACAAACGCCAGCGTCTTTTTCTCGGCGCTGCTTTATGTACCCAGCTTACATCAACTATGGCTTCGGCAAGCGTAATATTTTGTTCGCTCGATCTAAGCTGATATGCCACTTTTTCACTGGACTCGAATTCAAATATTAAAGTGTTGCCCCGACTGTTTTGCCAGCACTGCATCAGCTTATTGCTGGCTTTTTCATAAATACAAAAGTTGCCATGCTTAGCACTATGCCAGGATAAAGAAACCTGAGCAAAGCAGGTACGCCCCTGACGAAGTGCGACACAATTGGCCGGTTTAGCCTGAAAACTCACGTTAGTCTTGAGTGCCTGGGGTGGGATGGCTTGAGCACCAGCAAATGCCGAACTCGGTATTATCCATAGTACCAGAGTAAAAAACCACGCAATTCCCTTGCCTAGCTTAGAATACATAAATTACCCCCGCCATTAACTGAGTCGCGCCCTGAGAGTCGACAATTGGGCTTCTGGCGATATTACTGCTGTAAAAGCTTTGGCTAAACCCGAGGTTAAAGGTCCAGGATTCAGAAATCGGGTGCTGGGCATACAATTCAAACTGGATTTTTCCACTGCTGCCAGCCTGGTAATGTGGACGAATCTCTGATACTTCGCTGTGGTCGATGCCGACATAATAGTTAGTGACATCATTTGAATAGATACTTAACCCGGTATTTAAATAAATATCCCAGTTTCTATAAGGGATCAGGTGGCTGTAAAAAGCATCCAATACCCATCCCTTAGCGTCACTTAACGGTGCCAGATTGGCAATATCGACGGAAAAATAACTGTCTTGAAAGTAACGGCTATAGCGAATGCCCAGGCCATCACCAAGATCTCTGGTTTTTAGTCCTCTAAGGCGCGGTAACTCTTTATCAGATTCTTCTATTATTTCTCCTGGATTAAAGCCTCCGATATAGGTTTTGTTGATAATGTCGAGTTCCCATTGATCATTGTTGATCAATTGATAACCTACTTCGGCGCCGAGTATATGGGTATCGAGGCGGCGATAATTGGTCTGGATAAAAAAGCCTTTGTAGTAGAAATCGAACAATAATGAGATATTGATATAATCGCCAAGGTAGCTTTGTTCCAGTCCTTCAATAATGGTGTCGTAGTAATGTAGCGAAAACCCCATTTGCGCTTGCCAGCTAAAGGTTTCGTTAAATACTGTGCTTTCTTTGCTCGGCTTTTTATCATTCGCGAGCACAAAGCCGCTGAAGCTAAACCATAACAAGAGGCAATAGCTTAATTTTTTAAGCATAGCTGTTATTTCCCATACCGCTTCGGTTGCAGTAGCTGATGATTAGTTATTATTTGGTCTGGAAAGCGAGCTGCCAGCCAATTGCAACCGTATACTAACAAATGTCATGGTCGTTGGGCAGCGTTGGACAAAAGAGAAATGTATAAAAATTGTAAAGATGTAAAAAGTAGCCCGCTTCCTTGCGCTGCTACTATAAACGAAAGGTTATCTTCTTCTCCGCTGTTGCTTGTTTACCTAGCAACAGTTTTTGTACACCATTAATGAAAAATTTAGTACGCCTGATTAAAACTGAATTTTCAAGCCTATCGATGGAAACATTCCCATGCCTTCTTCGCCTTCGATCTTATAATCGGTTAAAGTTTCATTGCCATCAGGCGCAAAATAGTAACCTGAGATGTTGTCGCTATTGGTGGCATTTAATATCGCAAACGACCACTGGGCGTCATAGCCCCAGTATTGAGTTTTATAGTTCGCCTGTAAGTCTAAGCGGTAATAGGTTGGTAAGGTTTTGCTGTTAAGCTCGCCATAAACCGGTAAGAAGTGCTCTTGATAATCCGGGTTTTCCTTTAACGCGATTATCGGCGTATATTTCTGACCACTACGCACCGTTAAGCGCACGCCAAAATCCCAGCGTTCATTTAATTGATAGTTGGCCACCAGATTGGCTAACAGTGGCGTATCAAGATAATATTCAGTGGTTTGTTTGGTCAATTCATCGGTTCTGTCACTTTTTGACCAGCTTAGTGATGCCCAGCCGTACCAGCCATCAGCCAGTTCGCGCTCAATCACCCATTCGATGCCTTTCGCGGTTCCTGACATATCGTTGCTGTAATGCAATTCGGCATTAATATCATCGTCATCTAGCGAGCGTGGTAGATCACCTAAATCTTTATAGTAAAGATCGATAGAGCTTTGCCACAAGTCGTTGATCTGATACTCAAAGCCGACCGAGTAATGCTGCGCCTTAGGCGAGTTTAATTTAGGGTTGCCAATTTTTCTCAGCACGGTTGCAACATCCGGAAAACGACTGTAGGAGCCTTGTTTAACCGTCATTTGCAAATCGTCATTAATCTGCCAGTTTAATGCCAACCTGTGATGTAAAAATGATTGTTCGGTATAGCTATTGCGCTCGGCTCTAAGCCCCAGGGTAAATTGCCAGTCATTGCTGAGCTGCCATATATCATCAGCATATAAAGCGACGGTGTTGCTATCTAGGGTATCGCTATCTTGAATACGTTCGCCTTTTTTACTTTCGCAATCCTGATCGTGATCGGTGCAGTAATAGGGAATGGCATCAAAGCTGTAGTCGGTTTGTTGATTTTGCAAATCACTGCCCAGAACTAAAGTATGATGATTAAACCAGTCGATTTGGTATTGAAAACGCAAATTATACTGCTCTTGGTCGATATCGATATATTGCCCTTGGCCGTAGAATTCTTTTGACTGCTCTCGGGTGTGACCGAACACCAGTTGCATGATTTTTCCGCCATCGCCAAAGTATTGCCAGGAAATGCCCTGGTTATCAAATTGCGTGTTAACTTTTAAATCGCCAATCGAATCCGGATCAACCCGGCCTTGTTCCGATGCCTCTGAAATATTAATGCCGCCAGAATCGCTGGCACCACTTAAGGTAAAAGTCAGTTTGTGACTATCACCGATTAGCCACTGATATTTACCCTGATAATCGTCACTGACCGGTGCTTTAAAAATGGTATAGCCGTCTTCTTCTTCACCTTCAGGTAAAAACAGGTGGATTAAACTGCGGCGGTAGGAAAAATAAAACGCCTGATCTTCGGTGACTCCACCTTCAACCATGACGCCGGTTTTTAATAAACTGGCATCTAAGGTGGTCGTTATCTCCTGGTTTTTTGGATCCCTAAGCTGAACATCGAATACCCCGCCGGTAGCATCACCGTAACGGCTACCGAATGCTGCCGGGTGGAGCTGAAAATCACGAACGACATTTTCATTAAAAATACTGTCGCCAAACAAGTGAAAAATATAACCCACCGGCATGTCATCGATGTAAAACGCGTTATCATCCGGCGAAGATCCGCGAATTGCCGGGGCGCCGCCATCATCACCGCCAGCATACACTACCCCTGGCATACTAAATACCGAATTAAGCGGGTCGTGATCTAAGCCGGCAATGGCGAGTAATTTCTCAGTTTCAACACTGACGTCAGTATAGGCTTGGTTACGTCGACCCTGTACTTCGATTTTTTCAATCGCATCATCAGCGGAAGTATTGAGTTCATCCGCAAAGGTTGCCGAGGACGAAAGCTGGCAGCAAATAGCGACAGCAACAGAGGTTAAAGTAAATTTATTGTTCATGTTTTTGGATAAAGTAGTTTTATTTGACGCTATTATCCATTGGCAGCTTGTATGAATCTTGCGGCTAATTGTTGGGAAAATGTAGTGGAATGTGAGTTAATGTAAGCGTTAGCTCATTGCTGCGCCAGCTCGTTGATAACTAAGGATGTTGCTTTGGTAATAAAAGCAAGCATCACCAGCAGGGATGCTGGTGTTGAGCTTCCATGGACGGACTTGCAGCATCTTGCTTGTTTACCTAATAACAGCCATGATAAACACAGCCTAAACGCCAGCTAATTTTCTGCGCTAGCTAATTTTCTGCGCCAGCTAATTCTCTGGGTTAGCTCATCTTTGCGCCAGCTAAAGCGGATTGAGGTTATCTATGAGTTTGCTCAGTTTCACCACTAACGGTGTTTGCTCCTGATAGGCAAGTACGATTTCACGGGTCAGTTGCATGCCGTTAATCGGGCGAAATGCCAGATCATTTTGCTCGATAATTTCTTTATGAGCAGGCACTAAGGCGCAGCCGAGTCCGGCTCTCACCAAGCCTAAGGCATAATCTATGGTTTGAATTTTCGCTCGAATATCCAGTTGAATGCCGGTTAAAGTAAAAGTATCTATTAAGGTTTGTAACGCGCTACAAGGCGTGCGCTGGATAAACGCCAGCTGGTCAAAATCATGGAGCTCAATGGCATCCTTTAGCGATAGCGGGTGATTATGTCCCATGGCAACCAGGTAATCTTCCTGCCAGATTGCCTGATAGGTTTCACCGTCTTTTAATTCTTCTTTAATGATAATGCGGGCATCACAGGGTTCGTATTGCGGCACTAAAGTTAGCTCAATGTCGGGAGCTGCAGTGGTAAAGTCTTTTAACAATACGCTCATGCGTTTAACCCCTAAGCCTTTAGTGACGCCGAGATTAAAGTTTTGCTTATTCGCTGAGGTTGCAAATGACGACTTGATTGCATCTGCCTGGCCGAGTAACTGCTTGGCGAGCGGGTAGAGTTTTTCACCTTGATCTGTTGCGGTAACGCCACGCGCATGACGGATAAATAACGCCTGATTGATTTCTCCTTCCAGTTGGGCGACCGCAGCTGAGATTGACGGCTGAGCGATAAAACAGGCCTTAGCTGCGGCGCTAAAGCTTTGCTGCTCATAAACGTTAATAAAATATTTTAGATGTTTCAGATCCATATCAGGATTATTTCCTAATTTATTTGTCATGGCTATAGTTTTTTTCTATAGAAACTAAAGAAAAACTATATTTTAACTTTATTAGTGAATTGCTTAACCTTTAGCCCACTTGGTAAAACCACTTAATTTAGCGCGTGTTGAGCTTTTAACCTGGTGTTGGTAGTAAAGATCAATATGCATACTGCAATAATCAGGAAATATTATGTCAAACGTATCATCAAAACCTAGTTTTAACTGGCAAGACCCATTACTACTTGATTCTTTATTATCGGAAGAGGAGCGGATGATCCGTGATAGTGCTCATCAGTACTGTCAGGAGAAATTAATGCCGCGGGTGCTAGAAGCGAATCGCAATGAAACGTTTGACCCTGAGATCATGCGTGAGCTTGGCGAACTTGGTTTACTCGGTTGTACTATCGAAGAAAAATACGGCTGCGCGAACGTTAACTATGTGACTTATGGCCTGATTGCCCGTGAAGTTGAGCGGGTTGACAGCGGCTACCGCAGTGCGATGAGTGTTCAGTCATCATTAGTGATGCATCCGATTTATGCCTATGGCACCGAAGAGCAAAAAATGAAGTATTTGCCTAAGCTGGCAACCGGTGAATTGATTGGCTGTTTTGGTTTAACCGAGCCAAATTCCGGTTCAGATCCAGCGAGCTTATCGACCCGTGCGGTAAAAGTAGATGGCGGCTATCGCTTAACTGGTAACAAAATGTGGATCACTAACTCACCAATTGCCGATGTCTTTATCATCTGGGCCAAGTTAGATGGCGTGATCAAGGGCTTTATTCTCGAAAAAGGCATAGAAGGACTGTCGGCACCGAAAATTGAAGGTAAGTTTTCATTGCGTGCTTCGATCACAGGTGAAGTGGTAATGGATAATGTTTTCGTTCCGGAAGAAAATTTATTGCCGCATGTTCAAGGGCTATCCGGGCCATTTGGCTGCTTGAACAAAGCACGTTACGGCATTTCCTGGGGCGCTTTAGGCGCTGCTGAATATTGCTGGCATGCCGCCAGACAATACACTCTTGATCGTGAACAGTTTGGTCGTCCATTAGCGGCAACTCAGCTGGTACAGAAAAAACTGGCGGATATGCAAACTGAAATCACCACGGCACTTTTTGCCAGTTTGCAGGTCGGGCGGTTAATGGATGCCGGCACTTTAGCGCCGGAAGCGATTTCTCTGGTTAAACGTAACTCTTGTGGCAAGGCACTGGAAATTGCTCGTATCGCTCGTGATATGCACGGTGGCAATGGTATTGCAGATGAGTTCCACGTTATTCGCCATATGATTAACCTCGAAGCGGTTAATACCTATGAAGGCACACATGATATTCATGCGCTGATCTTGGGTCGTGCTCAAACTGGCATTCAGGCATTTTTCTAACGGCTGCTTGTTGATAACTAAGGATGTTGATTGGCTAATAAAAGCAAGCATCACCAGCAGGGATGCTGGTGTTGAGCTTCCAAGGATGGACTTTCAGCGTCTTGCTTGTTTACCTAACAACAGTTCTTGGGACATAAACAAAAGCAATAATTAGCAACTAGTAGGTAAAGTGCCATGTCTGATCGCAATCAGAGTTTAAAAGAAAACTTTATTCGTTGTGTCGAGCAACAGCAACTGCCAGCGCTTAGCGTCAATTTAATCCCGGAGCAAGTGGGGCTGTCGGCGGCTGAGTTGGTGGATTTATTCGAAACTCAGGTCATCAGTCGCCATCTCGATTTACACTCGCGGGTGATGCAAAAAAATGGTCAAAGCTTTTATACCATCGGCAGTTCAGGGCATGAAGGCAATGCTGCCAGTGCAAAAGCATTTCGGCCAAGCGATATGGCATTTTTGCATTATCGCAGTGGCGCTTTTGCCATACAGCGCGCAAAGCAAGTTGATGGTCAAACTTCGATTTACGACATGCTATTGTCGTTTGCCGCCTCAAAAGACGATCCTATCTCAGGGGGGCGTCATAAGGTCTTAGGCAGTAAAGCATTAGCGATCCCACCGCAAACCAGCACCATAGCGTCGCATTTACCAAAAGCTATGGGAGCGGCGTTTTCTGTCGGCCTGGCAAAGCGCTTAAACCATCAGGGGGAATTACCGAACGATAGTGTGGTGGTTTGCAGTTTTGGCGATGCTTCGTCGAACCATTCTACTGCCCAAGGGGCGATTAACAGTGCGGCCTGGGCGTCTTATCAATCGGTTCCTATGCCGATCGTCTTTGTCTGTGAAGATAACGGTATCGGCATTTCAACCTCAACGCCTAATGGCTGGGTTGAGGCCAACTATAAAAATCGCGCCGGATTAGTGTATCTCAGCTGTGATGGTTTGAATGTTTTAGATACTTATCAAACAACGTTGCAGGCGGCGAAAATAGCGCGTGAGAAAAAAGTACCGGTATTTTTACACGTTAAATTGATTCGCTTATTAGGCCATGCCGGGTCGGATGCCGAGTTTGTTTATCGCAAAGAACAGCAAATTGATGATAATGAACGCAATGATCCACTGCTGCATACTGCCCGTATTTTACTCGATAATGAAATTTTAACTCAAAAGCAAATTGTCGATATTTATCAAAATGTTGCCGAGAGAGTGGTCAGTGTTGCCGAACAGGTAGTCACTAAACCAAGACTAGAAAGTGCCGAGCAGGTGATGGCAAGTCTTGCGCCTACTATTGAAAATGCTGCGCAATCATGCTCCCCGGTGGATGAGCAGCAGCGCATGAAATTATTTGCTCATGACAAGCATAATTTAGCGAAAAAGCAGCATCTGGCGAAAATTATTAACTGGACGCTGATTGATGTCATGGCAGAGTACAGCAATGTTGTGCTGCTTGGTGAAGACATTGCCCGCAAAGGCGGGGTTTATAATGTTACGACCAAGTTAGTTGACCGTTTTGGTAAAAACCGGGTGATAAATACCTTGCTTGATGAACAATCGATTCTTGGCGGCGCGATTGGCCTGGCGCATAACGGTTTTGTGCCGATCCCTGAAATTCAATTTCTCGCATATGTTCATAACGCGGAAGATCAGATTCGCGGCGAAGCGGCGACCTTATCTTTCTTTAGTAAAGGGCAATATACCAACCCTATGGTGATCCGCATTGCCGGTCTTGCCTATCAAAAAGGCTTTGGCGGCCATTTTCATAATGATAATTCTTTTGCGGTATTTCGTGATATTCCAGGGGTTATTCTGGCTTGCCCATCTAATGGCGAAGATGCCCAGCAGATGCTAAGAACTTGTGTTCGTCTGGCACAGGAACAGCAAAGGGTGGTAGTTTTTCTTGAGCCCATCGCCTTGTATATGACTAAAGATTTGCATCAGGAAGGGGATGGTTTGTGGACCTTTGATTATCAAGTGCCAACTAAAGAAAGCCGCAGCGAAGAATTATCACAGCAGATGTCGGTTAAGGTTGCCGGTGATGGTGATGAGTTATGTATTTTAACTTACGGTAATGGTTATTACCTGTCGCGTCAGGCACAAAAAGAATTGCAGCAGCAAGGTATCAAGTCACGAGTCGTTGATCTGCGCTGGCTGGCACCGCTCGATGAAACCGGCATCATTAATCAGGTTAACGGCTGTGACAAGGTATTAATTGTTGATGAATGTCGGCAAACCGGTTCATTGAGTGAAGCCTTGATGGCGTTAATTGCTGAGCATTGCCCGGATAAAGCGTCTGGCAATATAGAGCGACTATGCGCACAGGACAGTTTTATTCCGTTAGGCAGCGCCGCTTACCATGTCTTACCGTCAAAAGGTGACATTATTAACCGTGCATTGGCTTTGTGTCAGCATGAAAAAATAACAAGGAAAGCGATATGACCAAGAGTAAAAATAAAACTAACAGTGCCGTGAAGAAACAGCGAGCGGTGGTGATTTGCCCTGGTCGCGGTACTTATAATAAGGAAGAATTAGGTTATTTATCGCGTTTTCACAGTGATAAGTCATCCTTTATCCAGCATATCGACCAATATCGGGCGCAGCAAAATCAGGTGGCGATTGCCGAGCTCGATGCCATGGATAAATACAGCATGCGGGTGCATACCGCCGGCGAAAATGCTTCGGCGCTGATTTATGCCTGTGCCCATGGTGATTTTCAGTCAATCGATACCGAACATTACGAGATAGTAGCGGTAACCGGTAATTCCATGGGCTGGTATATCGCGCTGGCGGTGGCGGGAGCGTTAAAAGCCTATGGCGCAATTGAGCTGATCAACACCATGGGTTCTATGATGAAAAATGGTGTCATTGGCGGTCAGTTGATTTACCCGTTGGTAGATCAAAACTGGCAGCGAGATCAACAGCGCGAGCAGCAGGTATTGGCACTGGTAAATGAAGTAAACCAGCGGTCTGATTGTCAGGTACATGTTTCCATTCATCTAGGTGGCTACCTGGTGTTGGGTGGCGATAAAAATGGTTTGCAGGCGATGCAAGACGCCTTGCCGGTGATCGATGACAGATATCCGATGAACCTGTTTAACCATGCCGCGTTCCATACTCCTTTGCTTAATGATATTTCAGCGCAGGCCAAACAAGTGTTATCGCCGAGTATTTTTCATGCGCCAACGGTTCCGCTAATCGATGGCTTGGGCAATATCTGGCAGCCGTACTCAACCGATTGCCAAAAACTTTATGATTATACTTTAGGCACTCAGGTAGTGGCACCTTATAATTTTAGTAAGGCAATTGAGGTTGCTGTGAAAGAATATGCCCCGGATAAGCTGATTATTTTAGGGCCGGGGGCAACCTTGGGCGGCTCGGTGGCGCAATGTTTAATCGAGCATAACTGGCAAGGTTTATCCTGTAAATCAGACTTTATTGAGCGCCAGAAGCAAGATCCGTTTATATTATCTATGGGGATTGCCGAGCAGCGGGCGTTAGTGATTTAACGTCTGCGGTTGTTATTTATGAAGTGGAGTTAAGGATAAATATTCAATTAAAAGTTATAAATATAGTCGATATTTAGCTTAGTCCCGGTTATTATTGAAAATTGCTGACATTTAAACTGAATAAAAAAGTAGGATTTGTCAGGGAAACTAGCTAAAATATCTGTTATTAATTGTTAGTTTTTAGGACGATAATGACATCAGAGCGTAAGAAAAATGAGGCCGAATTAGTATTGGCGTTTAAAGCCTTGTTAAATGAACAATGTTACGGTTCTCAAAGTCAGTTGGCGGATGCCTTGGCTGAGCAAGGCTTTAAAAACATGTCGCAGGCTAAGATTTCCCGTTTGCTGTCAAAATTAGGCGCGGTAAAGATGCGCAACGCCAGCAATCAGGTGGTGTATATTTTACCGGATGAGCTGGCAATTCCTAAATCTCGTCAGGCGATTCAGTCTGTGGTTGTCAGTGTTAAGCACAATAATATGCAGATCATCGTTAAAACCGGTATTGGCGGTGCACCATTAATTTCCCGAATGCTGGATAGCATGGGAGAATCCGCTGGTATTCTAGGTACCTTAGCCGGCGATGATACTATTTTTATCGCGCCGGTGGATGTCGCTAAAATTGACCAGATCACTGAAGATGTTAAACGTTTATTGGATGTTTAGTGCTTACTATCAATAGTTAGTGGAAAAGGAAGTGTTGAGCACTTCCTTTTTTGTTTTTAGCCCTAAACTATCTAATTCAGCAGATGGTTATCATCAAAAAAAGGGCTTTTCCTGAAAGGGTCAGTTGATAATATTATTTGGGTTTATCGGCTGACTGGTTTGTCGAGGTTGCTCGACGGCAACCAGA
>CAZUHQ010000003.1:0-85564 GCA_964620605.1 uncultured Thalassotalea sp.
CTCTGGCTCTGGCTCTGGCTCTGGCTCTGGCTCTGGCTCTGGCTCTGGCTCTGGCAAATCATTATTAAGCGGCGCTGCTTGCTCAGCAACTATTTCTTCACGGGTTGTCAATTCTTCTACTGGCGACTGTTCGGTTTCAGCCATTTCTGGGGCAGGGCTTTCGGCTTGTTGCTTTTTCCCGCCTAACCCGAGCCAGGAAAACATACCTTTCTTTTTCGACATAAATACATCTTCTTTCGGCCATCGATTAGAATATTGATAGCCATAGTAATGGAAACAAGGATAAAATTGCCGCTATCTTAACACCTAATACCAAGTGAAATAAATAATTGACTTGGTATCTGTAATGAACAATCAGCCAAACTAGTTGAAGTTATGCGCAAATCGAAAAATCGCTCAGCAAAATCAGAAAAAAAGCGCCAGCCATCTGGCAGCATTAGGATTATTGCCGGAAAACATCGTGGTAGAAAGTTACCTGTGTTACATACAGAAGGGCTAAGACCAACGACGGATAGAGTGAAAGAAACCCTGTTTAACTGGTTAATGCCTTACCTGAATCAAAGCCACTGTTTAGACTGTTTTTCCGGAGCCGGCAGTTTAGGCTTTGAAGCACAATCTCGTTTTGCCGCCAAGGTTACCTTAGTCGAGCTCGATCGTTCTGCTGCTCAGCAATTAAAGCAGAACAAAGCGCTGTTAAATGCGGATAATATTGAGATCTATCACACCAGTATCTTAGACTTTTTATCCCAACCGCCAGTTAATCGGTTTGAACTGGTATTTGTCGATCCGCCGTTTAGAAAAGGACTGGTTCAACAAACCATCGAACTTTTACAAAACGGCTGGTTAAGTGATAACGCCTTAATCTATATTGAGATGGAGCGCGAAAACCACCAATTAACCTTACCGGCTAATTGGTCGTTATTAAAAGAAAAAACCGCTGGGCAGGTCAGTTATCGTCTTTATCGGGTAAACGATTAACTGACCAATACATCAATTTTTAGGTAATAGCTTTAAATCATGAAAGTCAAAACTAAAGTCGGTTAGATTTGAAACAGCCTTCATGGTAACAAAATTAATTGAACCGTCTTCATTGAGGTTAAAGTTAACAAAGGCGTCAGCTTCTATAGTGCGATCATCCCAACGGACGATAAAAGTATTATGCTGATAATGTTCTAACGTGCCGCGCAACTCCGGTGTTTTAGTAAACTGCATTACTAATTTATTGTTTTCCAAACTAATATCAATATCGCCATACCAGTTATCACTGTAGGTTTGAGCATAATCTGCCAGTTTAAGCGATGGCTTTGACGATTTGTCAAGTTGTGCTGCCGCCTCAGCCAAACGCGTTTTTTCATTGGCTAAACGTTTATCCAGCAAAGCTTTATAATGAGCAACCCAATCTTTATGGTCTAAATTCAAATAAGTCTGCAAAATATCATTGGCAATCGCATTAAAAGCATAGCCAGATTGCTGATTGGTCAATATCACTAAACCTAAGTTTTCCTCAGGCACTAATACCACCTTAGACACCATGCCCAAGATACCGCCGGTGTGTTGCACCAGTTTTACGCCATGGTAATCTTTCATAAACCAGCCCAAGCCATAGGCATAAAAATGAGTTTTATCATTTTTTTCCATGTTTTCTGACACTGGCAACAAGGTGCGCGGTTGCCACATGGCTGCACTTTGCTCGGTTGAAAACAATTGTTTTTCTTGTTTGTTATTCAGATACTTACCACGGTTTAATTGAGCTATCAACCACTTGGACATATCGTTCACACTGGAAGCAACAGAACCAGCTGAAGAGAACTTTTCTAGGAAATTACCACCAACGACATTGATTTTGCCATCCAGTGGCACATGAGCTCGGGCAACATTTTTATTACTGTTTTTGATCAAGGAAAATTTGGCTTTCGTTTTATTCATGCCGAGCGGCTGAAAGATCTGCTCTTTAATATTGTCTTGCCAAGGCTTGCCGGTAACACGGGCGACAATCTCACCGGCGATAATAAACATCAGATTATCGTAGGCAAATTCACTACGAAAGCTCGACACTTGCGGTAAATACTTAATGCCCTTAATAATATCCGCCATGGTGTGCGTTGTTTGCGGCCAGATCATTAAATCACCGGCACCTAACCCTAAACCGCTATTATGGGAAAGCAAATCAACAATGGTAAATTCTCGGGTGACATAAGGATCTGGCATTTGAAATTCTGGAATAATATCAATGACTTTAGTGCGCCATGATAATTTTCCCTGATCCACCAGCTGGGCAATCAATGCTGCGGTCATCGCCTTAGTGTTAGAAGCGATACCAAATAGCGTATCGGCGTTAACCTGACGCGACTTACCATGCTCCACGACACCAAAGCCCTGGCTCATCGCGACTTGACCATCTTTGACGACAGCAACAGCGACACCTGGCACTTGGAAAGTTGCCATCGCTTGTTCGATATTGTCGCTAATATGTTGATTGTATTGCTGGTTTGCCGTTGCATTGAAGACGACAAACAACAAAAATATAGATAAAGCGTTAAGGTATTTTTTCATGACAAGTCCAATTATTTTTATTTTATCTTTGATTGAGCTTAATTTATCTTGTGATGCTTAGTGCTAAAAGACAAATAAGATGAAATGCAGGTTTTACACGGCTACAAACAGAGAAAACATCGCGCATTAATCAATTTCTATCCCGAGATTCGATATCCCCTGTTCTAACACCATTTGTTTTAAAGTGTGAATAGTCGCTTTGTTTTCTGGTGCCGTTTTTAAAAAATCAAACAACTCATTTTGGGTACTGATTTCCCATTGAATCAAAGGGTGTTGTGTAATTTTCTCCGCCAGCTGTTGCTCATCCAATGCTAGGTTTTCCGCTTCCAGCTCTTGCTGCAAACAGAGTTCGACATAAAAATTGACACTGTTTTCTGAAAGTCTGGAGACATTATCAAAGCCAACACCTTCGTTATCCTGCATCGCCTGTAATAACGACATTACCGCCATTGATGTATCAAGTGCCGGGTAAACGCCAAAAAAATCAAACGCCTGAGGATCTGGCACTTGCAACTCTAATTTTTGCAGTTGCGCATCATAGTTAATTTTGACCTTCTGGCTCTTATCCAGACGCTGCCAGATCAAATCTACCTGATTGCGCAATAACTGGAAATTACCAAAACCGGCACTTTCGGCAAATATTTTATAATTAGGTAGCATGCGTTCGATTAACGCAACGCTAAAGGCAATAGCCTGCCATTGAGATAGTTTGGCAAAAGGAAGACGAATAGTCACAAGCAATTCCTGTTAATAAAACTGCCGCTATCTTAGCAAAAACTTTATTGGTTTTTCGCTAATTCTTTTTGTGCATATTCAAAACGCAGACGATATTCGGTAACTTTACTTTCCAGTTCAGCCACTTGCTGTTCAAGCTGTTGTGATAGTTCAACATTTTCATCGCGTAAATATTTAATGGTTTCACGTGCTTTGTTGTATTCAGCTTCCTGCTTATCGCGTTTTTCTATCTGGGCGCTAAATCTTTGTTTTTTCTGCTCCAGTTCACTATGTGCCAGCTCCAGGTCTTGAGACAGCTGTTTAGATTGTGTCTGATACTCAATGATCTCCTGCTGAGCCTGCTCAAACGAAGTCGCCAAATTATCATAACTTTGCTGTAACTGAACTAACGCCTGGGCATTCTTTTGCTGGATCTGCTCACTGTCCTGCATCCTTTGGTTTAATTGTTTCAGTGCCGTTTGATGCTCCGCTTGTTGTTGCGCCAGCTGCTCGGTTGATGCATTAAGTTTTTCCGTTAACTGTTGATTATCTTCAGTTAATAGCTTTAATTGCTGCCCGTTTTCAACATTCGTTTGCTCGGCATCGCTCAATTGTTGCTTGCTATGTTCCAACTGCTGTTTTAATGAATGAATTTCAGTATTTTGCTGCTTAATTTCTTCAGTCAGTTGGTCTTTACTTGCTTCCAGTTCTTGATTTTGTTTAGTTTGCTGATTAGCTTGTTGCTGGCTTAGCTGCAACTGTTCCGATAACTGTTCAATAGTGGATGCTTGCTCAGCAACCTGGCTAGCCAGAGTTTCGTTTTGTTGCTGCTGATCTTTGGCCTGCGCTAGTTCGGTGGCTAACGTTTTCGCTTGATTATCGAGCTTAGAAATTTGCAGCTTTTGCTGACTGACTTCTTTTGTCAGTTGCGTATTCCCCTGTTCTAACGCCTGTTTCTCGTTAAATATTTGTGCTAACTGCTGCTGGCTCGCTTGATATTTTTCTGCAAGTTCTGCCATGCTGGTTTGCTGCTCGGTCATTTGTGTCGCCAGGTTCGAACTTTGTTGTTGCTCAGCTTTGGCCAACTCAAGTTCAGCGGCTAAATTATTGACCTGGTTATTAAGCTCTGAGATTTGCTGATTTTGGACATCTAAGGTCGCAGATTTTGCCTGATCACTTTTTTTCAAGTTTTTTTCGCTGGTTGTTAACCCAGCCAGTTGTTGTTCCAGTTCAGTATTTTCCTGTTGAGCTTGTTGTAATACTTGTTGTAGCTGTTGTTGCTCGGTGATTAGCTGCTGATGCTGTTCGCTTAGCTCAGAGTATTCCGCCAGCTTAGTTTGCAACGCAGCTTCAGTATCGGTAAGTTTTGCCTGATTAAGGGATTGATGATCTTCTATTTTTCTTTGTAATTCAGCAATTTGTTTTTCTAGTTTTCGCTGTTGTCCCTGATATTGCTGCTCATTATCTTTGAGAGTCTGCTCACTACTCTGAAAACTTTGCTCTAATGACTGTTTTTTTTCAACAAGTGCCTGATAATAAGGATGTTGAGCAACTTCTTGATCAGTTAACTGTGTATCATTGGTGTGATTATTAATAAGTTCAGCGACTTTTTCTTCAATCTGGACATAAATTTCTCCGGCCAGAGTCTGAATTTTTTCATCCAACTCCTTAGCTATTTTATTCTTTTCAGCCATTTAAACCTCAGAAAAATATAATCACTATGGATTAAAACTAGCATAGCTTTTGCCAATAAAAAAGGGAGCTTAGTAGCTCCCTTGATTTAATATCTGAAGTTAAGATGCTAGTTCTTAATTATTTTTCCTCTTTAGCACCGACAATGCTAAAGTTAATACCGCTAACTTTTACCGGATTTTCACTGGCATTACGTAACTGAGCTAAACGATTAACCTGACCTGAAGAAGCAAGCATGGCATGAATTGGCATAAACGCGCCCTGCTTATATAACTCTAAGATTTTTTCATCGCTTAAGTTTTGCAGTTTTTCTTCATTAATGCCGTATAAACCAACGAGTTTTTTACGCTCACCATTGTTATACGCAACCTGTAATTCCAGTTCTTGTAATAACTCGTTATCAGCCAGCACTTTAACAAAGTTCTCATTCGCTACTTCGTTTTCATATAAACGACCAAGTTGCTCTTGAATACCTTTGAAGAAATCAGTGTCATTACCTTCGGCATCAAATAATGCGTTATCTTTATCTTCACCGACAAATGGGCTGTCAAGATCGACACAGGCAGTTAAGGTTTTCTCTTTCTCAGGATCTAAGCCTAAAGAAAATGGCGCCACAGACAAGGCATGAGGAATATAAATAGCCTGCCATTTATTTTCTTCATGATATAAATTTTCACCCGCTTCAAGGCCTAACATGGCAACAGTACGATAGCGTTCTGAATCAGGATCTTTAACGATAACAATTGGGTAACTAGTAGAAGCCTGAGCAAATTCACGGACATTTACTGGTACTATGTGTTGATTTGCAACATGTGATAAATCACGTTGGTTGGCAACTTTAAGGTTTTGATGTTGCTCTTTTTTTACTGCTACTATATTCATATATAATTCACTCTAACTTTTTTGAAATTTTCTACTGTATTTGTAATCTAATTTGTTATAACAGAATACTCATTGCAGATAGTTATGGAGACTAAGTTGATCGCTTTCAATAGTAAAAACTGAAAAATCTCAACAAAATTTAACATAACATCAACAATTGCAGATACAGTAAGATAATAGAGCATAGCTAAGCTGGTGATTTACATGAACTTTAAAAGAGCAACTTTACTTGAGTTTTTTTTCAAAAAAACACGATTACTTTTCCTGTTGCTCTTTATCTGTGTCTCATTTTCAGCATTCAGTAAACCAAAAACTGAGGTATTTTATCGCTATACACCTGAGGGCTATGCTCAAATTCAGGTACAAAATAAAACCACTGCAGAACTTGCCTGTTGGATAGCCATTGATGGCTATAAAAAGAAATTTCGCTTACCGCCACTTTCCGTTACCCGCTGGTTCACCGCCAGCGATAAGCGTTATGATTACACCAGCTTCAGTAGCTGGTGCGACTATATTGAGCTTTATCCGCAATACAAGAAATATCCTGTCGGAGGTTCGGTAATTAAGTAACCTCAACTTTCGCATAAGCCATTGTGCTAGGTTTTAAAAAAGCGAAAGACATAACCTAGCCCAAAGCCACCGCTTAACAGGCAGATAAATCCCATCACCATGCTGATATCACGCATTGGGGATTCTACTTCCCGTTGATCGACCAGTTCAAAATAACGTTTACGAGGGCCATAGTTTTCAACATAAGACTCACCCTGGTAACTACGAGTCAGTAATAACTCTTCATCAATACGACTAATATTTTTTGCAATACGCTGCTGTGATTGTTCACGGCTTTCTGCGAGCTCATGTAACGGGTGAGTACGAAAATGGCGATTTACTTCACCGCTATTAATAAAACCCATCGATTTATATTGATAGACCATATTCGGAAAAATAGTATTAGAGTTGCCCAGTGTTACCAAAGCAACTCCACAAACAATCAATAACGCACTGAGCAAATAGCCTTTTTTTAGCTTAGCATTTTGCCGCTGTTTACAATGATCAAGCTTAAGCGCAACCTCAGGTAAATGGGCTAAATTCTGCTGTAAATAGTGGTTATCTAAACTTTCTATTAGTGCCATTACTTCCAGCTCTAATGCCTGAGCTATTTTTTCAATAACATCGAATGAAGGTGACGCTTTATCATTTTCTAATTTAGAGAGATAAGATTGCTCAACCTTTGCTTTAACCGCCAATTCAGGTTGGGTAAGCCCGGCTTGATTTCGTAATTGTCTTATTTTTTCGCCAAGAGTCATAACTATTCCTTACGCTTGATATGATTAAATTTCCAGCGCATTCTTGCTTATCATATCAGGAATAAACAGATGAATATTCAATGATAACAAAGAATATCAGGGATATTTTCTAACGCTTGTGATCCATTTTACTGTTCCGGTCATTTTCTCGTTTCACCAACAAAAAAGTCAGATACATTTTCGTCGGCAAAGAAAAGATCAAACCAAATGCAATGCAACCAGCACTGATGATCATACCGGTAATACCTAATTTCTGCGGTAAGTCGAGATAACTTATAAAATAATGACCAAGCAATAATAGGCAAATACCGAGTACAATAAAGATTTTCAGTATCTTGATCAGCTTTTCATCATTCATGGCATTTACTCTAAAAATTTCACTAACTCGCCAGAGGTAGCTCCTCAAATTGAGTCCGTATATAAGCAAGCATCTAATTTATTTTACGCTTTTCTTTTTGACATGAACGGGGAGTCCATATAAGCCCCTAATATTACCTTAAACTAACACTTTGAATAACATGTTCAATAAACGCTCAGTATTTGATTAGTACTCAAATCAATGTTAGGGTGAATATATCACTAACGATCTTAACTAATGATTTGAAGTCTACTTTTTTACTCTTGCTCATGCTTTGCTTAAATTGCGAGGCGAGTCAAATTGTCAATGAAGGCTATATTTCATTAGCCATCCCTCATATTGACTGCGCTAAAAAGTGTGTAAAACTCAGTGTAACAAAAAACAATAAACCTTATATAAAACATACCATTAATCAGGAAAAGGCTTTTACCTTATCCGGATTGTCTGATGGTGAATATCAGGTAAGTTATTACTCAAATAAAATCAACTCTCCGATAAAAAAAGAGCGTTTTACCGTAAAGCATCACGCCCTATCCAAGGCATTCACGGTATTTATTATCGGCGCAATATTATTTTGCGCACTAATATTTAGACTTCTAAAAATAAAACAAGAAGAATAACGATATGATTTCACAGCTGATCAGCATGCAAGATACCATTATCATCTTAGCTGCATTTTCGCTTATCTGGGTACTTTGGGGCTGGTATCTAGGAAAAAAATCAAAAACCCAGGATGATTTTGCTTTAGCAGGGCGAAATGTTGGTTTTGCCCTAGCCACTGCGACAGCTATGGCAACCTGGGTCACCAGCAATACCACGCTCGTTGCGCCACAATTAACTTATCAGTTTGGTATCTGGGGGATGCTTGGTTACTCAATGGCAGCACTCGGCCTATTATTATTTGCTCCGTTAGCTAAAAAAATTAAATCCTTATTACCAAACGGAGTCACCAGTGGTGATTTCTTTTACTTAAGATATGGCAAAGCTGCCTGGGTAGCATTTTTGATCATATCCTTATGTTACGCTCTCGGTTGGCTGGTTAGCCTTGGCATGGCAGGGGGCATTTTGCTATCAAGTTTAAGTCCGATCAGCTACCACACAGGGATGACAGTGATAATTGTCGTCTGTGTGCTTTATACATTGCTGGGAGGCCTAAGAGCGGTAATAGCAACTGATTTCGCCCAAACCCTGATTATCATTTCAGGTGTCGCTTATATCGCCTATGCCTGCCTTGATCAGGTTGGTTTTACTAGCGCTTATCAAAATGTAAAACAAAGCCAGCCGGAATTACTTAACCTGATATTTCCAGCAGCCATCATGTTTTTCTTTAATAATATCTTTTTCGGTATTGGCGAGATTTTCCATTCCAATGTTTGGTGGTCAAGAGCACTCGCTTTTAAACAGGGTGTTGGTGAAAAATCATTTAAATATTCAGCATTGCTGTGGTTCCCAATTCCGATAGTTACCGGCTTTATTGCTTTTTCTGCGAACTCTCTGGGTATTTTCCCGGAATCACCAGATATGGTTGGCCCACTGGTAGCGGCAAAAGTACTAGGAGCTTCAGGAGCGATTTTAGTATTTATCATTATTTTCTCCGCGCTCGCCTCGAGTATGGACTCCTTGTTAGCGGCAACGTCCGATCTGCTGTCTAATGATATTTATAAAAAATTGCTAATGAAAAATGCCTCTAATCAGCAATTACTGACGGTAAACAAGTTAATGATTATCCTGCTCGGCATTACTACCTGGCTAGCATGCTTACCGAAAATGGCGACGCTCGGCGCATTACTTAACTTTACCGGTGCTTTTGTCGCTTCAACCATTTGGCCAATCATCTATGGTTTGTACGGCACAAAACTATCAGGCAAGGGAGCAGCCTTTGCCATGGTTACAGGCACTACTATCGGTTTAATTTTCTATTTTCAACTCGGTTTTTATACCGCAGCTATCAGCTCCTGCTTTGTTTCATTTGCCATTTGCCAATACTTTATTCGATTCAAAGCAATAGATTTTCACTGGCAAGAACAACAAGGAGGTAAACATGTACATTAATGAAGATTTACTGATGTTTATTATCTATGCCGCATTACTGGTGTGCAGTTGTACCCCTGTTTTCTTGTTGTATTTTTTATTTAAGGACTTAAAGCACAAATCATTATGGTAGATCCTAACTTACAAGAGATAGTGAATTTCGAAAGAAAGAAACCCGATGTCTACGGCAACGCACACCCAAAAAATTTGTTACGCGCGATTGTCGAAGATGGCGAGTACCTGGAAAAGTTAACGAATCAGCATATCTATTCAGCCGATCAACTGGATAATGAAACCTTACTACAGTTATTCCGCTTAGCCGCTAAATATGAAGCAAACCCTGGACGATTTTCTGCATCACTGCAGGGGCAAATATTAATCTCGGCGTTTTATGAGCCGAGCACCAGAACCCGCTTATCATTTGAGAGTGCCTGGCACCGACTCGGCGGCGATATCATGTCGATCACCGATCGTTCCACCACAGGAATTGCCAAGGGTGAAAGCCTCAGCGATGTCGCAGAAATGTTCAATAATTATGGCGACTGCGTAGTATTAAGAGATTCAAACAAAGAGTCAGTGAAAGAAATGATGGATACCTTGCGTATTCCTATCATTAATGCCGGTAATGGCCTTGATGAACACCCAACTCAAGCATTAGCCGACCTCTACACCATTTTTAAATGGCGACCAGACTTAATTGCCAAACAGCCAGAAAACCCTATCGATATTTGCATCATTGGCATGCCTTCAAAAATGCGAACTGTTAGAAGCCTGCTTAAACTGATCGCAAAATTTTCTCAAGCATTCAAATCCGTCACTATTGTTGCCAATGAGCAGGAAAACACGGTCTTTAGTCCTGAGCAAAAAGAACAATTAGTTGAACAAGGCATTAAAGTTGATGTTACCTCATCATTTACTGCAAGTGTCAAACTGGCGGATGTCATCTATATCAATGCCATAACCTGGGAAGGGGATACATTTAAGGAATATGGCAGCAAATATGTATTATCAGAGCACACCAAACTGAAACAAGATGCCATTATTCTCCATCCATTAGCGCGTGGTGAAGAGCTTTGTACCAGCTTAGATAAAACTCATCATAACTGGTATTTCGCTCAGGCCAGAGGCGCAGTGTTCTTAAGACAAGCACTATTAACCTGTCTTGTTAGACGAGCCGAACGCGTGCTCGACATCATTTAATTTTTCCAGAGGTATATTATGTGTGGCATTGCTGGTGTTTTTGCATCAAGTAAAGATTCCGATATCGATTCACAAATTCTAGTTAATATGGCGGCGATCCAGCATCATCGCGGCCCAGACAATTACGGTTATTGCAATCCAAAGAGTTTAGGGGTTGGCATGAGTCACTCCCGATTATCTATCATAGATCTTAATGAAGAACGTGGTCGTCAGCCATTTTGGCTAAACGGCACTATCATTTACGCCCATAATGGTGAGTTTTATGATTTTCAGCGCATTCGTGCCGATTTAACCGCTCAGGGCTTTAACTTTAAAAGCAAAAGTGATTCAGAAATTGTTCCACAATTATTCAAACACTTAGGCATTGATAAAACCTTAGATCAATTACGAGGTGAATTTGCATTTTCCCTCTATGATGAACAGGAAGATGCACTATATTTAGTGCGTGACCGCTTTGGTATCAAACCCTTATATTGGACCAATACAGGTGAAGAAATCGTCTTCGGTTCGGAAGTCAAAGTCGTACTGGCACACCCTAAGGTCAACGCCGAAATCGACACCCACGGTTTGTTTCATCAACTCATTCAGGTAATGGTGCCTGGCACAACCGCATTTAAAAGCATCTCTCAGGTTGAGCCTGGCCATATGCTGAAAATCACCCGTAAAAATGGCAAGTTCCAAATTGCAACCGATAAATATTGGGATATGGATTTCCCAGAACTGGAAATGCGACCAAAACATTCGGATGAATTTTATATTTCAGGGGTGAGAAAGCATTTATTAGAAGCGGTACAACTTAGATTAAATGCCGATGTCCCGGTTGGTTGTTATTTATCTGGTGGCATTGATTCCTGCTCTATCCTAGGCTTGGCTTCGGCTGCCTCACAGGAAAAAATCAAAACCTTTACTATCGCCTTTGATAATGAAGATTACGACGAAACGCCGATCGCTACCGAAATGGCACAATCAGTTGATGCCGAGCAGGAAATATTAACCCTCAACGCCGATCTATTATACGACAACTTTGAACGCACTATCTGGCATACCGAACGCACCATTTACAACACCTTAGCAGTGGCTAAACTAATGATGTCGCAGCAGGTACGTCATGTAAATTATAAAGTCGTACTGACGGGCGAAGGCTCAGATGAGCTATTTGCCGGTTATCCAGCGTTTAGAAAAGACATGTTTTTACATGGCATGGATGGATTAGATCAGGAGCAAGCAGCTAGCTGGCAGCAAACACTGGAAGCCAATAATAAATTATTTCAAGGCGCTATGCTGCCGAAAGACGAATACAGCTCGGAAGAAATTAACAGCAAGGTTGGCTTTACCCCGAGTTGTTTACAACCCTGGTTAGGCTGTAGCGGTGTCGCGAAGCAACTGGTTCATCAAACCAGACGAGACGATATTATCCAGTATGAACCTGGCGCGGCGATCGCAGAAAAGCTCGATTTAAACTACCTCAAAGATCGGCATCCACTGGATAAAGCTCAGTATGTCTGGATCAAAACCATGCTCGAAGGGCAAATTCTGACCTGGGGTGGTGACCGAGTCGACATGGCAAATTCGATGGAAGCACGCCCGGCATTTCTCGATCATAAACTGGCAGAATTTGCCTGTTTAATCCCGCCTGAAATGCGCATCAAGGGTAATAGAGAAAAGCACGTGCTTAGAGAAGCGATGAAAGGCTTATTGCCTGAAACCCTATACAACCGCGAAAAGTTCGCCTTTATGGCACCGCCGGCTCATACCGATCAGGATAAATGGCAGAAACTGAGAAAACTTCTTGATAAATTTGCTTCACCGCAAAGGCTTGAACAAGCGAAACTCATAGATCCGGGGTTTTTGGAAATATTAATACAACGTCAGGAAAGCCATACCACCAGTGATGCAGAGAAAATCCAAAACGATGCCTTACTCAACCATGTGCTGGGCATCATGATTTTATACCATCATTTTGTTGCCCAAGATATCAGTGAGAAAGCCTACGAGAAAGCACAAGCGCTCGGCTGGGTAATTTGATAAGTAAGCTTATAGAAAACGCCGAACTTTTTAATAAGTTCGGCGTTTTTGATAGCAATTTTACGAATATCTTTATTCCTCTTGCCACTTTTCTTTCACCATTAACACTTCAGGTAAAACCTCTTTAAACAGCTCAACTAATTGGGGATCAAAATGCTGGCCGGCACTCGCTTCTATATGCGCAATAGCATCATCAATCGTCCAGGGATCTTTATATGGCCTTTTCGTAGTTAGCGCATCAAAAACATCCGCGATAGCAACAATACGGCCAACTAAAGGAATTTGCTCACCGGCAAGCCCGTTTGGATAACCGGAACCATCCCATTTTTCATGATGGGTGTCAGCAATCACTCTTGCCATGTCCAGCAAAGGGGAGTCATGCTGACCTAAAATATCACTGCCAATACGCGCATGTCGCTGCATTTCTTGCCATTCTTCACTATCGAGTTTGCCCGGCTTGAGCAAGACATTGTCCGGTGTGCCTATTTTGCCGATATCGTGCATGGGAGCAGCATGAAATATTAAATCCTGCTGATATTCCGTTAAACCATAGGCCTTTGCTAACAACCTGGAATAATGGCTCATACGGATAACATGAAGGCCGGTTTCATTATCTTTATATTCTGCCGCCCGCCCCAAACATTGAATGATCTGTAGCTGAGTATTCCTTAATTCATTAACATTAACCAAAGATAAATGGGTTTTCACTCGGGCGCGTACTATCGCCGGGCTAATGGGCTTAGTGATATAATCGACAGCACCAGCTTCAAAGCCCTGATATTCATCTTCTATATCTGACATCGCTGTAACAAAGATCACCGGGATTTTTTGTGTCTGAGGGTATTGCTTTAATAAACGGCAGGTTTCAAAACCATCCATTTCCGGCATCATAATATCAAGCAGAATAAGATGAGGTCGCTGTTGTTGAGCTATTTCAATCGCTCTTGCGCCACTTTTGGCAAATAATAACTGATATTGTTTCGACAACACCTGGTTCAATATTTGCAAATTATTAGGCTCATCATCAACGATAAGTAATTTGGGGGTGGTATTATCTTTAACCATGGCGTTTCTCCATGGACTTTAACCCACTCAGCAGCTCACTTAGAGTATCTGCTGCAAGCGCCAGTTCAAAACTGTCTACCGCATTAATAAGCTGTTCAATCTGCTCTTTAGGAAAATCCAGGCATTGAATTTTATTAATAACAATTTGCAGCGAATCATCTTCAAGCCTACCATCTGCTAAGCAGATAACTTGGTGTTCAATCAACACTTTTAATTCATCAAAATCTATCGCACGAGTACAAAGGGGTTCACTCTTACCATCTTCGAGTCGAGCGATGGCAGCCATACTGGCATTAAAGGTATTGGTTAAAATTTTAATATGCTCGTGCGCTGCACTTTGATCATTACGCTTTAAATAACCATTCATGATCAATAACTCATCATATAAATCAATTAAGGCTAAATTACCTGCTGTGCCTTTAAGGGCATGCACTAAGTGCTCCGCAGCTTCCAGATCTGCTTGCGCAATATTGTGCTTTAATGTGTTCATATCAAGCTGATGGATGCGAGCGAATTGCTTTAAGTTTTTGGTATAAACTTCGGCACTCGCCCAGGTGCTGACTCCTTGTTCAAAATTGATATAAGTCACTTCAGAGGACGTCTGCTGTTTATTAACCACTAAGCGTTCAGCCGACGAGTTAAACTTATGATGCAACAGCTTAGACATTTCAGTAAACAGCTCGTTGAACACTACAGGTTTTTTAACAAAACCATCCATACCAACAGCAAAACAGGCTTTCCTGTCTTCATGCATCACGCTGGCGGTTAACGCAATAATCGGCACATACTGTTGCTCCGGCAGTGATCGTATTTGTTCAGCTGCCTGCAAACCGTCCATCACCGGCATCTGAATATCCATAAGCACAATATCAAATACTTGCTCTGAGAATAATTTAACCGCTTCTTCACCATTGATTGCCCGAACAACATTATGCCCTAAGCCCTCCAGCCTTATCCTTAACAATTCAGCGTTTTGCTCGCCGTCTTCAGCCACCAAAATATCAAGCGACTTATCAGATCTCAGTAACTGAGAATCAATATTGAATTCTTTGGTTTCTGCTTGTTGCTCTGTGCGTTCTAAATGCACGGTAAAATAGAAAGTACTACCGACTCCTTCGTTACTTTCTACCCAAATTTTACCATTCATCAATTCAATCAAGCGTTTAGAAATTGTGGTGCCTAAGCCTGTACCACCGAACCTTCTGCTGGTAGAAGTGTCAGCCTGACTAAAACTTTCAAAAATCTTATCCAGTTTATCTTTGGCAATACCTATCCCGGTATCTCGAATAATAAATTGTAACTGATGCTCATCCAACTGCTCTACCGCCACCATAATAGAGCCACTAGCGGTAAACTTAATGCTGTTGCCAATTAAGTTGATCAAAACTTGCTTTAAACGCAAGGCATCACCTAAATAATGTTCCGCCAGGTTATCGGAAACGCGCTGTATCATCTGTAAGTCTTTCTCCTGCGCCTTAAGCTCAAAGGTTTTCATTACCTGAACAACCAATTCTTTAACAGAAAATGCTACACTTTCTAGTTGCAGTTTGCCCTCCTCAAGCTTGGCAACGTCTAAAATATCATTTAATAAGGAATGAAGATCTTGTGCTGAGCTACGCACTGTCATCAGGTGTTTACGTTGCAATTCGCTTAAAGATTCTTCCAATAGTAAATCAGCAAAACCGATGATAGAGTTCATTGGGGTGCGAATTTCATGACTCATATTGGCGAGAAAATCACTTTTCGAACGGTTAGCATTTTCTGCCTGATCTCGCATGCTAATAAGCTGCAATTCAGTTTCTTTACGCACCTTAATTTCATCTTCCAATTCACTATTTAACGAAATGATAGATTCCTGTTTTGAGAGTTCCGCCAGCATGGCATTTAAGCTATCTGCCAATTGACCTATTTCATCATCACCATGTTTAGTTGCCCGCGCGGAAAAGTTCTTATTCTTATAAACACTGGTTGCCCACACTGACAATGCCTTTAACGGGACGATTACGTGCTTTTTAAGCCAATAAGAGGTGAAATAAGTTAGCAGGGCGATCGACGCCAACACGCCAATCATAGCACCCAGTAAATTTTTCCAAAATAACTGCCAGCTATTGAAATTCGCATTAAGTGCTAACCAGCCGATGTCCTTGTTATTAACCTTAATCGGCGAACTGGCAAAATACTCCTGATCATTACGCCAGGTTCCTTGTCGCAATTTATTCAAATCAAATGACTCAACTTCAACATTGTCAGGGTAAACAGCAAACAGCATTCCACTTTTATAAATGGCTGCTGTTGCAATATCTGGGTTTTTCTCGATTGCAGATAAAATATTGGTTGCAGATTCCTTATCACCAAAAGCTAACGTTGCTTTACTGTTTTCCGCCAATACCTGAGCCAATAAAGAAAGTTCTCGATAATTACTGCGCTGAAAATAACCATTGGCGGTTATCGTCAGCGAAATAGTGGTCACTAGCAAAACAACCAGAGCAAATGCCGACAAGCTATATTGGATTTTGCTTCTAATGGTAGTATTTTTCCACCATCTACTTAGTACAGTTTGGTCGTTATCCATTACTTGGTACTCCCAATGATAATAACTGTGCGGCTACTTTAAAGCTGGTGTTACCGATAAGCTTTTGATTGATACGAAAGCGTACCGAATCTTTATCAATAAATAACTCAATGAAGCCGCCAAGTTGAGGAAATTCAGAAAATTCGCCAATAGTAAGCACATTGCTGGTACTTACCGCTGCTAATGCATGTTGTGATAAAGCTCTGTCATCACCAACCACATAGAGCACCTGACAAGGTGAGAATTCAGTATTAGAAGCCGTGTGATTGATTAATTTGATTTTGATTTTACCTTGTGGCGTTGAGGCATTATCTAACTCTTTAAGTGCTCTACCAAAACGGTTCTCACCAACCACGCAAACATTAATGGTATTTGCCGGTAATAAGGTATTTTCCGGGAATTGGACAAATTGCAAAAAATTATAAACATAAGATGCTTTTATTTGATAAACCACTGCATTTGCAGAGGCCACAGGCGATAAGAACAACAAAATAAACGCAATATTACGAAATATCACAATTGCCACCTCAAGGTTAATAGCAGGTCATTTTTAACATTAACGTCACTCTGCCACTCCTGATGTTTTTTCAGGTTGCGCATTACCAATGCTAAAGAAAATTTGCTTGATGCCTGCCAGTTAATCGTTGCATCATAAGTCCAGTAACTATCGATGCTTCTTTCTTTCATTTCATCGACATACCTCAGATAAACATTGAACTGCCAATCTTCATTAACATCCCACAAGGAACCAAGCTGTGCCATGTTCTTTGGCATTCGCCCTTCTCTAAGTGAAGATGAGCCGATAGCTAAGCTTGATTCCCTCTGGTCAATTGACATCGTTGCGTGTGACATATTTGCCCTAACCAACCAGTTTTTCGCCAGCTGGACACTGGAACTCAACTCTATGCCTTTAACATCACCAAATGTACCATTGCCATAGCCATAGCTTTCAACAGAAACTAACTGATCATATTTCGCCTGATAAGCGGTAATATCCAGCCACCAATACTCAGACGAAATACGCCAGCCAAGCTCAGCAACCTTTGCAGTTTCTGAATCTAATAATTCCCCAGTAAAGCCAGGAAAATAAAGGTCTTTTTCTAGTCGTGTTGGCACCCTTACCGATTTTGACCAAGCAGCCCAAACAAAACTATCGACAAATTTATAAGACATGCGCAAGCTAGGTTGCCACTCGTTGCCTGTGAAATCATTGTGCTCAAACTTAGTGCCTAAAATAAAATGCAGCTTATCGCTTAGGTGAATATCATCCTGAATAAATGTCTGGTAGATACCTTGGCTTTGTTTTTGTGGTTGAATATAGTTAATCGGAAGAAACTGCACATTATCATTAATTGCTCGATAGCCGACACCGGCCACCACTTCATGCCTTTGCCATTGATTTTGATATTGATAATTAACATTCCAGATTTTTCTACTGTCGGTTAATGTCGGCAGCTCCAATAAGGTTCTGTCATAATACCCTTTGACTTTATGTTGCGCCCCTTTGCTACCTGTAATTTGCCAGATCAACATGAGATTACCGCCTGACCAGCGTTGTCCATCGGGTAAATCTTGCGGATCAAATTTACCGATTTTTCCTTCATAGGCGTCGCCACGAGCGATCAGTTGATTATCTTTACCTAAGGAATAGTCAACTCGAAAGCCAAGTTGGCTATGCTGATTAGTATCATTAAGTGAGCTGGCAAAGGCATCATGCTCACGATGTTTTACATAGACTCTCATCGCACTATCACTGCCTAGCTGCCAGCCAGCTCTCGCTTGAACAAGCTGCTTTTGCCCATTTCCTGAACCATACTCAAAGTAAGTTCCCTGAGTGTCATTAGCGTTTTTGGTAATGATATTAATAATGCCATTAACCGCGTTGGCTCCCCATATCGCTCCACCCGGGCCACGGATCACCTCAATTCGATCAACATTACTAAGCAGTACATCTTTCTCTTCCCATAACACACCGGAAAACAACGGGCTATAAATACTGCGACCATCGATCATCACCAGCAGTTTATTCGCCGCTCTGTCATTAAACCCACGAATACTGACCGCCCAGCGACCAGCATCTTGCTGGGCAACTTCAACGCCAGGCACATAACGCAAGGCATCTGCGATGCGAGTTACCCCTAAACGTTGAATTTCATCATGAGTCAACACATAAACAGCAGCAGCAGCTTCATTTAAATCTTGCTTTTTTTTCGCCAAGGAAGTGATTTTCAAATTCATCAATTCAGCCAGGTTAGTGCCTGTGATATTGATGGAAAGTTCAGAGGAATTAGCAAAAACAGATGTAGAGAAAACAATGCCAGACACTAAAAGTAGCCTATCAATTTTCATTCCGTACCCCTGATGTCAGACTTCATCCATAACCCTTATCATTGAGTATAGGTGACGGCTTAGGGTTTACAAGTTGGTGGAAACTAACCAATAATTGTTGATGGCTAACGGCTAGGTAATGCTGCTTTCTAACTTATTAAAGTTGTATTAAAGACTGCTACTAGGTAAACAAGACGCGCAAGTCCATCCATGGAAGTTCATCACCATAGCAACATCCTTATTTACCAATGAATTAGCTTAAAAACCACAATAAAAAGGAACATCGCCCAATGAAAAACTGGAAGTTATTCCCCGGCAATAAAGAAATTGCCAAATATGTAGAATGTTACTGGTTTTTAGAAAAAGAACCTGACGATACCAGCCATCAATATCCAAAATTAAACCCGGATCCTGCCAGTCATTTAATCATAGCCGATACAGACACTCCATACCATTATGCAGATAGCAATAACATCCAGCAAGGCGCTGGCAGTCATTGGCTTTTTCAGCACTTAAGTACCTTCACTATGGATCACCGTCAGCCATTTCAAATTATCGGTGTCAAATTTAAGATCGGCGCTCCTTATTCACTGTTAAACCAGGATTGTAAACTTGTGACAAATTTAGTTCAGGCCGTCGACATCAACAAGCTCACAGCCAGTACTGTTGACCTAGAGCAGTTTATCAGTTGTGCTGCTAACCATCCCAGGCAAGCCGCTATTATGCTTGATAATTTACTCAGTGCTTGGCTCAAAACAGGCCATAACGATCAACACAGCACACTCGTTCGTCAAGCCACTCAGTTACTTGAAACCACTCGCATAGCCAATATCGGCACAACACTTTATCGTTCACAACGAACATTAGAGCGCAGTTTTACTCGGGTTACCGGACTCACGATGAAACAAACTCAATCAATGATCCGCTTAGAAAAAATGCTGGAGCACTTATATAGCTCAACAGACAAAGTTATCGACTGGGCGGATATCGCCACTAAATATGACTTTAGCGACCAGCCTCATTTAATTCGTTATCTCAAAACCTCGATTGGACAAACACCGGGAGAATATGCCAAACAAAGAGACCTTACTATCGATATTTACGGAGACTTTGAATTCGACTAATAACAGCTAAAGTTGTCGCTTTTATTCAATCTATCACGTTCACGGTTAATGATAATCATCAATCTAATTAATCGACCACGAGCGCACACAATGACAATAAGCATTCGCCCCTATCAAACCAACGATTTAACCGCCGTGCTGGATTCTTGGGAAATCGCCACCAGAGTGGCTCACAGCTTTATGACTGACGAATTTATTGCACAAGAACGTAAAAATACAACCGAGATTTATATTCCCAATACTGATATTTGGGTTGCCGAAATAGATAATAAAGTTAAAGGTTTTATCGCCCTGATGGGAAATGAAGTCGGCGCTATTTTTCTCCATCCTGACTATCATGGCCAAGGCATAGGTAAAATGTTAATGGATAAAGCCCAACAACTTCACGCTGAGCTGGAAGTAGAAGTATTTAAAATAAACACTATCGGTCGTAATTTTTACGCCAAATACGGCTTTACACTACTCAAAGAAAAGTTTCATCAACCGACAGGCCAACCTTTGCTTAGGTTAAGATATAGTGCAACTGGTTAAATACGCACTATAGAGGTTAATCAGCCTCTGGAGGCTGATTACGCAGATAGCCAGCCGCTTCCTGATCATCGATATTTTTTTGTTCAATCTTTGCTGAACCATCACCATTTATCGACCGAGTCTGCTGATTCACCTGAAAAATCTGGCTGGCATTATCGAGATCCTTTTCATTAGTGATGGAGGCTATCGCCTCACGGCCACGCAAGAATGACTTGATTTCATTAACAATATCAGCGAGCTCTTGTTCATTTTTATTCATTCCCATGATGTAACGAATCGACTCCAGGTTAGCACCTCCACTGGTCGCAAAAATGGTTGATTTAATACGTGATGTGATCACCCAGGGAGTAATGCTGCTTCTTACCACGGTATTTTCCGAACGCGTACTGTCATGGATCGCCATGCCGGTCGATATTTTTGACTCCGTATAAGTGCCTTCGGTTTTCATAAACATCAGCAAAGAACTAAAGTGCATTTCTCCCCAAAATAAGTGTGATGCCTGACTCATCACCCGCGCCGCCGTCGAAATTGTCAGCCAGGCAAAAAAGATTGCCAGCGCCGCAGAGCATAAATTAAAAAAGCCAAGGACTTGCTCTTGCCCTGGCTGAATACCGTTAAAGCTTGTGGCTTGCTTGATAACATCCAAAAGCTTTAAGCCAAACATGTAAAACAAATAAGCACCGAGCAAATAACCTAGCTGGCTCACCCCGGTCAGTAATTTTTTTAAACCATTATGCGAGGTTTGTTCTTCTGCCAATGATGGCTGAGTTTCAATGATCAGCTCACCATTAAAACTGCCTTTACCTTCAGATTGTTCATTCAATTTCGGATCGAAATTACGGTAAATGCGATTAGGGATCTCGCGGTAACGACGATTCGCCAGCACGATATTTTCGATATTTATGAAAATTTCGTTCGGATGTACCGACTCTTGCATGTTTTCACGATATTCACTGACCTCAGTCGCCGGCGTCACCTCTGCCATGCGCCGAAATAGCAAAGGTAAAGTGACACCAAGCACTACCACTATCGCAGCGAACAACAATAATAGATTACCCCAAACATTAAACATCGCAGTAGCTTCAACAAAGGTTTGCAATTGCTCAGGGCTGGCAGGAGAGTACTGATCAAGATAGACACCGGCGACAACAGGCACAATTAAAGACAAAGCGATTAAACCGCCGAAAGATTTACCGCCTGTGGCATGCAGTCTCGAGCTTTTTTTACCGATGATCGAGCCAGCAGTGCTATACCAGTTAATCAGCAAATATATTAATAACAAAATAGATAATACCGGCAAGGCGATGATCTTAGCCCCTTCCCCAGCCAGACCGACATTAATAACAAACGCGGCGATGGCAAATGCCAGCAAAGCAGTCAACACATTGATCGTCATTGCCGCCAGTTCCTGCGCCAGATTACGCAACGGATAAGGCATAAAAGTTAATTTAGGATATAGCGAATGTACCAGGCGCGCCATCCAACCCAAGGGCTCTTTAAAGGTAGTATTCTTCCGACCCATCAGCATGGCATGAAGCTGCTCGGCATTATAAAGCAGCACATTAGTCCGCCGTTCTTCTTCAGCAATATCTTTTTCAGAAACTGACTGATTATAGGCAAGCGAGCTTGGCACCGAACGGCCAACAAAATAGCGAAACAGCTGAAAGATACCGATACCGGCATGTCTGGCACCACTGGTGATCAGTACAAAACCAAGAATGGCATAGCCCCAGCCCGCGATCTTGTCCTGTTGCAAAGTATCAGCAACCTCAAGTAAAGGTATCACCCCCGCTAACAGCACTAATACGCCAGCACCAGCTTTAAACAAACCTTCCATCTTAAACGGGTTTTTAATCCCTAATGTTTGTGAGCCAAAATCATAAGCCATAAGATGTCACCATTGTTATATTGAGTTTTTTTAATCATTCTAATGATATTGATATTAAAATCAGTTAAATGCAAATTAACAGCCTACTCTGACCGTTATTTCTGCTGATGGCTAAATACCCCATCCCAACCTTTAGCTGGTGGTTCATTAATCAGCTGATCACAACGTTGCTGGTACAGTTCTATCAAGCGCGGATAGGGAAAGGCATTTTCCAGCTGTGCCAAACCGGCTTTTGCCTCAGCAAACTGTGATTGAAAATATTGCACTAATATTTGCTCAAACAGCTGACATTGCTGGCGTATGCTATTATCTACCTCTGGTGCCAGCGGCAGATAGATAGTCACCGACAGAGATTTCCCTTTAACATTGACTTTATCTACCAGTAAAAAGTCCTGCACTGACCAAGTAGAATCAGATTCAGCAAGCACGGCATCTCGAGTCGCTTCACTGATCAATATCTCAACACCATAATATTTTGTCAGGCTTTCCAAACGTGAACCGAGATTGACCGAATCGCCAAGCACTGTATAACTAAGCCGGTATTCAGACCCCATGTCACCAACATTCATTAAACCGCTGTTAAGGCCAATACCTATATGAACTTCTGGCAATCCCTGCGCCTGAAACTCCCGATTAAGCCGGGTACAACTTGCCTGCATGGCAAACGCCGTCAATAAGGCATGACTGGCCTGTTGATCATCGGCCAAAGGTGCGCCCCAAAATGCCATCACCATATCGCCAACATATTTATCTATCGTGCCCTGATGGGAAAAAATATCTTCGGTCAGCGGAGAAAACACCCGGTTTAGCCACAGAGATAACTGCTCCGGCGGTAGGGATTCTGACAATTGCGTAAAATTTCTAATATCCGAAAACAACACGGTAAGAAACTTTTTCTGGCCGGTTAAATTTAATAGCTGCGGCTGTTCCAACATTTCATCGATATGGGCGGGCGAAACATAACGGTCAAACACAGCTTTCACCTGTTTACGGCGCCTGTTTTCTGATAAATAACCATGGCTGATAAAATAGCCACTCAAGGCCAGTATCAACAGCAAGCTTGATATCAATGGAATGTCGATCGCCTGCCAACGCCATAATAGAAAATTACTGGCAAGCACCAATAGCAAAATAGCACTAGCAAACAGTTCACCGCCAAGTGCTGCCAGTCTCGGCACCACTAGAGTTAGAATCACGGCAATCACCAGCAATTGCAGAAAAACCGCACCTTGCCACCAGTCTGGACGATAAGGTAAGGTTTGTGGCGACATCAAGGCATCAAACACGGTGGCGTGAATTTCAACGCCTGGGAAATTTAACGCCACCGGAGTGGTACGCAAATCCGCCAGGCCAGTGGCTGACGTTCCGACAAATACCATGGCATTATCAAATCGTTGATCTCTGATCTTACCCGCCAAAATATCAGCCGCCGAAGTATAGGGATAATAAAATGGCCTGGCTCGAAACGGGATCAGCAATTGCCCCTGATTATCTGTCGGAATACGGCTTTGTCCGATGCGGATAGCAGATAAAAATGCCAGCTGGGGCGGTTGCCATTCGAGTGTCATATCATCTACCAGACTGTAGGCGCGAAACGCATCCAGAGCCAATGACGGATAGATCTTGCCCTGATTAACCACCACCAAGGGCGCACGGCGAATAAAGCCATCGGCATCGGGTACTATATTGACAAAGCCTTGGCCGCCAGCCTGATTGGCAAGCATTTCAGTGTTAGCAGAATAGCCGGCAAAGCGATGCAACTGATGCTCTTGACTCACTAACTGATCTGTGACCGAACTTGGTGTCAAGATGCCTTTAGTGATCTGCGCTTGATGATGAAACAGCGTCGCCAATATTACCTCATTTTGGCTGAAACGGGTCGCAAGCTGGCGATCACCATCCAATTGTTCGGCAATTGCACTGATCTGAGCCTTAACGCTATTATCAGACATTGCCGCCAGCACCTGCTGAGCCGGGTTCATTTCAGGTTCAGTAAACAAAATATCAAACGCTATGGTGATGGCGCCCAGTTCGGTTAATTTTTCGGTCAGATTGGCAAATTGTGCCCGCGGCCACGGCATACGGCCATACGCCTGCAAACTCAGTTCATCTATATCAACAATTTGAATATTAGCGACACTGTCTGGCCAGGGAGGTAAATGCTTGAGGCGAAAATCATAAATAATGCCATCCAGACGATTCAAGGTCGCAGTCAGCAAAGGCAAGGGAACAAATTGCCACAGCATAAAAACAGAGGTGATCACCAAAGCAATCAAGTGCTGCTCTACTAAGCGCTTACTCGCTTGCTTCATTAACCACACCAAAATTTAAGCTAATTAATATCAGTTGTGCCCTTAATAAAAGTACCACGCTCACCTACTGCATAGATCAAATTCCCGGTCGGCTGGACATCCAGATCATACAAGTTAAACTCTGTTGCCTGCAGCGCTTGTTGCCAGCTAATGCCGCCATCCTGACTGACAAAAACAGCGCCGTCCTGACCTGCTGCCACGACCTGATTGCTATTACCATCAACCGCAAACATTGCCAGCGACGGTGATAAGACACTTGATGAAAATACAGTTTGTGAAGTACCGGTTACTACCCTGCCGTTATCACCGACAATCACACAACGGCTGCCCGTGAAATAAATGTCATGGAGATTGCCCCAACTGGTGTTAGAGAAAAAGTCCATCCAGGTGGTAGCCCCAGGTGTTGCGGTATTATTGCGCACCAGCAACCGGCCATTGTTACCAACCGCAACAAAATAATCATCGTCATGACTGACCGCGAGCAAATCATCAGTACTCGCCGGAGAGCTCACCTCCAATGCCCAGCTTGTGCCGTTCTGACTGGTGAGGATGACACCATTGTTGCCAACCGCAACATAAAGACTAAAAGGAGCCCCCTGCACATCCTGGCCTGAATACCAGAAGACATCCTGAAGATTGGCACTACTGCCACTACTTACTGTATTCCAGTTAGCACCGTCAGTGCTCAGCATAATCAAACCGTTATCACCCACGGCAATAAACTGACCGTTAAAGTATTCAAGTGCGTTAACATTCATCGCCCCCAGAGCAGATAATGCACTCCAGCTTTGTCCCTGATCATTACTGCGATAAAGCAGCGCCGGATTACCAGCTCGAACTAAAATATTGCCACCATCGCTGGCAACTGCCGTTAATTGATCTTGACTTTGCTGCAATGGCGTAAAAGACTGACCATCCTGGCTGGCAAATAACTCGCCGTTATTACTGCCCAGCAACAACTCACTGCCATCAAACAATACCGAGCGTATATTGCCGGTATCTATGCTGGTTTGCTGAGTCCAACTAATGCCGTCTGGGCTAGTCAGTACTTTACTGCCATCGCCAACGGCAACGAACTGGCTCTGCTGCCAAACAACCTGATTTAAATGATCACTGATACCCGAAATACGAGACAGCCAGCTGCCACCATCGGTTGATGATAAAATAGTGCCACTCTCACCAACAGCGACAAAACTGCCATTGCCATACGCGATAGCATTAAGACGTTCCACCGTTCCGGAAGTTTGCAACTGCCAGCTAACGCCTTCAGCGCTGGTTTCTATGGTGCCGCCATCACCGACAATAACATACAGGTCATTGGCAAAAATAATATCGCGAAATTCAGTATCCGTATTAACAGTCACGCCCGCCCACTGGTAACCATTATCGCTAAAGGCGACATTTTGTTTACTGACCGCCATAAAACGACTGCCATCAAACTGAATATTGTTAAAGCCGTTGGCTATGCCGGTAGCCAGTTCGAGCCAGTGGCTGGCATTGCTGCCACTGCGTTGCTGCATCAAGATGCTGGAGCTGTTACCAACGGCAATATGAGTTTCTACCCCCGGATTTTTAGTGGTATAGCCACTGGCAATCGCGGTTAAATTACCGTTATAAGTAGCGTATTCCGTTTGCCATATTTGCTTATCCGAACTACTGATGATCATTCGGCCACTAACGGCGTAGTATTTACCTTGAGACGGCGTCGGCGTTTCAACCACAGCATCATTATTAAACAATGCATAGTCGATACCGTCGAACGTCAGATCAAGAAAATCCAGCACAGGAATATTCGGGCTAGCAACCGAGTTATCCCAGTCAATATCACTGACCTGAATGGTAAACAGGCCTTCGCCTTCGTTCTGACCGTCAGTTATTTGATAAATACTACCGTCAATGCCAAAAGAGCCGGTAAAAGGTAGGTAGCTAAAGCCGGACTCAGGCGTACTAAAATCAGTAAAAGTGCCAAACTTGGCTGGCGTTAGCCTGAGATCATAAGTTAAAACATCGCCACTATTTACATCTATGTCGTTGAACAAAGGAGATAAATACTGCTGATCATCAACATTTAACAAAGTAGCAGGGCGGGTTGCATAAGCATCAGGGTTAACGTTCGGCCAATTGTTGGCGATAAACAACACTAGAGTGCCGGTCGTTTGTCCGCCATTACCATCCGCTATTACATATTCGATAACTACCTGAGTATTTTCGGCAACTCCACCTGGTTCAAAATACAGCAAGTTATTAACGATTGAAATACTACCCGCCGATGTGATGGCAGAAACCAAAGTTAAATTATCCATTTCAATATCTGTGGCGACCGCCAGCACGTCAATAAACATGGCTGTGGTCGAATTATTTACCAGGCCATCGATATTACCGGGTTGTGGCGCGTCATTTACCGGGCTAATAGTCACTTCAACCGTAGAAGATACGCTATTGCCCTTACCATCATAAATAGTGTAATTAATCGTATCCTGACCATTAAAGTCAGCGGCCGGTTGATAGGTGACGGTAAAATCAGTTTCGATTGCCGCACTGCCATTAGCGGCAGTCGCCGAAATCACCTGTAAACTATCACCATCGGGATCGCTGTCATTGGCCAGCACATTAATATTAACCGAACCATCTTCTTGTACAGTTGCCTGATCCGGGTTAGCAATCGGCGGCTGGTTATTGTTTAATACGGGTTGATCGATAATAAAAGTAAAGCTGGCAACATCTCCGATGATCACCGCATCAGGCGTTAGCCCCACCTGACCGACATTACAGGCCTGACTTACACCTAAGCCCGAACAAACAGCATCCGTAGCCAAAAATGCACTAAATGACAGTGGGCTACCACTGCCAGGTGGGAAGTAAGCGACAATTTCACCGCCGGAGTCAGGAAATAGGGTTAAAGTAAAAGTGCTCTCGCCAACCTCATTGAAAATCACAGTGTTGCTGCCAGGGGAAATAGACTCTGCGATGGTCGGCGTTGGACCGGTACCATCGTAAACATACACCATGGTATAGCTACCGGTAGCACCGGGCTCATGTTCGCTATCACTAGTCTCGCTATAAGTGCCGGATAAGGTACATTCGGTATAAGTCGTTTGCACGCAATCGCCCAAGGTGTAACGCACCTGGCCGATACCTGAGCCTGAAGAAGTTTCCCCTAAACCTTCAAGCGTCAAACTACCGCTGGTGGTTAACGAGGCACCTTTTAGTGACATCGAAGACTGAACGACATCAATCTGCACTGATGCTACTGCTTGCCCCTGATTTGGGTCTGTTACCCGATACTGAAAACTGTCCTGGCCGCTAAAGCCAGCATCTGGTTGATAACTAAAACTACCATCAGCCGCCAGAGTCAACTGACCATGCGCAGGCTCAGTTTCCGGTGTCGTTATCACAGTCAAACTGTCCAGATCCGGATCGCTGTCGTTACTGAGCACGCCAGGTGCCATAACATTTAAGCTGCCATTAACATTGATCTGATAATAATCATCCAGGGCAACCGGGGCATCATTTACCGCGAGCACCTCTATTAACACCATGGCCTCGGCGAAGTTATCCTGACCATCGGTAATTTGATAAATAAAACTGTCTGTGCCGTAAAAATTGGCATTTGGCAAATAAGTAAAATTACCGTTAACGTCGATCGTCAGCACGCCATTTTTAACATTTTCCACTAAGCTGGCAGTTAAAGTTAAGGTATCGTTTTCCAAGTCATAATCGTTCATCAGCAACGCGTCACTAGCTGTGGCACTTACCGTTAGCGTACCATCTTCATTGAGCTGATAGCTGTCGTTAACGGCCACCGGCGGCACATTAACATCGCCAACCTTGATATCGACCCTGGCATTAGCCGTTAAGCCATGAATGTCCTGAATTTGATAGATAAAATAGTCCAGACCGGAAAAGCCGCTATCAGGCTGATAATCGAAACTGCCATCGGTATTTAAATTAAGAGTACCGTGCTGCACATTTTCTACCGGCGTAGCCAGCAAACTTATGGCATCGCCTTCGACATCGGAATCGTTCGCTAAAATTCCCGGTGCCGTAACATTAAGCGCTTGATCAACCGGCGTTGCATAAGCATCGCGCAAGGCGGTTGGCGGGTCGTTGATATCATCAACATTGATTTGTACGCTGCCTTGCGACAGCCCCCCTTGGCCATCCTGCACTTCATAAATAAAACTGTCATTGCCGATAAAATTTTCCGTCGGAGTGTAGATAAAACTGCCATCGCGGTTAAGCGCTAAATCGCCATTTTGTGGGAACTGGATCGGCAAAGGTGATACACTGAGCTGATCGTTTTCGTTATCTGAATCATTGAGCAAAACATTGCCACTCAACGCCTGGTTTTGCGGTGACGAATAACTTTCCTGCTGCACTACTGGCGGAGTATTTGGCAAGCCGGACGGCACCGCCAACCTTAATTCAGAACTAAAGGCACTTTCACCGCTACCATCAACCCCGGTTAACTGTAGAAAATATTGCTGATCTGCATTCAACCCGGTAAAAGTTTGCGGCCCGCCACTGACCGCGAGTTTCGCCTGGCCTTGTGCTTTACTCAAATAATTAGCAGTCGTTACACCAGACTCAGCCGCCAACACCAGGTTGTAACGCAATAACTCAGAGGAACTTTGCCAGTTAACCTCCAGACTTTGGCCATCGCTGGAGCGGCTAGTCGTCAAACCATCAATGCGTCGCAATTGCCAATCCAGGGTCACTGCATCAACCAGCATTTGATTGCCTAGATCATCTAACACCCATAAACCTAAAGTTAATGGCCCGACGTATACGCCATAATCCGCCGGATTGATATTGGTTTCGGTCTTGCTGAACACGCCCTGTGGACAATCATCCTCAGGTTCGCACAAATATTTCAGCTCTGCACTTTGGTTAAAACTCAAACCGACTATCGCCAGGCCATCAGGATCTTCCGCCCGTACCGACGCCAGTAAGTTACCGGTAAATTTCTCATTATCAAACGGATGAACAAATTGACCACTGGCATTAGCGCCAGATACAGGCGCAACCTTGAGGCGGCCACCCGGTGCATATTGTGGCGTAAGCACAAATGGAGCAGGCGCGGCAGATGGTGTTGCTGACGGCTCATTTTGCTCACCAGAACCACACCCACTAAGGACAGATAACAACAGCAGGGGAATTAGACAGAAATTAAATTGTTTCATGCTGACCTCTTGTCCTCTTTACTCGCTTATGGCTGACTCTCACCTAACACAAAAGTACCGCCGGCGTTGATCGACGAATCCAGATTTTCTGATAAAAACACATCGCCAAACACCTGACTGCCATTCTCGACAAAGACCCCGGAGATCGAGCCATCTGCCAGCTCGTTGTCATGGGCGGCGAAATTGATATTTATCTCAAGCCCTCCCTGCTCGATAATGCCATTAAATACCGCAAACCATTCACCCTGGCTATCGATAAAAGACAGCTGACCGCTCTCCACCCGTGCGGAGTCAAAATCGACAGTCATCGACATAAACGCCTCCTGCACCGCCCCCAAAGAACTGGCAAAACTGTGTTGCAGTAAGCCAAAAGTTGCACTACCGCTGCGTGACAAACCATCAGATGGCGGCAAAAAATCACCATAATTAAAATCGGCGTCTATCCACTCGTCAGTGGTTTGATCATAGTCATTGAGCGCGAGCTCAAACTCCTGATGATTCACACTGCTAGTAACGCTATCATGCTGTTGCTGTGCAGCCAAGACATCGGCAGCTGGCGCCGCATCAGGCACCAGTTCTGCGGTATGACCAAGCACCAAGGCTTTTGGCACTTGTAATAAAAACTCAACTTCACCATTAGCTTTTACTTTCGCAATACTGAATTCATGCTCTTTGCCTAAACTAAAAGCTATTGGGCTGGCACCAACCGTTACCTGAACATCAATGGCGCCTTGCCACACCGCCAGCAACAGCTCCTTATCTAGCAACTGAGCACTGTAATCAGTGCCGCGCACCCCGATACTCGCTACTGGTGTATTCAGTTGATAATTAGTTTTTCCCTGACTCAGTTTGCCGGTCACCGTACGCAATCCACCTTTTAGCAAAGACATCGCGATAGAAGCTTGCTCGGACTGAGGATTAAAATCATAGCTGGCAATCGCCAGCTGACTCTGCTCTTTTAACGATAATAAGCCGCCATCGACCATACGCAGCTGAGTACGGCTATCGATTTCAGTAAATACCGTATCTTGCATAAATATCGGCGCCCGGCGCTTTAAAGCGCGTTCACCTTCGTCGGTTGCCGCTTTAACCTGTCCAAGCGCCATAATGGTTTTACCGGCATTAGTTTGCATCTCGGCAGCCATAACAGATAAATTAAGGAGGCTAACCACCCAAAAACAGCTAAATATCAATAGTTTCATCTTAGTCTCCTAAAAGCTGTACCTGACCGACGCCATCGCCTTAGTGCGCTGATAATCATACAAAATCAGATTACTGTTATGATTAATGTGGCTAACCGTGATACTGGCCTGCCAGTTAGGTAAAAACAAATAATTCAAGCGCGCTTCAAGCCGGGTAAGTTCAGTTTTTCTTTTCGTTTGAAATAAAGGTTCAACTGCTTGATGATTTCCGTCGAGATAATCAAATTTACCTGACAGACTGGTTTGACCGTTAATACGCCAATTGATTAGATAACTGGCGCCCCATAAGTCCCTGTCGATATGTTGATTCCCACTTGCCCTGGCATTTTCCGTTCCCACCCTTAGAACGAATTTATGCCTGACCTGCCTAACACTTTTACTAAACCATAACGCAGCGATAAATTGTTCTTTATCCCGATGATTAACCTGCTGATAACTCTCTAATGCCAAAGAAACGCTGGCTCCGACACGACTACTGGCCGTTAACGGATAACCACCGTTGATCACCAGACCGGAATACTCCAAATAGGAATCGCCATCCAGGCGCAGCGGGCGGTAGAAGGCACTGAAATCTAACTCCAAGTTTTGCCACTGATCCCGGTAACCAGCCAAAGCACTATAGTAAGTGCGATCCCAGGCAAGTGACTTGGAATATTGCACGGACTGAAGGCTCGCACCGGCATACCAGGCACTTTGTTGACTTAAAGGTTTGGCATATAGCAGCTGCGCCTGAATATCACTATAAGCAGATTCTATTTCCCGGCTTTGTTCAAACAAGCGAATATTTCCCAACCATGGAATATTAACAAATTCATCTTCTACGCCATTATTGGCATTAGAATCTACCCCAACACCAAGTTGCAGCCAATTTTGCCAATGACCGGATTGCTGCGACAGGCGACGGTGAATCGCCTCTAGATAATTAGCAATACTATCGCGATATTGATGTTCCGCCTGGCTTTGTTGCAACAGTTCAAACTGATTTTGTGCCGCCTGCAATTGATACAACTCGAAATAGGTCACCGCCAAATAATATCTGGCATAAAAGGAGTCAGGCTGGCGATTTAATACCCGCTCAAAAGCAAACACTGCCAACTGTAATTCTCCGGCGGCTTTCGCTGCCATGGCCAGAGCATAATCAAATTCAGGATCCCCTTCCCATTGCTCAAGCGATGATGTCGCCAGTTGAAATGCCTGCTGAGGCTGTTCAGCTTTTAGTAAGGATAAAATGTGCTGTTGTGGGTTTTCAGTATCGGCATGGCAAAACAGGCTGTTAAGACCAATAGATAAAAAAAACACCGCACGCATGGCTTTACAAGAATTAAAGCCGATTGAGGCAGATACACGCCCATTGTTTTGTTGTTTCCGGAGCATAATTGCTTGTTAGTTTGGCGAATACTAGCTATCAGTATAGAAGCAAAAGAAAATTATGCCTGACTAAGTATCAGATTTTATTGAGAACGAATAAAATCTAGCCTACTACAGAATATCACTAGACGAGCAGCAAGAACGGATATTACCCACTGGCAAGCACCTTCGACTCTATACACTCCACTTTTACGTAAGATCATGCCACCCCGTATAGTCAACAAGTAAATCACTGGTCATCACCATATCGCCATCTTGTAATAGCGGGTGTGGAAAGTTTTTCTGATTGGCAATAGCCAGGGTTTGTTCTAGGTCGAATGTAAACGGCTCACGTATATCAACTACGTTGGGGTGATGTTCAGCTATTCGCGATCATAAAATAACCGCTAGTGAGCTCCTCTGATGATAGTCTTTGCATATTGTTGCTAAATTAGCTAATTTAGCTAAATGATAAAAACGAAGTCCTGATCATGTCTGAACAAACAATTTTTGAGCAAATTAAATTGGCACTCGCTGATGCACCACGCAATCAGTATACGGCTGAGTTACACCTGCAAATGATCAAATACGCGGATGATCTAAAGCACATCACTTCAAAAGAATTCAGTGAAGGCGTGGGGCTTAAACAAAGTTTAGGAACAGAGTTCAGCAAGATGCGTAACTTAACCACCAGGCTTAAGGCTGCGGGGTTAGATACCAACAGAATTTAAGTTGAACGCCCAAATTGTCCACAAGTTAGAATTTTTGATACGTGTCGAGTGACACGTATTAGTATCAGTTTAATAGGAATTATAAATGACAAGTTTACAGCAACGTGCCGAACTTCAACGCCAAATATGGGCGATTGCCAACGATGTGCGCGGCTCAGTGGATGGCTGGGATTTTAAGCAATATGTACTGGGGTCGCTGTTCTACCGTTTTATCAGTGAAAACTTTGTCAACTACATCACAGGCGGAGATGAGAGCGTTAATTATGCTGCCATGTCTAACGATGATGAAAACATTCTGGCTGCCAAAGATGATGCAGTTCGCACTAAAGGATATTTTATCCTTCCTAGCCAGTTGTTTAGCAATGTGGCGGCTAATGCGCATAAGAACGAAAATTTAAATACGGATTTGGCGGCTATTTTTGCTGCAATCGAAAACTCAGCCAATGGCTACGATTCAGAAAAAGACATCAAAGGCTTGTTTGCCGACTTTGATACCACCAGTAATCGTCTGGGTAATACGGTAGAGGCAAAAAATAAACGCCTTGCTGCGGTATTAAAACGCGTGTCTGAACTGTCTTTCGGCAATTTTGAAGGCGGTTTTGAAGATAACCAAATCGATTTGTTCGGTGATGCTTATGAGTTCTTAATTTCAAACTATGCCGCCAATGCGGGTAAATCCGGTGGCTAATTTTTCACCCCGCAGCACGTTTCAAAATTGATCGCGCAGCTCGCTATGCACGGCCAAACCAGTGTCAATAAAATCTATGACCCCGCGGCAGGTTCGGGCTCGTTGCTGTTACAAGCCAAAAAGCACTTTGATGCGCATATCATTGAAGACGGTTTTTTTGGACAAGAGCTAAACCACACTACTTACAACTTGGCGCGTATGAATATGTTTTTGCACAACATTAACTACGACAAGTTTAATATCCAGTTGGGCGACACCTTAATCGAACCGCACTTTGGTGACGACAAGCCCTTTGACGCGATTGTTTCCAATCCGCCTTATTCGGTTAAATGGATAGGCAGCGACGACCCAACCCTAATCAACGACGACCGCTTTGCGCCCGCTGGTGTGCTCGCGCCTAAATCAAAAGCCGACTTTGCCTTTGTGCTGCATGCGCTGAATTATTTATCTGGCCGAGGCCGTGCGGCTATTGTGTGCTTCCCCGGTATTTTTTACCGTGGTGGCGCTGAGCAAAAAATTCGTAAGTATCTAGTCGATAACAATTATGTGGAAACCGTGATTTCACTGGCTCCTAACCTGTTCTTTGGCACCACCATTGCCGTGAACATTTTGGTGCTGTCAAAACACAAAACCGACACCACCACCCAGTTTATCGATGCCAGCGGTTTGTTTAAAAAAGAAACCAATAACAACGTTTTAACGGACAACGAAGACGAAAAAAATCCGGGTCATATTCAGCAAATTATGAAGGTGTTCGCCAGCAAAGAGAACGTTGATCACTTTGCTAAATCGGTTGATTTGGATGTTATCGCAGGCAATAGCTACAATCTTTCGGTAAGCAGTTATGTGGAAGCTAAAGACAACCGTGAGCTAGTGGACATTACAGAGCTTAATGCCGAACTTAAAACCACCGTTGCTAAAATTGATGCGCTTCGCAGTGATATTGATGCCATAGTTGCGGAGATTGACGCATGAGTCATTTGAACTATTTAGAGAAGCTATTAGAAGGCGTGGGTACTGAATGGCAAGCTTTAGGTGATTTAGTAACATTACGCCGGGGGAGAGTTATGTCAAAAGGGTTCCTGTCTGAAAATACAGGAATATTCCCAGTTTATAGCTCTCAAACAGCAAATGATGGAATGATTGGCTCAATCGATACTTACGATTTTGATGGTGAATATATTAGTTGGACCACCGATGGCGCTAATGCGGGCACTATATTTTATCGTAAAGGGAAATTTTCAATTACAAATGTTTGTGGTCTCATGAAGATCATAGATGAAAACCTTTTAAACTATAAGTATTTGTATTATTGGTTGACAACTGAAGCTAAAAAGTACGTTTATTCAGGTATGGGTAATCCGAAGCTAATGAGTCATCAGGTTGAAAAAATTGTAGTCCCCATCCCATGCCCAGATAACCCAGAAAAATCGCTGGCAATACAAGCTGAAATAGTGCGTATTCTGGACGCATTTACCGCCATGACCGCCGAGCTTAACATGCGGAAAAAACAATACAATTACTACCGCGACCAGTTACTCTCGTTCCCATGCTCCAGCGTGGGAACGCAAGGTGAGGTTGAGTGGAAGACGTTAGGTGACCTTGCAGAAAATCTGGACTCAAAGCGTAAGCCTATAACCAGTGGTCTAAGAGAAGCTGGCGAAATTCCATACTACGGTGCATCTGGTATCGTCGATTATGTCATGGATTACATATTTGACGGTGATTACTTATTAGTCTCTGAGGATGGCGCAAATCTATTAGCCCGTAATACGCCTATAGCATTTAGTATTAGTGGTAAAACATGGGTAAATAATCATGCTCACGTGCTTAAATTTGAAACTTACGCGGAGAGAAAGTACGTAGAATACTATCTGAATAGTATCGACCTAACTCCTTACATTTCTGGAGCAGCCCAACCAAAGTTGAATAAAAAGAACTTGGAAAGTATAAATATTCCAAATCCAGCCCCTAAAGAAAAAGAACGCATTGTGGCTATCTTAGATAAATTTGATTCTTTGACCTGTTCAATTAAAGAAGGCCTTCCCCGCGAAATCGAGCTACGTCAAAAGCAATACGAGTATTATCGTGACTTGTTGTTGAGCTTCCCGCGAGGTGATTCAGATGAAGCCGCCTTAAATCTGCATTCCCACGGCAGGCCGCGAGAACGAGGCACAAGGCTCCCACGCAGGAGCATGGGAGCCAGTATGTATCGGAACGTGCAGCCAGTGTGTGTTGGAGCACGGAACCAGCACTTTCTCGTTCCCACGCTCTGCGTTTCATTTTCTCGTTCCCATGCTCTGCGTTTCGTTTTCTCGTTCCCATGCTCTGCGTGGGAATGCATAGGGAGGCCAAGTAATGGGTAGAAGCCGCTACATAATCACCGAGCCACAACAACCACACTTTGTCACCTTAACCGTGCTACACTGGATCCCCGTATTCACACGCCCAGAAACCGTTAATATCCTACTCGACTCACTAGGTTTTTTAAGCAAAGAAGGCCTCAAAGTTTATGCTTGGGTGGTACTTGAAAACCACTGCCACTTTGTTTTGCAAAGCCATCAACTCGATAAAGATATTGCCCGTTTTAAATCATTTACGGCTAGACAATTGATTGAATATCTACAAGTCAAAAATGTAAAAACCATTTTGGATCAACTGGCGTTTTATAAAAAAGCCCACAAAGATGATCGTAATTATCAATTTTGGCAGGAAGGAGTGCATCCTGAGCTGATCCAAGGCGAGCAAATGATGCGACAAAAGATTGATTATATTCATCAAAATCCCGTTAAACGCGGTTATGTTGATGAGGCTACACATTGGCGATATTCTAGTGCCAGAGATTATGCCGGTACCGCTGGGTTATTGGAGATTTGTCAATCATGGTAGTTGGTATGCATTCCCACGCGGAGCATATGCATTCCCACGCGGAGCATGGGAACGAGTACGTACAAAGTCCAGCAACTACATTTTCAAACTGCAAGGAGAAGCAAATGAATAAGCTGACGTTACAAGACCAAACTTCAGAATTCCTACTCTACACCGCGCCTAATGGTGATGTGAAAGTGGAAGTGCTACTCAGTGGCGAAACCATTTGGCTGACCCAAAAACGTATTGCCGAATTATTTGGTGTGGGTGTTCCTGCTATTTCTAAGCATTTGAAAAATATTTTTGAAAGTGGTGAACTACAAGAAGAACTGGTTATTTCCATTTTGGAAAATACCACTGCACATGGCGCTATTGCTGGGAAAACGCAAACAAAAACAGTCAAATATTACAACCTAGATGCGGTTATTTCGGTTGGCTATCGGGTTAATTCAACTCAAGCTACGCAGTTTCGTATTTGGGCAACACAGCTGATTAAAGACTACATCATCAAAGGCTTTGCCATGGATGATGAACGCCTTAAAAATGGTCGCTTTTTTGGTAAAGATTATTTTAAAGAGCTATTGGAACGGGTTCGTTCCATTCGTGCCAGTGAGCGCCGTAATACTTTTACCATGGAAGCTTTTGCCCAAAGCGTAAATAAGTTTCTAGCCTTTAATGAATACCAAGTATTAGAAGGTTATGGCAATGTGACCCGAAAGGCCGCCGAGCAAAAAGCTCATGCAGAGTACAAGCAATTTAATAAACAACAAAAAATAGAGTCAGACTTTGATCGAGAAGTTAAAAAACTACTTGGCCAAGGTAGTAAGAAAAAGGATGTAGATTAATGACAGCGTATAAAACGGTTGCAGAATCCAATAATTTTATTGTTTTAGATAAATACACCAAAGACTGGCAAGTTAATGAAAATTTTCAAAGCGAAGGTGATTTAGAACGTGAGCTGATTCAAGATTTAAGCAATCAAGGTTATGAGTATCTACCCGCCTTAACCACGCCAGATGCCATGATGGCGAATGTACGAAAACAGCTACAAACCCTTAATAAGGTCGAATTTACTGATGCCGAGTGGACTCGTTTTTGCGAGCAATACCTTAACACGCCAAGCGACAATATTCTTGACAAAACCCGTAAGGTGCACAGTGACTATATCTTCGATTTTGTCTTTGATGATGGCCATATCGAAAATATCTACCTGTTTGACAAGAAGACTATTGCTCGCAACAAGGTGCAGGTCATTAAACAGTTTGAACAAACGGGAAGCCATGCCAACCGTTACGATGTGACGATTTTGGTCAATGGTTTGCCTTTGGTGCAAATTGAACTGAAAAAGCGTGGTGTGGCGATCCGTGAGGCGTTTAACCAAATACATCGCTACAGCAAAGAAAGCTTTAATGCAGAGAACTCGTTGTACAAGTTCTTGCAGCTATTTGTGATCTCTAATGGCACCGACACGCGCTATTTTGCCAATACCACTAAGCGCGACAAGAACAGCTTCGACTTCACCATGAACTGGGCAAAATCTGACAATACACTGATCAAGGATTTAAAAGACTTTACCGCCACTTTTTTCCAGAAAGAGACGCTACTTGAAGTGATCTTGCGTTACTCGGTGTTTGACGTCAGCAATACCTTGCTAGACCTTGCTAGTGATGCGCCCCTACCAGATTGCCGCTACAGAGCGCATTTTATGGAAGATAAAGAGCGCGTTTAACGCTAAAGAATGGGCTAAGCCTGAGAGCGGCGGCTATATTTGGCACACCACAGGTTCTGGCAAAACGCTCACCAGCTTTAAAGCGGCACGTTTGGCCACCGATTTAGACTGTATTGATAAAGTCTTTTTTGTGGTGGACCGAAAAGACCTCGACTATCAGACCATGAAAGAGTATCAGCGCTTTTCACCTGATAGTGTGAACGGTTCAGACAGTACCGCAGGGCTTAAGAGTAACCTGGATAAAGACGATAACAAGATTGTCGTCACCACAATCCAAAAGCTCAACAACTTAATCAAAAGCGAAAGCGATCTAGCTATCTACAACAAGCAGGTTGTCTTTATTTTTGATGAGTGTCATCGAAGCCAGTTCGGTGAAGCGCAGAAAAACCTGAAGAAGAAATTCAAAAGGTACTACCAGTTTGGCTTTACCGGTACACCAATTTTCCCTGAAAACGCCTTGGGTGCTGAAACCACGGGCAGCGTGTTTGGCCAGCAGTTGCACACTTATGTGATCACTGATGCCATTCGTGATGAAAAAGTACTCAAGTTCAAAGTGGACTATAACGATGTTCGTCCGCAATTTAAGAGCATTGAGACTGAGCAGGATGAAAAGAAGCTTAGCGCCGCTGAGAATAAGAAAGCGTTCTTACATCCAATGCGCATTCGTGAAATCTCGCAGTATATTCTGAGCCATTTTAACCAGAAAACCCATCGAGCCTATTCTGGCGCAAAAGGGTTTAATGCGATGTTTGCGGTCAGTAGTGTCGATGCGGCTAAAGCCTATTATGAAACCTTCAAAACATTGCAGACCGAGGCTGAGAATGGACCCACAAGTAAACCTCTGCGCATTGCGACTATCTTCTCATTTGCAGCCAATGAAGAGCAGGACGCCATTGGTGATATTTTAGATGAGAGCTTTGAAGTAAGTAGCCTGAACAGCAGCGCGAAAGAGTTTTTGAGCGCCGCAATTAACGATTACAACGCTATGTTTAAATCTAACTATGGCGTGGACAGTAATGGCTTTCAGAATTACTACCGTGACCTTGCCCAGCGCGTGAAGAACCAGGAAGTTGATCTGCTTATCGTGGTCGGTATGTTTTTAACCGGCTTTGATGCGCCCACGCTTAATACCTTGTTTGTTGATAAGAATTTGCGCTATCACGGCTTGATGCAGGCGTTTTCTCGCACCAACCGTATTTATGATGCGACTAAGACCTTTGGCAATATTGTTACCTTCCGGGACTTGGAACAGGCAACCATTGATGCCATCACCTTGTTTGGTGACAAAAACACCAAAAACGTGGTGTTGGAGAAGAGCTACAAAGAATACATGGAAGGCTTTAACGATATTGCTACTGGCCAAGCGCGTCGAGGTTTTGTTGATATCGTAAAAGAGCTGCAAGAACGTTTTCCGAACCCAGAAAACATTGAAAAAGAACAAGATAAAAAGGAATTTGCCAAGCTGTTTGGTGAATACCTAAAAGCAGAAAATATTTTACAAAACTACGATGAGTTTGCTGGCTTGAAAGCACTGCAAAGCCTAGATACCAGTGATGAACAAGCTGTTGAAGCGTTTAAGTCAAAGTACTATCTGGACGATGCTGACATCGAGGCAATGCAAACCATCGATATGCCCAGTGAACGAGCCATTCAAGACTATCGTTCTACTTACAACGATACCCGTGACTGGTTGCGACGCGATAAAGAAGGCCAGGACAAAGATAAGTCAACGGTAGACTGGGACGATGTGGTCTTTGAAATTGATTTGCTTAAATCGCAAGAAATCAACCTCGATTACATTCTTGAACTGATTTTTGATCACAATAAGAAGAACAAGAGTAAAGAAGGCTTGATTGAAGAAGTCCGTCGTATGATCCGCGGTAGTCTTGGTAATAGAGCGAAAGAGAGCTTAGTGGTTGATTTTATTAACCAGACAAACCTGGATGAGATCAATGACAAAGCCAGCATTATTGACACCTTCTTCAAGTTCGCTCAGGCGGAACAGAAGCGCGAAGCTGATGCCATTATTGCCTCAGAAAAGCTAAACGAGGAAGCAGCCAAACGCTATATTGCCTCATCACTCAAACGTGAGTACGCCTCTGAAAATGGCACTGCGCTGAATGAGGCGCTGCCAAAACTTAGCCCATTGAACCCACAGTACCGAACACAGAAACGGACGGTTTTTCAGAAAATTGCCGCTTTTGTTGAGAAATTTAAAGGTGTAGGTGGGCAAGTTTAATATTATTTACACGACAATAAAAAGTAAAAAGGGCTCATTGAGCCCTTTCACTTTCCAACTTAAGTTGGATATAAAATAAACATAAAAATCAATTGGTTAGCTATTCAACAGTCACTGATTTGGCCAGATTTCTAGGTTGGTCAACATCCGTGCCTTTGATGATAGCAACATAGTAAGACAACAATTGTAACGGCAAGGTATAAACGATCGGTGCGATGATATCGTCACAATGTGGCACATTAATTACCGTCATGGTTTCATCACTTTCGAAGCGCGCATTATGGTCAGCAAAAACATACATTAATCCGCCACGAGCCCGCACTTCTTCAACGTTTGACTTTAATTTTTCAATCAAGTCATTTTGTGGTGCCACCACAATTACCGGCATTTCAGCGTCAATTAGTGCTAAAGGGCCATGTTTTAATTCACCAGCGGCATAAGCTTCTGCGTGAATATAGGAGATTTCTTTGAGCTTTAACGCCCCCTCCATCGCGATTGGGTATTGATCACCACGGCCTAAAAATAACGCATGGTGCTTATCGGCAAAATCTTCGGCTAAGTCTTCGATAGAATCCGCCAGCGCCAGTACTTCATCAAGTTTATTTGGCAGCGTCATTAATGATTTGGCAATATCGTTTTGCGTTGATTCGCTCATGCCATGATGTTGACCAATCGCCAAGGTCATCATTAACAGGCCGACTAACTGGGTAGTAAAAGCTTTAGTTGAGGCTACGCCGATTTCAGCGCCCGCTTTGGTCATAAAGGCTAAATCAGATTCACGCACTAATGACGAGCCCTGAACGTTACAAATGGTGAGACTTGCTCGATAACCTAACTCTTTTGCTAAGCGTAACGCGGCTAAGGTATCTGCGGTTTCACCGGATTGTGAGATAGTGACTAACAATGCATTTTTCGGCACATGCGACTGGCGATATCTAAATTCACTGGCAATTTCGATATTACAAGAAACTCCAGCCAACGCTTCCAGCCAGTAGCGCGCTACCATGCCGGAGTGATAACTGGTACCGCAGGCGATTATTTGCACATGTTCAATTTCTTTGAAAATGTCGTCAGCGCCGTCACCAAAGGTATTGATGTCCAGCTTGTTGCCGACTAGTCGACCTTCCAGGGTATTGCGAATCGCGGTTGGCTGTTCATAAGTTTCTTTAAGCATATAATGGCGATATTCGCCTTTATCGCCAATGTCCTGTGCAACTTCACGCTCTTTTGCTTCCCGCTCAACTGCGTTGCCGTCTTTATCAAAAATATTAACAACATAACGGGTCACTTCCGCAACATCGCCTTCTTCCAGGAAAGAAAATTTGCGGGTTACCGGCAATAACGCCAGCATGTCGGAAGCGATAAAGTTCTCGCCCAAACCATAGCCGATCACTAACGGGCTACCGGAACGTGCAACCACGATACGGTCTTTATCGTTGCTATCCATCACCACTGCACCGTAGGCACCATCGAGCTGCACTACGGTTTTTTGAAAGGCATCAACCAAAGAGTCGGCTGTTTTTAACTCGTGATGCACTAAGTGAGCAATCACTTCGGTATCGGTTTCAGTAACAAATTGATAGCCTAATGCGACTAATTTTTCTCTTAATTCCTGGTGATTTTCGATAATACCGTTGTGTACTACTGCAATATTGTCGCTGGAAACATGCGGATGAGCATTAGTTTCACTCGGCGCGCCATGAGTTGCCCAACGGGTATGCGCTATGCCGGTACCGCCAAATAACGGCTGGCTCGACAAAGCGTCTGATAATTCCTGTACTTTACCTAAACGGCGCGCTCGGTTCAGTCGCTTATCATTATCGATAATCGCAACACCGGCCGAATCATAACCACGGTATTCAAGGCGTCTTAAGCCTTCTACTAAAATGTCTACTACATCACGCTGCGCTACTGCACCAACAATTCCACACATATAATTATCCTTTATCTCTGTTGTTACTGGACACAAATAACATTGATGCCCTGAGCAATAATTTTTTCTCTAAATTCCATTGGCATATCCTCATCGGTAATCAAGGTATGAATTTGTGACCATGGAATTTCCAAATTAGGTATTTTGCGGTTAAGTTTCTCAGACTCCACCATCACGATCACTTCGCGAGAAACTTCCGCCATCACCTGGCTTAGGCCAAGCAATTCATTAAACGTTGTTGTGCCACGTTCGATATCAATACCGTCAGCACCAATAAACAGCTGATCAAAATCGTAAGAACGCAGTACGCTTTCAGCCACTTTGCCCTGAAAAGATTCGGAATGCGGATCCCAGGTGCCGCCGGTCATCAATAGTGTAGGTTCATTTTCCAAGGCATGAATCTCTTTTGCGATCGCCAGCGAGTTAGTCATTACTACCAGGCCCTGCTTATTACCGAGCTCTTTAACTAATGCCGATGTAGTACTGCCACTATCTAAAATGATGCGATTGTGATCACGGATAAGTGTCGCCGCTTTTTCTGCAATACTAACCTTTCGTTTTGAAACTTTGTCGCTTTTTGCTTCAATTAACTCGTTTGGCAAAGGTACTGCACCGCCATAACGACGTAACAATAAGCCACTATTTTCCAAGGCCGCTAAATCTTTACGGATAGTGACTTCTGAGGTATCAAATTTCTTTGCCAATTGATCAACGCTCACCTCACCTAATTTGTTTAATTCTGTGATGATAATATGACGGCGTTGCTTAGTGTTTCGTTTAGACATTAGTTTCGATTTACAACCATAAATTTCAAACCGAAAGTTATTATAGGTATTTTATGGTTTTTTTCAACGATTTTATTTCGGCTCTGGCACCCTGATTTGCTCTATCTCCTGAGTCCATGCAGTTATGAACATATGCACTCCTGTTCGTCCATGAACTCGCGCTATACCGTTCGTCCTGAACATAAAAAAGCGCTAATTTAGCGCTTTTCAAAACAGTATCAGAAATTATTTTTTAGCCGGTCGTTGCCAGCCTTTAACATTGCGCTGCTTGCCCCGTGCAATAGCGAGCTCCTCATTCTCGACATCTTTAGTCACTACAGAGCCAGCTCCTACCGTAGCCTCAGTGCCAATAAATACCGGTGCTACCAGTGAAGAATTTGAACCGATAAAGGCCTTATCATCGATCATTGTCTGTGACTTATTAACGCCGTCGTAATTACAGGTGATAGTGCCAGCACCGATATTGACGTTTTTACCGACAGTGGTATCGCCAAGGTAAGTTAAATGGCCAGATTTACTGCCTTCGCCAAGGATTGTTTTTTTCAATTCGACAAAATTGCCAACATGTGAGTCTTTATTCATTACCGTATCCGGGCGAATACGGGCAAAAGGCCCTACTGAACAACTGTCACCAATTACCGCCCCTTCAATAATTGAATTTGGCTTGATAATGGCATTTTCGCCGATAGTACAATCTTTCAGGATACAGTTCGCACCTATGGTAGCACCATTAGCCAAAACAACTTCACCTTCAAAGATACAGTTAACGTCTATCTGTACTTCTTGACCGACTAAAATTTTACCGCGAATATCGATACGGTTTGGATCGCGCAAGCTCGCACCATTAAGCATTAAGGTTTCCGCTTCTCGAAGCTGATAAGCACGCTCTAACGCCGCCAATTGCACTCGATTATTTGCCCCTTCCACTTCTACTTCAGTTTCTGGATGAGCAGTCGCTATAGTTTTTCCTTCGCGATGACAGGCAGCAATGACATCCGTTAAGTAATATTCGCCCTGGGCATTATCATTGGAAAGATTTGCTAACCAGCGTTTTAAATCACCGCCATTGGCCAGTAAAATGCCGGTATTTGCTTCATTAATCGCTAACTGCTCTGGCGTGGCATCTTTTTGTTCAACAATACCAACAACCTGATTGTTATCGTCACGAACAATACGGCCATAGCCGGTTGGATTGTTTAAATACACGGTTAACAGTGCCATGCCATTATCCGGTTTAACCTCCATTAAACTTTCCAGAGTACTAACACGGGTTAATGGCACATCACCGTATAACACCAGCACATCTTCGTCGTCTTTAAGAAATGGCGATGCCATATCAACCGCATGCCCTGTACCGAGCTGCTGCTTTTGTTCAACAAAGGTTAAATCATCACCGCTAATATTGGCTTTCAAAATATCGCCGCCAAAGCCGTAAACCAGATAAATATTATCAACATTTAAACAGCGTGCTGCATTAATGACATGGCCAACCATAGGCTTGTCGGCGACGGTATGTAGAACTTTTGGGAGGGCTGAGCGCATCCGGGTACCTTTACCCGCGGCTAAAATGACAACTGACAAAGACATAGCAATTCCATTAATCGTTTTTATAAAGCGTTTGATAAAGAAATTGTAACTTTGTTTTGCGTGATTTTTCTATCTATTTTTCATTATTTGTCTTGCAATATGCCAACAGGCAAGGCTTCAAACCAGTCTAAAAACCGTTTAACGTCATCGCCTTTAAAAATTCGGCCATGTTGTGGGCACATCATTTCAATATCGAGTGCCCGTATTCGATTAACCCAGTCATTCTTTGCCTTATTTGACGGCATCCAGCGTTGATGAAACATTTTCATTTTCGCGATATGGTCATCAAAGTTATCAACAAACAAGGGGGCATCTGTGGCTTCTAGCGCCGCACCGATATCGCCCGACATTAAAATTTTTGCTTCGCCGTCATAAATATTAAAGTTGCCGGACGAATGCAAATAATGAGCAGGAATATACTCAAGCGTTATATTATCTAACTTTAACTGACCACCCTGATCGGGAATCGGGTCATAGACAATATTTTCCATACCAAAATGCCTGATAAAACCTTCCCAAAGCCAGGGCGAATGAAGCGTCGCTCCTTCAAGCGCCTGATCCCACAAGCCTAAAGAGGAAATAATGTCAGGATCCTGGTGCGATGCGAACAAATGAGTAATTTGCTCGACCGGAATGTGTTTTATTATACTCGTTAACATTGCTGAAAACAGTTCGATGCCACCGGGATCCATTAACAATGCATTGTTTTTAGTGATCACTACATATTGATTAGTGTCGATAATAGCGTCCGGTTTATCAACGTCACGCCCCATCATTAACCATTGATGATGTTTTCCTTCTAATATTTGTTGTACTTTCATTGCCTGTCCTATGCTAATGAAGACACCAGCAGTTGCGATGATTGAATATGTTGTTTAATAACGCTAGCGGCACTTTCGACATTATCTGCAACATTGTGCAGCGACTCCTGATAGGCATTACCAGCCTGAGAAGCTTCAATCCGCGACAGGGCTGCTAAAATCACTGCGGTACGCAATTCTGAGCTTAACTCATCAAGTTCATCGATAAGTTGCCTGATTTGCTTTTGAAACGCCTGCATCAAAGTATTTTGATGCTGCCTGGTTTTATTGAAATTGTTGTCCAAGCTGTTAAGGTTTGGAAAACCTTTAGCATTTTGATAAACCAGAGTAAATTTAGTAATAGCACCGTCGACGCGAAACTTTTCTACCGCAGTTTTACTTAAACTGGCAGCCAGTGAATTAATCGCTTTTGAAGATTTAATGGTTACTTCAGCCAGGCGATCGATAAAGTCCGTTAACGGCCGAAAGCCAGCGGCACCTTCACCAGCCCTTAATGCTACCGCCCGCGCATTGCTGGCAGTTAACGACAACTGTTGCGCCACTTTCGTTGCTTTATCCAATTTTGCAGCAATCACCGCCGCCGCAACAAAGTAATTATAGTGAGATTCGCCCATAGTCTATTATTGTTAAATTCCCTTAGCCAATAATAGTTTTAAAAATAAAAACTTGCCTAATTTTCCATGAAAATTAACAACAAAAAAGCGACCGATACCTAAGTAAGGGTCGCTTTAATTCAATCACTAAAACTTAGTGTTGTCTGATCAGCGCATCGGCTAGAGTTTCTTCTTCGCCGCTTGAATAACACGTAATTTAGCAACAGCTCGTGCTAATTCTGCCGCAGCTTCTGCGTAGTTAACATCGTCACCATGAGCATTTAAATGCTCTTCAGCACGTTGTTTCGCTTCTTGCGCGGCTTGTTCATCTAAATCAGCACCACGTGTTGCGACATCCGCTAACACTGTGACTTGATTTGGCTGAACTTCAAGCATACCGCCAGAAATGTAGATAACTTCTTCAGCTCCACCTTTCTTAACGATTCTCGCCATACCAGGTTTTAGCGAGGTCAGTAAAGGCGCGTGACCAGGCATAATACCTAATTCACCTTCACTACCTGTGATCTGTAATGATTCAATGGCACCAGAAAATAAGCTTTCTTCGGCACTTACTACATTCAGATTGACACTTGTATATGTCATATGACCTCCAAATAGGCGACCAAACTAAGTCAGTCGCCAGCCTGCATTACATGTTTTTAGCTTTTTCAGTTGCTTCTTCAATAGAACCAACCATGTAGAAAGCTTGCTCTGGCATATCATCATAGTCACCAGCAAGAATACCTTTAAAGCCAGCAATTGTGTCTTTAAGTGATACATACTTACCTGGAGAACCAGTGAATACCTCAGCAACGAAGAACGGTTGAGATAAGAAACGCTGGATCTTACGAGCACGGTCAACAGTTTGCTTATCTTCTTCAGAAAGCTCGTCCATACCTAAGATTGCGATGATATCTTTAAGTTCTTTATAGCGTTGTAATGTTGTTTGCACACCACGAGCCGTTTCATAATGCTCAGTACCAACAACTAGTGGATCTAATTGACGTGATGAAGAGTCAAGTGGATCGATAGCTGGGTAGATACCTTGGGCAGCAATGTCACGACTAAGTACAACAGTTGCATCTAAGTGAGCAAAGGTTGTTGCAGGCGATGGATCGGTTAAATCATCCGCTGGTACGTATACCGCTTGGATTGAAGTGATTGAACCTTTCTTCGTTGAGGTAATACGCTCTTGAAGCACACCCATTTCTTCAGCAAGAGTTGGTTGATAACCAACCGCTGAAGGCATACGACCTAGAAGTGCAGAAACCTCTGTACCAGCAAGTGTATAACGGTAAATGTTATCAACAAAGAAAAGTACGTCACGACCTTCGTCACGGAACTTCTCAGCCATTGTCAAACCGGTCATGGCAACACGAAGACGGTTTCCTGGAGGCTCATTCATTTGACCGTATACTAACGATACTTTATCAAGTACGTTTGAATCGTTCATTTCATGGTAGAAATCGTTACCCTCACGAGTACGCTCACCTACACCGGCAAATACTGAGTAGCCACTGTGCTCGATCGCGATGTTACGGATAAGTTCCATCATGTTAACGGTTTTACCAACACCAGCACCACCGAATAAACCAACTTTACCACCTTTAGCGAATGGACAGACTAAGTCGATTACTTTGATACCAGTTTCTAGCAATTCATTTGCAGAAGCTTGCTCAGCATAAGCTGGCGCTTCACGGTGAATTGACCATCTTTCTTCTTCACCTATTGGGCCCGCTTCATCAATCGGCTCACCCAATACGTTCATAATACGACCCAAAGTTGCAGTACCTACTGGAACTTGGATGTTATTACCTGTGTTTTCTACGTTCAGACCACGACGCAAACCGTCAGATGAACCCATAGCGATCGCACGTACTACGCCACCGCCTAGTTGCTGTTGTACTTCAAGTACTAAGCCTGAAAGGTCACCTTCAGTTACATTTAATGCGTCATATACCTGAGGTACAGCATCTTGTGGGAATTCTACATCCACAACTGCGCCAATGATTTGGACGACTTTACCTGTACTCATGTTTAATCCTCTATAATTGTGCTCTTTTACAAGAACATTTACCTATACCGCTGCTGCACCTGCGCAAATTTCACTCAATTCTTGCGTGATACTTGCTTGACGCGCTTTGTTATATACCAATTGTAAATCGTTAATTAAGTCACCTGCATTATCGGTTGCGGCTTTCATCGCAACCATACGAGCAGCTTGCTCACATGCGAGGTTTTCAACTACACCTTGGTATACTTGAGACTCTGTATAACGAACCAATAATTGATCAAGCAAAGCTTGTGCATCTGGCTCGTATAAGTAATCCCAACGATGTTGTATTGCGTCATCGTCTGACTTAGGTAAAGGTAAAAGTTGATCGATGGTCGGCTGTTGCGTCATTGTATTAATAAACTTGTTATACACAATGAACAATCTATCAATGTCACCATTGTCATAGGCATTCAGCATCACCTTAACACTACCGATAAGGTCAGTAACTGAAGGGCTATCACCCAACCCTGAAATTTGTGATGTTACATTTGAGCCCATGTTGTTGAAAAAAGCAGTCGCTTTTGAACCAACAACACCAAACTCAACTTCAGCACCTTCTGCTTGCCATTTACCAGCATCAGCAAGTACTTGCTTAAATAAATTAATATTCAAGCCACCACATAATCCACGGTCAGTAGAGACAACGATATAGCCTACGCGCTTAACTTCACGCTCTTCCAAATAAGGATGGCGATATTCTAAGTTACCAAGCGCGATGTGACCGATCACATTTCGCATATTTTCAGCGTATGGACGAGAGGCAGCCATAGATTCTTGCGCTCTGCGCATCTTACTGGCTGCAACCATTTCCATCGCGCTGGTGATTTTCTGCGTATTTTGTACGCTTCCAATCTTCGATTTTATCTCTTTAGCGCCGGACATGACTATTCTCTCCGAAAGTTAACTAATTACCAAGTTTGCGTAGCTTTGAATGTTTCAATCGCTTTAGCTAAACCTGCTTCAATGTCTTTGTTGTAATCGCCACTTTCGTTGATTGTAGCCATCAATTCAGCACACTCATTATTTGCATAGCTAAGTAACGCCGCTTCAAAATCTACTACTTTAGAGATTTCAATGTCAGTTAAATAGCCTTTTTCAGCGGCAAATAATGATACCGCAGTTTCAGCAATTGATAATGGGCTGTATTGTTTTTGCTTCATTAATTCTGTAACGCGTTGACCATGCTCTAATTGAGCACGAGTTGCGTCATCTAAGTCAGAAGCAAATTGCGCGAACGCTGCTAGCTCGGCGTATTGTGCCAATGCTAAACGGATACCACCACCAAGTTTCTTGATGATTTTCGTTTGCGCAGCACCACCAACACGAGAAACTGAAATACCAGCGTTAACCGCAGGACGAATACCCGCGTTAAATAAGTTAGATTCTAAGAAAATCTGACCATCGGTAATTGAGATTACGTTAGTTGGTACGAATGCTGATACGTCACCCGCTTGCGTTTCAATGATTGGCAATGCAGTTAAAGAGCCAGTTTGACCTTTAACTTCGCCGTTAGTGAAACGTTCAACATATGCTTCATTTACACGAGCTGCACGCTCTAATAAACGTGAATGAAGATAGAAAACATCACCTGGGTATGCTTCACGGCCTGGTGGACGACGTAATAGCAATGAAATTTGACGATAAGCAACAGCTTGCTTTGACAAATCATCATAGACAATTAACGCATCTTCACCGCGGTCACGGAAGTATTCACCCATTGAACAACCAGAATATGGTGCCAAGTATTGTAATGCAGCAGCTTCAGAAGCAGACGCAACAACAACAATAGTATTTTCTAACGCGCCATGTTCTTCTAAAGAACGTACTACGTTAGCTACTGTAGAAGCTTTTTGGCCAACAGCAACATAAATACTCTTAATACCCGTGTTCTTTTGGTTAATGATTGCATCTAATGCGATCGCTGATTTACCAACTTGACGGTCACCAATGATAAGCTCACGCTGACCACGACCAATTGGGATCATTGAGTCAATTGATTTGATACCCGTTTGTACCGGTTCATCAACTGATTTACGATCGATAACACCTGGTGCTACAACTTCTACAGGAGAGAAGCCATCGTTATCAATTGGGCCTTTGCCATCAATTGGTTCACCAAGCGTGTTTACAACGCGGCCTAATAAGCCACGACCTACTGGTACTTCCAAAATACGGCCAGTACCTTTTACTTTTACGCCTTCAGCAAGATCCGCATATGGACCCATAACTACCGCACCTACCGAATCACGGTCAAGGTTTAACGCGATAGCGTAACGACTGCCAGGAAGTTCGATCATCTCACCTTGCATAACGTCTGCAAGACCGTGGATGCGAATGATACCGTCTGTTACAGAAACGATAGTACCTTCGTTACGAGCTTCACTAACTACGTCAAACTTCTCAATTCTATTTTTGATCAGTTCGGCGATTTCAGTGGAATTCAGTTGCATGCTCTGTTCCCCGTTAAGATTGCATTGATGTTGCTAAGCGGTCCAATTTACCTCGTATTGAACCATCTATTACCATGTCACCGGCTTTAATTAATAAGCCTGACACTACGTTTGCGTCTACAACACAATTGAGCTTTACTTTTCTAGCCAAACGCTTTTCAAGCGCGGCGCTAATTACTTTTGTTTGTGCTGCTTTTAATTTCACAGCAGATGTAACATCCACAGCAATTTCTTTCTCATATTCAGCTTTTAATTCGCTAAATTGATCTAGAACCTGTGGTAGCACCAACAAGCGATGATTTTCTGCCATTACCTTAATCAGGTTTTGGCCTTTGCTGTCGAGCTGTTCATCACAAACCTTTAAAAACAAGTCTGTGGCTTGCTCAACCGATGCACCACCTGAAAGGTAGTTAACAATGGTTTCGTTTTGAGAAACTTCGGCCGCAAACACTAACATTTCTTGCCAAGTATCTACCGCACCAGCTTCAACAGCAAAATCAAACGCTGCTTTAGCATAGGGACGAGCGACAGTTGTCAATTCAGACATAGCTCTTCCCCTCTTAAAGTTCAGCTACAAGTTTATCTAAGATGTCGCTGTGAGCAGCGGCATCGATTGAACGTTCGAGAATTTTCTCAGCACCGGCGACCGCAAGAACAGCCACTTGTTGGCGTAATTCTTCTTTCGCTTGGTTACGTTCAGTCTCAATTTCTGCATGACCAGCAGCAATAATTTTTGCTTTTTCTGCTTGTGCTTTTTCTGCGGCTTCTTCAACAATTTGAGCTTCACGCTTTTTCGCAGCTTCAACGATTTCCGCTGCTTGCGCTTTCGCTTCTTTTAGTTGTGCCGTTGCTTTTTCCTGAGCAAGCTCAAGATCTTTAGCAGCACGATCTGAAGCAGCTAACCCGTCAGCAATCGTTTTCTGGCGCGTTTCGATGGCAGCGATAATTGGCGGCCATACGTACTTCATGCAAAAAATAACGAATACGATAAATGCGACTAATTGACCGATTAGAGTCATATTAATATTCATTTTCGTACCTCCTATAAAAGTTCGTTAATTAACAACTGGTTCTTAGCCTAGACCAACAACGAACAATAGGTATAAACCGATAGCAACACCGATCATCGCGATAGCATCGATAAGACCCGCTACGATGAACATTTTAACTTGAAGTTGAGGTGCTAATTCTGGTTGACGAGCAGCAGATTCTAGGAACTTACCACCTAATAAACCAAAACCAATAGCAGTACCTAAGGCACCTAAACCGATTAGTAGAGCAACTGCGATAGCAATCATATTTTTCTCCGATTATTTAAAGTAAAGTTTAAAAGTTAAAAAACTTGGGTTAAAAAACTAGTATTTTGGGCTTTGCCCTTGTCTCAAACTACTAGCTGAGACAAATTAATGATCTTCGTGAGCCAAACTTAGATAAACTATGGTCAGCATCATGAAAATAAACGCTTGTAATGGGATAACCAGCAAGTGAAACGCTGCCCAAATAAAATGTACAGGCAATTGGAATAATCCAATAGTCGCAATCAGTAAGAAAATCAATTCACCAGCATATAAGTTACCGAATAAACGTAACGCTAACGACAACGGACGCGCCAGCATAGTGACTGTTTCAAGAATAAAGTTCACCGGATACAGTGACCAGTGGCCAAATGGCTGAGTAGTTAGTTCTTTGATAAAACCACCTAAACCTTTGACTTTAATTGAATAGTAAATCACTAAGAAGAACACTCCTAACGCAAGTGCAAAAGTGATATTAGGGTCAGTAGTCGGTACTGGCTTCATGTAAATATGGCTAAGCTCCATACCTGTAGTCCAGTGAACCAAATGTGGTAATAAATCTACCGGCACCCAGTCCATGGCGTTCATTAGCAATACCCAAACAAAAATGGTTAAGGCTAACGGCGCAATCAACGGGTTATGGCCGTGGAAAGTGCTTTTGACACTGTCCTCAACGAAACCAACGATCATTTCTACTGCGCATTGCAATTTACCGGGAACACCAGTAGTTGCTTTTTTAGCGACAGAACGGAAGATCATTAAAAAGAGAAAACCTAAGAATACTGCCCATCCCAAAGTATCTAAGTGAACGGCCCAAAAACCTTCACCGACAGTTAAATTGGCTAAATGGTGTCTAATATATTCTTGGCTGGTTAGTTCAGCACCTGATGACATATTAAAGTTCCTAAAGATTAAAGTTTAAATTTTAATAAAATTGGTGTTAGCAATGGCATCACCACGACTAAACAAAAACCTGTAAAAAAGGGCAGAGGAAGGATCACTAAAAACTTAAAAGCTAGTGCAAATAAAAACGCCGTCAAACCCAATTTTAATTTCACACCACTAAAAAAAGATTCCATCACTTTTTTTGCGGCTCTCGCTCCACCATATTGAAATGCTTTATAGGCGAAGACAAGATTAGGGATTATCGCCACTGCCCCCCCAGCAAGTACTGAGTATGCGTGTGATAATCCCCACAATAAATATGTTACTAGTGCACAAGTTATTACGGAAAACGTCATCAGTGCTAATTGTTGCACCGCATATTTTCGTCCGGTTTTTGTTAAGGCATTTTTTTGCCAAGCAATCACTTGACTCTCCAAACGAAAATCTTCGTAAAACTTATTGCTTTTTAAAGCGCAAAAGCTTACTTTAAAAAGTCGACGCAAGTATACTGAATTACGCCGTGAATGCAACAAAAGAGGGCAGTAGTTGCCCTCAATATGTGCGAATAATTACAATTTATTAACTTGACTAATGAGATTGGTTAAAAAGAACCAAATCGCGCGACAATTCCATCCAGCTCTTCAAGATTAGTATAAGAAATTACCAACTTACCTTTTCCTTTACTATTGTGAGAAATGCTCACTTGTGAACCAAGCTTTTCTGATAAGTTTTGTTCTAGAGATTGAGTATCCGGATCTTTGACTTTTTCTGCCTTAGGTTTAGCCGGCTCCTGAATTTTTTTAATCAGAGCTTCAGTTTCACGAACCGTTAATTCTTTCGCAACTACCATTCTGGCCGCGGAGGTTTGCTCATCATTTTGCAGGGCAAGCAAAGCGCGGGCATGACCCATTTCAATATCGCCATGCTCAAGCAAGGTTTTGACTTCTTCATTTAAATTATTTAACCGGAGCAGGTTAGTCACCGTAGTACGGGATTTACCGACGGCATCCGCCACTTCCTGATGAGTGAGCTCAAACTCGGTTAACAGACGATCCAAAGCAATGGCTTCTTCCATAGCATTGAGATCTTCCCGTTGAATATTCTCAATCAGCGCCATGGCAACAGCGGCTTCATCAGGAACATCTTTGATTAAACAGGGAAGCAGATCGATTTCCGCCAATTGCGCTGCTCGCCAGCGACGTTCACCGGCAATAATTTCATAACTATTTTTGCCAAGTGGGCGAACCACTATTGGCTGAATAATACCTTGTGATTTTATTGAGTTAGATAATTCGTCTAGTGCCTCTGCCGACATATCTTTTCGCGGCTGATATTTGCCAGGCTGTAATTGTTCGATCGGCAGTTTTTGCAATTCACTAGTATTAGGGTGCTCTGATCCCGCCTCTGTAGTAGCTTGACTATTATCATCTGCTTGCTTGCGTGGTGCATTAGTTAGTAATGCATCTAATCCACGGCCAAGGCCTCTGCGTTTTGACGGACTCATAATTTTCCTTGCTAAATTGTCTATTTAACTAATTCTGTACGCTGTTTTCTTTCTTGTTCTGCTTTACGTAATATTTCACCCGCTAACGCCAGGTAGGCTTTAGCGCCAGTGGACGATTTATCATAGTACATTGCAGGTGCGCCAAAGCTTGGTGCCTCAGCTAATCGAACATTTCTCGGGATTACGGTACGATAGACTTTATCACCAAAATGTCGCTTTAACTGCTCGGAAACATCATTGGCAAGGCGATTGCGCGGATCATACATAGTACGTAAGATACCTTCAATATGAAGATCACCATTGACCACAGAAGTTAATTGCGAAATGGTATCCATTAATGCAGTTAAGCCTTCCAGCGCGTAGTATTCGCATTGCATCGGTACTAACACTGAATCTGCCGCGGTCATCGCATTAACCGTTAACATATTCAGTGAAGGTGGGCAGTCGATAATAATAAACTCATATTGTTTTTTTATCGGCGTTAACGCATTTTTCAGCCGCTGTTCACGGGCAAACACTTCCATTAATTTAATTTCAGCGGCGGTGACATCGGTATTAGCGGCAATTAAGTCGTATATTCCTGCGGTATTTTTACAAACTACCTGATCAAACGGCAGTTCATCAATCAATAACTCGTAACAAGTGGCGGCAACTTCATATTTATCTATGCCGCTGCCCATAGTGGCGTTGCCTTGAGGATCAAGATCAATTAACAATACCTGACGCTTAGTTGCCGCTAGCGAAGCCGCTAAGTTAACTGCGGTAGTTGTTTTTCCAACGCCACCTTTTTGGTTGGCTACAGCAATAATTTTTCCCACTAGAACCTCAAATATTATTGTTAGATTTTTTTAGTTCAATCAAATGACGTTCACCAACAAGTTCAGGTACTTTAATTTGAAAATCCTTCTCCAATAAAATACCAGGTGGTAAATGTTGTAATTCCTGTTCCGGATATTGTCCCTTTAACGCGAAAAATCTGCCATCTTCTGCAGCAATGAGATGTGCACACCAGGTGATCATATCCTCTAATGAAGCAAATGCCCGACTTAGCACACCGTCATATAATTCTTGTGGCTGATGCTCTTCAACGCGTGAAAGTAAAGGGGATACATTAGCAAGTTTTAATTGAAATACAACCTGACGAATAAAAGTAATGCGCTTACCTAAGCTGTCGAGCAGGGTAAATTGCTTATCTGGATATAAGATAGCTAATGGAATACCAGGTAAACCAGGCCCAGTACCGACATCAATAAAATTATCACCTTTGAGGTATTCACCCACCATCAGACTGTCCATAATATGTTTGACTAACATATCACTTGGATTTCTGACGGAAGTAAGGTTATAGGCTTTATTCCATTTGTTCAGTAATTCAACATATTGAATTAGTTGATCTACCTGATGCTCAGTAACAACCAAATTGGTTTGTGCGATTAACCCGAGCAATTCATCTTTTAGCGACATTAAAAGCTTTCCAAGCGTTAGCAGCCGTTACGCAGTTTTACGTAACAGGCCATGCTTTTTCAAATAGACTAATAATAACGAAATTGCCGCTGGTGTGATACCAGAAATTCGTGATGCCTTGCCAATAGTCTCAGGTTTAGCATCGGTTAATTTAGCTACCACTTCATTGGATAAACCTGAGATCTGAGCATAATCAAACTCAGTCGGGATCAAGGTATCTTCATGGCGTTTTTTCTTCGCGATATCATCGAGTTGACGCTCAATATAACCGGCATACTTGATCTGGATTTCCACCTGTTCAGCCGCTTGTTTGTCGGCTAAAGCCGAGCCTAAGCCGTCAACTTTCATTAAATCATTATACCTAACTTCCGGGCGACGCACTAAGTCTTCAAGACTGTTTTCACGGCTGATAGGTGTTTTCAATAACTCATTGACCTGTTCAACGACCTGATGATCTTTTTGGATCCAGACCTCTTTTAAACGTTGACGCTCCTGTGCGACATGTTCCATTTTTTCGTTAAAACGACGCCAGCGCTTTTCGTCCACTAAGCCGAGTTTATAGCCTTGTTCAGTCAAGCGAATATCTGCATTGTCTTCGCGCAATAATAGGCGATACTCCGCACGAGAAGTAAACATCCTGTACGGTTCTTTGGTGCCTAAAGTAGCCAGGTCATCAATCAACACACCCATATAGGCCTGATCGCGACCTAATACTAACTGTTCTTTGCCCTGGACACGCGCTGCCGCATTGGTTGCCGCGATTAAGCCTTGGGCGCCAGCTTCCTCATAACCTGTGGTGCCATTAATTTGGCCGGCAAAATACAGGTTATTAATAAATTTGCTTTCTAGGGTTTGTTTAAGATCGCGAGGATCGAAAAAATCATATTCAATCGCATAGCCAGGACGAGTGATATGGGCGTTTTCAAAACCCTTAATCGAACGTACCAGGTTCATCTGAACATCAAACGGCAAGCTGGTAGAAATACCGTTTGGATAGACTTCGTGAGTGGTCAGTCCTTCTGGCTCAACAAATATTTGATGTGATTGTTTATCGGCAAAGCGGGTGATCTTATCTTCGATCGATGGGCAATATCTTGGCCCTATGCCTTCAATCACACCGGTATACATAGGCGAGCGATCCAAGCCATTGCGAATCACCTCATGGGTTTGCTCATTGGTATGAGTGATATAACAGGAAATTTGCTCAGGATGATCATCTAACGATCCCATAAATGAAAATACCGGGCGAGGATCATCACCCGGTTGTTCTTCCATCACAGAAAAATCAAGGGTTCTGGCGTCTAAACGCGGTGGAGTACCTGTTTTTAGGCGATCGATCCTAAATGGCATATCACGTAGTTTACTGGCGAGATTAACACTGGCAGGATCACCGGCACGACCACCTTGATAGTTATTTAAACCAATATGGATTTGGCCAGCAAGAAAAGTTCCAACGGTTAATACCACAGTTTGCGCCTTAAATTTCAGCCCCATTTGAGTAGAAACGCCAACCACTTGATCATTTTCTAAAATAAGATCATCGCATGGCTGTTGAAAAATGGTTAAATTCTGCTGATTTTCCAGGTAATTTCTAACAAAAGCCTTATATAAAGCCCGGTCTGCCTGAGCGCGAGTTGCTCTGACTGCTGGCCCTTTACTGGCATTTAAAGTACGAAATTGGATCGCCGCATGATCAATCGCAGTAGCCATTAATCCGCCTAAGGCATCGATTTCTTTTACCAGATGGCCTTTACCAATACCACCGATCGCCGGGTTACAAGACATTTGTCCTAAGGTATCAATATTGTGCGTTAACAATAAGGTATTACAACCCATACGTGCCGCAGCTAATGCGGCTTCTGTACCCGCATGCCCGCCGCCGACAACAATTACATCATATGAGCTTTGATACCACATAAAAAATTAGCCTTGAAAAATGATTAAAAATAAAAGGGCACGGATTTTAACTTTTTTTCACTTTAAGGGGAATGATCAAATGATGAAAAAGATCGTGAAAGGATCACTAAATAATATATAAGATCTATTTAAAGATCTTATTATTATACTTTATTAAGCAAAAGGATCTTTGTGGATAAGCTATTTTATTGTAATTAAATCAGTAGTTTATATATGATCGTTTTGTGTGATCAAACTTTGATCAAAACAATTATAAGCTTTGATCAAATAGCTTGTTTATCCACAGGAGGTTTTTTAATAATTTTTGTAAACTGGAAAATAATAGAAAATTCATAGTTTATTTTTATTTTATCCACATATGTTTATTTTAACGATATTAATTGTGAATAACTTATTGGTAAGCTTGTTATAAAAGATCTTTATTTTTTGTGATCCAGATCTGAGATTCGCATTCTGGATCTATTTCTTGCTGCATATCAAAGGTTTTTAGTTTAATTATTTTTTTGCATCCTTTTGATTTCAAAAGCTTTTCTATGTTTTTGGCTGCTTGGCAAAAAGTATCATAACTGGAATCACCGATCCCGATAACAGCAAATTTCGTAGTACTTAGATCTTGATCGCTTGCTGTGAGTTGTTTAACGAAAGGCATAAGATTGTCTGGGTAGTCACCGGCACCGTGCGTTGAGGTACAGATCAGCCAGAATTGATCTTGGTGCGGGATCTGATCAAGTTCAGGAGTAAAATGTAGGGTAGTTTGGTGACCTAAGTTGTCTAAGGTTTCCTGACAGGCTTCTGCGACATATTCTGTGCCGCCTAACATGCTGCCAACGATGATTTGGATATTTGCCATTGAATTACTCATTCTGTGCTGTAAATGGGAGACGGGCAGTTTAACACCATCTAAAATGAGTATTATAATGGGGGATATAGAAAAACAGAGCAAGCTTCAAATCTTGCTTGGTTTGCTCTGTATCAAATGATTAAATTAAAGTTTTATTTACCGATACAAAATGACGAGAAAATCTGCCCTAACAGATCATCGTTAGTAAATTCTCCGGTGATTTGATTCAGTGCTTGCTGACAAAGGCGCAGTTCTTCTGCCAGGATTTCTCCGGCAACATAAGCCTCTAATTGGTCAAGGCCGGTAACCAGATGATGGTGAGCCTGCTCTAACGCCGCTAAATGGCGACGACGCGCCATAAAACCACCTTCAACATTGCCCTGATAGCCCATGATGTCTTTTAGATGCTGTTTGAGCGTAGAAACGCCATTTCCTGTTTTTGCCGACAATGTGATGGTTGGCAAAGCAGCATCGTTAATAAGTCCGGTTGGTACGCCTGAAATATCCGCCTTATTGCGGATCACTGTCAATCCTATGTTATCCGGTAATTTGTCGAAAAACTCTGGCCACACGGCTTTTGGGTTATCATGCATATCTTGTGTGGAATCTACCATGAGCAGGATGCGATCTGCCTGATTGATCTCCTGCCAGGCGCGTTCGATACCGATTTGTTCGACTTTATCGGCGCTATCCCTTAATCCGGCGGTATCGATAATATGCAGCGGCATGCCATCTATATGGATTTGTTCTGTTAGTACGTCTCGGGTAGTGCCCTCAATATCTGTGACGATCGCAGATTCTTTGCCACTAAGGGCGTTAAGCAGGCTGGATTTTCCGGCATTTGGCCGACCGGCAATCACCACGCGCATGCCTTCACGAATGATGCTGCCTTGTTGTGCCTGCTGTTGGACATCTTCTACTTCGTCAATGATGGCTTTTAAATCGTTGACAATTTTTTCGTCGGCGAGAAAATCGATCTCTTCTTCAGGAAAGTCGATGGCAGCTTCCACATACATCCGTAAATGAATAGTACTTTCGACCATTTGATCTACCAGTTTGGAAAAATCTCCTTGTAGTGAGTGAAGGGCGCAACGGGCTGCCTGCTCCGAGCTGGAATTGATCAAATCGGCAATCGCTTCAGCTTGGGTCAGATCCAGCTTATCGTTAATAAATGCCTGTTCACTAAACTCGCCCGGTTTGGCCATTCTGACCTTGTCTAACGTCAGTATTTCTTTTAACAGCATATCGAGAATGACTGGACCGCCGTGACCTTGGAGCTCAAGCACATCTTCACCGGTAAAAGAATTCGGTCCTTTAAAATAAAGCGCAATACCTTGATCAAGCGGCTGTTGACTGCTGTCATAGAAAGTTAAATATTCGGCTTTTCTAAGCTCAGGTACTTTGCCTAGCACATGCTGCGCAACGTTTGTTGCTTGTGGCCCTGAGACGCGAATGATACCAACACCTCCTCGACCGGGTGCCGTTGCCTGTGCGGCAATTGTTTCTTTATTTGACAGGGCGTTAGCGCTCATGTGTTACCTAATGATCAGTACAAAGTTAAATCGTTATTATAAACGCTTCGTGTGGGTTAGGGGAATTGTTGCGGTGCAGAAACAAAAAACGCGACTTATCGTCACGTTTTTATATACAGGATGTATGGTCAGTTTTTTAGTTCCAGACAAAAACTAAGTACTCATATCCATGTAAGCAATGTCACGGTTACATGGATGTAAAAGAGCGACGATGTCAGACTATTTGGCTTTTTGTTTTTCCAATGCCGAGAAGATGATCTTCATCTGGACGATAGAAATAATATTACTGACTAACCAGTATAATACCAGGCCAGATGGGAACCAGAAGAAAAATACGGTAAACATCACAGGCATATATTGCATGATTTTTTGTTGCATCGGATCTTGCACTGTCATCGGCTGCATTTTTTGCATAATGAACATGCTGATACCCATTAATATCGGCAGAATATAGTAAGGATCTTTTGACGACAGGTCGGTTAACCATAAACCGAAAGAGGCATGGCGTAGTTCGACACTTTCCAAGAATACCCAGTATAACGCCAGGAAGATTGGCATTTGGATAAGTAGCGGTAAACAGCCTCCAGCAGGATTGACTTTTTCTTTGCGGTAAAGTTCCATCATCCCTTGCGACATTTTTTGTCTGTCGTCACCGAAACGCTCTTTTAATTGCGTCATTTTCGGCTGCAGTTCACGCATTTTCGCCATTGACGAGTATTGCGCTTTGGTTAGCGGGTACATGATGCCTTTTACCATAATGGTGATGATGATGATGGCAATCCCCCAGTTAGCTACTAAGGCTTGAATTTGAAGTAACAGCCAGTGTAATAGGTCACTGATCATAAAGAGAGGGCCAAAGTCGACGGTTAAATTCAGCCCATCAGCAATTTTAGCTAATATTTCTTTATTTTTCGGACCAACATAAAGGCTGGTTGAAGCGGTTGCCTGTTCATTAGGTTCAATTAGCAGAGCTGGGGCTTTAAAACCAATAACTGCCTCACCATTGCGGGTATAGTTGGTATATAGCTGGTTGACTTCGTCTGCTGCCGGGATCCAGGAAGCAACGAAATAATGCTGAAGCATGGCAACCCATCCACCTTGGGTTGAAACATTTAAGTTGGCATCGGCAATATCGTCAAAGTCATATTTTTCGTAGCGTTCTTCTTTGGTTGAATAAGCAGCGCCGCGATAAGTTGGGATTAACGAGCTTGATTTATCTACCTGGGTAGATTGTTTTAACTGGGCGTAAAGTTCAACACTGGCGGTAGTTGCCGTGTTGTTATTGATAATATAGTCAACGGCAATCTGATAGCTTGCTGGTTCGAAGGTAAAACGTTTGGTCACTGCCAAGCCGCTATCAGTTGTATAACTAAGATCAACTGTTAAAGGCGAACCATCTGTTAACTGGTATTGCTGTTGTTTGACTTGATAAATAGGGCGACCTTTAATGATGCGATCAATCCCCTGGGCACCGGTTAGTCCACTTTGTGCAATATAGGTAAAGCCTGTGTTTTGCATGATAGTGAACGGGGTTTTACTGCCTTGCTCCGTTTCATACTGGAGTAAAGTCGCTTCAACAATATCACCACCTTGGGTATTTATTTTTACTTTTAAGACATCGGTAGTGATTTCAACCAGTGCTGCCGTTGGCTTAGTGGTTTTAGAGACGACAGGGCTATTGGCGCTGGACGCCGGGACAAAATCATTAGCTGAAGCCTCTGAACTAACAGTTGTATCATTTTGGCTGACTAGCGTTTGCATTTGCGGCTGCGCTGGCGCACTGTCTAGTTGCCATTGCTGATACAATAAAAAGGTGACAACCATTAAGGCAATAAACAGAAAACTGCGTTGAGATTCCATAATATGTTATTTCTCTTTTTTTAGTGGTGGCACGGGATCTTCTCCTCCCGCGTTTAGTGGGTGGCATTTTAGTATACGTTTGGCTGCTAACCAACAACCTTTTATCACACCAAAGCGATTAATTGCTTCAATTGCATAGCTTGAGCAAGTAGGCGTAAAACGGCAGTTATTGCCAAGCAGTGGGCTTAACCAGCGTTGATACGCTTTTACTATTGATATTGCAACTAGCTGTGGCGTTGAATTATTTTTCGCCATATTTTATCTAATTGCTGTCTGATCTGCTGGTTTTCAAGGCTATCTGTGCCAGATTTCACCATGATGACCATATCGATCTCTGGTAACTGAGATAATTTCAGGCGAAAGCTTTCTCTGATTTGTCGTTTGATACGGTTGCGCTGTACCGCCAATTTAACACGTTTTTTGGCAATAGCTAAACCTAAACGTTTTTGCTTATTGTTATTTTGGCTAACGAGAACGGTAATATGGCTGGAGCCAAATCTGAGAGGATTTTTGAAAACTTTTTGGAATTGACTGGGAGTCAACAAACGTGACTCCCGAGTAAATTGCTTAGTAACCATGGTGGTTACCTGCTCTTTATTAAAGATTAAACAAAGAGATTAAGCGCTTAGGCGTGCACGGCCTTTAGCACGACGACGTGCAATAACTGCACGACCGTTTTTAGTAGCCATACGAGCACGGAATCCGTGGTTACGTTTACGCTTTAATACGCTAGGTTGAAATGTTCTTTTCATTACGCTATCCGTCGGTTGTTGTTGCCCTGGCAAACCGCCGTATTGAGCACACTGGGTTCAAAAAATGAGGGCGAATTCTAAATAGAAAGTTTCGCATTGTCAATATTTATTGTCAGCTTAAAGTTAAAAGATCATCTGAGGATCCTTAAAGGATCTGTTGAATATCCACAGTTTTATAACAAGTAGCTGCTTTTCGCTTATTATTTAAGCTGAATTGCCTTGTTAAGAGCAAAAAACTCTATATAAAAATTTTTAAATCAATTTAAATATATAAATGAATTTTATAAGTAAATCAAATGGTTGTTTTTTAAAGGTGCTAGGTTTTACTTTTATTGAAAAAGTCAATATTGCACTTGTGGATAACTAAAGAGATAATACCGCTCTTTATAACAATAATCTTGATTAGTGGCCGAAAACGATCTTTTAAAGCGCCGCTAAGTAACAGGAGTTTTCTTTTGGAACATGCTCTCTGGCAACGATGCCTCTCTATTTTACAAGAGGAACTTCCTGCCCAACAATTCAGTATGTGGATCCGTCCGTTACAATGTGTAATCGATGCTAATATCATGACCTTGTATGCACCTAATCGTTTTGTATTGGATTGGGTTAGAGATAAGTATGTTGATCGGATCAACGAGCTAGTTTCATTAGAAGAATCAGGGAATCCACCATTACTGCGTTTTGATGTTGGTAGTATTCCTAAAACCGATGCTGTGGTAAAGGAAGACGATAAGGCGTTTGCCCCGAAAAAAACTGCCAATAGCAATAATGAAAAAAGTACTAATTTTCCAGAAGCCAACCTGCCGAAGAAAACCAATGTTCGCGTTAATTATACCTTTGATAACTTTGTAGAAGGTAAGTCGAATCAGTTAGCCCGTGCTGCCGCTTCTCAAGTCGCTGATAATCCAGGTACTGCATATAATCCGTTGTTTATCTACGGCGGTACCGGCTTAGGTAAAACCCACTTGCTTCATGCGGTCGGTAACGGCATTTTATTAAATAAGCCGAATGCCAAAATTGCCTATATGCATTCGGAGCGTTTTGTTCAGGACATGGTACGGGCGCTGCAAAACAATGCAATTGAAAAATTTAAGCAATATTATCGTAGTGTTGATGCCTTGTTGATCGATGATATTCAGTTTTTCGCCAACAAAGAGCGCACTCAAGAAGAGTTTTTCCATACCTTTAATGCCTTGCTTGAAGGAAATCAGCAAATCATCTTAACCAGTGATCGCTATCCAAAGGAAATAGACGGTGTTGAAGACAGATTAAAATCTCGTTTTGGCTGGGGCTTAACCATAGCGATTGAACCACCAGAGCTGGAAACTCGCGTTGCCATCCTTAAGCGTAAGGCACAGGAAAGTCAGATTAACCTTGCGGATGAAGTGGCATTTTTTATCGCCAAGCGTTTGCGCTCAAATGTTCGTGAGCTAGAAGGAGCATTAAATCGGGTGATAGCCAACGCTAATTTTACCGGCAGAGCGATTAATATCGATTTTGTTAAAGAAGCGTTAAGAGATTTACTTGCCTTACAGGATAAGTTAGTTACTATCGATAATATCCAGAAAACGGTTGCTGAATATTATAAGATTAAAGTCGCTGATTTATTGTCAAAAAGAAGAAATCGATCAGTGGCTAGACCTAGGCAAATTGCAATGGCATTATCAAAGGAATTAACTAACCATAGTTTACCCGAAATTGGCGATGCCTTTGGCGGTAAAGATCATACAACCGTGTTGCATGCGTGTAGAAAAGTAAAGGAATTACGAGAAGAGTCTCACGATATAAAAGAAGATTATTCTAATTTAACTAGAACCCTTTCATCCTAACAATAAGGTATAAAAATAGTAGGTATAAAATGAAGTTTTCATTAAACAGAGAGTTGTTATTAAAACCATTATTATTAGTGTCTGGTGCGGTCGAGCGCAAAAGCACACTACCTATTTTAAGCAATATCTTATTTGATGTTAGTGGGCAATCACTAACCTTAACCGCCACAGATTTAGAACTAGAAATGGTGGCTTATGCCACGATTGAAAACCATGACCAAGATGGCAAGTTAACCATACCAGCAAAGAAGCTGTTGGATATTTGTAAAAGCTTACCTGAAGGTTCAATGATCACTTTCTCTTCTGAAGGTGACACTGTCACAATTTCATCCGGACGAAGCCGTTACTCATTATCTATTTTATCTGCTGATGATTTTCCTAATATTGAACAATGGAAAGGCGATGTCGAATTTAAGCTTGCCAAGTCCGAACTGTTACGTTTGATCGAGAGTACGCATTTTTCGATGGCAAATCAGGATGTGCGTTATTACTTAAACGGTATGTCGATTGAAACTGAAGGCAACGAAATTCGCTCTGTAGCAACCGATGGTCATCGATTGGCTATTTGTAAACTCGCCATCGATAATTTAGCGCTGCCAAATCGACAAGTGATAGTGCCAAGAAAGGGCATTTTAGAAATTATCCGCTTATTAGATCCGGTTGAAGAAGAAGTTCAGGTATTTCTCGGCTCTAATCATATTCGTATTATCGATAGTGAGTTTTCCTTTACCAGTAAATTGGTTGATGGTCGTTTTCCTGATTATCGCCGGGTATTACCAAGAAATGGCGATAAAGTACTAGCTACTGAGAATAGCCATTTAAGACAGGTGTTATCGCGTGCCTCTATTTTATCGAATGAAAAGTTTAAAGGTGTCAGATTAAATTTTTCTGCGACTGAGTTAAAGATCACAGCAAATAACCCTGAGCAGGAACAAGCCGAAGAAGTGCTTGAGATCGATTTTCCATTTGAAGATGTTGAAATAGGTTTTAACGTCAATTATGTGCTCGATGTACTTAATGCCATTAAAGATACTCGAGTTAAATTTACCTTATCAGATGCCAACAGTAGTGTGGTAATTGAAGGTGAAGAGTCGGGTGAAGCGATTTATGTTGTGATGCCAATGCGATTGTAATGAGCGTTAAACAATTACAAGTATTTAATTTTAGAAACTTAACTACAACCAAGATAGATTTTCATAGTAAATTGAATTTTTTTATTGGAGATAATGGCAGCGGTAAAAGTAGTTTATTAGAGAGTCTTTTTTATTTAGGGCACGGTAAGTCATTTCGTTCGACTAACGTTAGTAGCCTGATAAATACAAGCAATGATAACTTTATTGTTAGTGTAAAAACGGATGCTGACAATCAACTGGGTATTCAGCGTTCGTTAACTGGTGAGATTAAGATAAAAATAGATGGCGTTAAACATAATAAGCTATCTGATCTGGTAAAGAATGTTGCCATCCAGGTAGTGACGCCTGAGAGCTTTAAATTGTTTTTTGGTGGCCCGAAGGAACGACGTAAGTTTGTTGATTTAGGAATGTTTCACGTGAAACATTCGTTTCCCAGCGACTGGAAAACATTTAGCCGTATACTCAAACAACGTAATGCTTGCTTAAAACAACGGGTATCAGGTGAGCAATATGAGTATTGGACTGAGGAATTTTGTCGCCTTTGTGAAATTATTGCAAATGAGCGTAGTCGTTATATCCAAACGTTAAAAGACGAGTTGGTTATTTGGCTAAAACTGTTTTTGCCGGCAATCGAAGATAATATTAGTATTCAATACTTACAAGGATGGCACAGTAAAAAAGAGCTAAGACAAGTCTTAGCTGATAACAGAAGTAAAGAATATGACAAGGGCTACTCAATGTTCGGTGCCCATAAATTTGATGTTAAATTTTTACTCAACAATCTGACATTAGATCAAAGGCTGTCCAGGGGACAGCAAAAGTTGTTTTTACTCGCGTTAACTTTTGCTCAAACAAAGCTAATTGAGCAAGGTAACCGAGTAAAGCCAATTTTATTGATAGACGATATAGGCGCTGAGTTGGACGTACATTCAAGAACTATTATTTCCAATATCAGCGAGCACTTAGATTGTCAAACAATGATAACGGCGATAGATCGAGTTGCATTGGAACCCATAATTCCAGACAACGATAATTATAAAATGTTTCACGTGAAACATGGGCAAGTATCCGCAATGAGTAAATAGGCTAAAAGCTATGACTGTAGAAAATGAATATGGCTCTGACAGTATTAAAGTACTAAAAGGGCTCGACGCTGTTCGTAAAAGACCTGGCATGTATATTGGTGACACTGATGATGGCACCGGTTTACATCATATGGTGTTTGAGGTGTTGGATAATTCCATTGATGAAGCTTTGGCTGGTCACTGTAATGATATCATTGTAAAAATTCACTTAGATGGTTCAGTTTCCGTTAAAGATGATGGTCGTGGTATTCCGACAGATATTCACCCGGAAGAAGGGGTGTCTGCTGCTGAAGTTATTATGACAGTACTGCATGCCGGTGGTAAATTCGGTGGTGAAGATTCTGGATATAAGGTGTCTGGTGGTCTACATGGTGTGGGAATATCGGTAGTAAATGCTTTAAGTGATAAGTTGAAATTGACTATTCGCCGTGCTGGTAAGCTTCATGAGCAAGAATACCATTTAGGTGAGCCGCAAGAACCGTTAGCCGTAGTGGGTGAAAGTGATAATACCGGAACTGAAGTAAGATTTTGGCCAAGTGCCAGTATCTTTTCAGATATTGAATTCCATTATGATATTTTAGTAAAACGTATTCGTGAATTATCTTTCCTTAACTCGGGTGTTTCGATCAAGCTAATCGATGAGCGCGAAGAAGGTAAAGAGGAGCACTTCTTCTATGAAGGTGGTATTCAAGCCTTTGTTGACTATCTAAATACCAATAAAACCCCAGTTAATGAAGAAATTTTCTATTTTGATTTAGCCAGAGAAGACGGCATAGTGGTGGAAGTTGCTATGCAATGGAATGACGGCTTCCAGGAAAATATTTTCTGTTTTACCAATAATATTCCTCAGCGTGACGGTGGTACACATCTAAGTGGTTTCCGTACTGCACTAACTCGTACACTAAACAGCTACATGGTGAAAGAGGGCTTAAATAAATCGAAGAAAGGGGAAACTAACGCCTCTGGTGACGATGCCCGTGAAGGTTTAACCGCTGTTATTTCGGTGAAAGTACCTGATCCAAAGTTCTCATCACAGACTAAAGATAAGCTAGTGTCGTCTGAAGTGAAAACGGCGGTTGAGCAGGCTATGGGTGAGAAGCTCGGAGATTATTTATTGGAAAACCCAGGTACCGCTAAAACCATTATTATGAAGATCATTGATGCCGCTCGTGCGCGTGAAGCAGCACGAAAAGCTCGCGAGATGACTCGACGCAAAGGTGCGCTAGACATTGCAGGTTTACCGGGTAAATTGGCCGATTGTCAGGAAAAAGATCCGGCACTTTCTGAACTATACATAGTGGAGGGTGACTCTGCGGGTGGTTCAGCTAAACAAGGGCGCAACCGTAAAAACCAGGCAATTTTACCACTAAAAGGTAAGATTCTTAACGTTGAAAAAGCGCGTTTTGATAAGATGATTTCTTCAGCGGAAGTTGGCACTTTAATTACGGCATTAGGCTGTGGTATCGGCCGTGATGAATATGATCCTGATAAGCTACGCTATCATAGCATTATTATCATGACGGATGCGGATGTCGATGGTTCGCATATTCGTACCTTACTATTAACTTTCTTCTACCGTCAAATGCCGGAAATTATGGAAAGAGGCTATGTCTATATTGCTCAACCACCACTGTATAAAGTGAAAAAAGGCAAGCAAGAGCGTTATATTAAAGATGATGATGCATTAACTGAATACTTAACAACACTCGCATTAGATAATGCGTCTCTTCATGTTAATGAATCTGCACCTGCTATCTCTGGTGTTGCATTAGAAAATCTGGTTAATGAATATCGTCAAACCATGGCGATAATTAAACGTGTTTCGCGCCAAATACCAAGCGATATTTTAGAGAAAATGGTTTATGGCCATGTTATTTCGCCAGAAGATTTTAAAGATCAACAGAAAGTTCAAGCCTGGACTTCTGAACTGGTAGAACAACTTGAAAACCAGGATGGTAATGGCTCTATCTATAGCGCTGAAGTTAAGCATGATCAGGAGCGCAACATCTACTACGCGAGCTTTAATGTTCGTCAACACGGCATAGATAAAGTGTATAACTGTAGTTATGACTTTATTCAGTCTACCGAATTCGCAGCCATCAATAGCTTAAACAAAGCGATTAACGGTTTGATGGAAGAAGGTGCGTATGTTAAGCGCGGTGAAAAAGTTAAATTGGTTAGCTCGTTTGAACAAGCGCTTAATTGGCTAATGGCAGAATCAAAACGCGGCCAATATATCCAACGCTATAAAGGATTAGGTGAAATGAATCCGGATCAGTTATGGGAAACCACCATGGATCCAGAAACACGCCGTATGCTACAAGTGACCATTGAAGATGCGATAGCCGCTGATCAGCTGTTTAATACCCTAATGGGGGATCACGTTGAACCGCGCCGTAACTTTATTGAAGAGAACGCATTGAAAGTTGCGAACTTGGATATATAAGCTTAGCGTTTTAAATTGAAAGGCCACTTTTTATAGTGGTCTTTTTTTGTTTAATGCTATGGCTGAAATAAAAAAATATCGGGATAACTATAAATAGATAAAATATCCCGGACATCATTATTAGTTTAAAATTGAGTAAAAACTCAATAATTTAGTACTGGCAACTAGTCGAATAAACAGACAAACGTTATACTAGCGCCAGCACTAACTAACTCTGTATTAGAATCGGATAAACATGAGTACGTTTAACATAAAAACATTCCAGGGCCTGATCTTACAATTGCAAGATTTTTGGTCTCGACAAGGCTGTGTGATAGTTCAGCCGCTTGATCTCGAAGTAGGGGCTGGTACCTTTCACCCTATGACATTTTTGCGCTCTATTGGCCCTGAGCCAATTAGTAGCGCTTATGTTCAACCGTGTCGCCGTCCAACCGATGGGCGTTATGGTGAAAATCCTAATCGTCTTCAGCACTATTACCAGTTTCAGGTAATGCTAAAACCTTCGCCGAAAAATATTCAGGAGCTTTACCTGAATTCGTTAAAAGAATTAGGTATTGACCCATTAGTTCACGATATTCGCTTTGTTGAGGATAACTGGGAATCACCGACGCTTGGTGCTTGGGGGTTAGGTTGGGAAATTTGGTTAAACGGCATGGAAATCACTCAGTTTACCTATTTTCAGCAAGTGGGTGGCTTAGAGTGTTCCCCGGTAACTGGTGAAATCACTTATGGTCTTGAACGTTTGGCAATGTACATTCAGAACGTCGACAGCATCTATGATTTGGTATGGACAGATGGCCCTATGGGTAAAGTACTGTACGGTGATGTTTTTCATCAAAACGAAGTAGAACAATCCACCTATAACTTTGAACATGCTGATGTTGATGCGTTATTTAAAACGTTTGATCAATGTGAAAAAGACAGTGAAAAGTTAATTGAAGCTGGTTTGGCCTTACCTGCTTATGAACAGGTGATGAAGGCTTCTCATGCCTTTAACTTGCTTGATGCGCGTCACGCAATTTCTGTTACGGAAAGACAGCGTTATATTTTAAGGGTAAGAACTTTATCGAAAGCCTGTGCCGAAGCATATTATGCGACCCGAGAACAATTAGGCTTCCCTATGTGCCAATCAGAACAGGCGGGGGAGTAATATTATGACAACAGATACTTTATTAATTGAATTAGGTAGTGAAGAGTTACCGCCAAAATCATTAAAAAAACTGGCAACGGTTTTCTATGAACAAATGATTAGTCAGCTGGAAAAAGCTGAGCTGGATTTTGATAGTGCGAACTGGTTTGCAACGCCACGTCGTTTAGCTGTTAAAGTTAATGGTCTTGTTGCCAAACAACAAGATAAAGAAATTGAAAAACGTGGTCCGGCTGTTAACGTGGCATTTGATCAGGATGGGAATCCAAGCAAAGCAGCACAAGGCTGGGCAAGATCTAATGGCATCACAGTTGAGCAGGCCCAGCGCTTAACAACGGATAAAGGCGAGTGGTTATTGCATAAGGCGTTGCAGCAAGGGCAAACGGTTGAAGCCTTAATCCCTGAAATGGTTAATTTTGCATTAAGTAAATTACCTATTCCAAAGCCAATGCGTTGGGGCAGTGAACGTACGCAATTTATTCGTCCTGTGCATACCTTAACCTTAATGTATGGCGACTCTATAATTGCCGGTGAAGCGCTAGGCGTGAGTTCAAATAATCTCATTCAAGGCCACAGGTTTCATCATCACGGTTTAGTAAGCCTAAGCCATGCAGATAATTATCAACAAACATTGAAAGATGCCTATGTAGAGGTCGATTATCAAACACGCCAGCAACTAATCGTTGAGCAAATTAAAAATGCTGAGCAAGAACTAGGTGGTGTTGCCTTAGTTGATCAGGAATTGTTAGACGAAGTAACTTCACTGGTTGAATGGCCGGTGGCATTAGTGGGGAGTTTTGATCAGGAATTTCTTCAGGTGCCTGCTGAACCGTTGATTTATTCGATGAAAGATCATCAAAAATATTTTCCGGTGAAAGATCAGCAAGGTAACTTATTAAACAAATTTATCTTTATCAGTAATATCGAAAGTAGAGAACCTGAAAAAGTGATTTTTGGTAACGAGAAGGTTATCCGTCCGCGTTTAGCCGATGCCGAGTTCTTCTTTAAGACTGACAAAAAGCAATCGTTAGAATCACGTTTAGCCAGTTTAGAAAGCGTATTATTCCAAAAACAACTCGGTACGTTGAAAGCAAAATCTGAACGTATCGCCATGCTAAGTGAGCATATTGCTAAAACGATTAATGAAGATGTCTTGTTAGCGTATCGTGCCGGTCTATTAAGTAAAACTGATTTAATGAGTGAAATGGTGCTGGAATTCCCACAAGTGCAAGGCACTATGGGTAAATATTACGCACAACATGACGGTGAAGATCCTGCCGTTGCTCAAGCGTTGGAAGATCAATATCGTCCGCGCTTTGCTGGTGATAGCTTGCCGGAAGCAAATATTGGCTGTGCGGTAGCCATTGCCGATAAAATTGATACCTTAGTGGGAATTTTTGGTATTAACCAGCCGCCAAAAGGAGATAAAGATCCATTTGCTCTGCGTCGTGCGGCGATTGGTTTGATCCGTATTATTATCGAAAAACAGCTGGATTTAGACATCGCAAATTTGGTGGCTGAAAGCGTTGCTTTATATGGTGATAAGTTAACCAATCAGGATACCGAACAGCAAGTATTAGATTTTGTTTTAGGGCGTTTCAGAGCACATTATCAGGAACAGCAAGTTGCAGTTGATGTTATTCAGGCGGTATTAGCGAATGCCCCAACGGCGCCGTTAGACTTTGACAAGCGCATCTCGGCAGTTCAGCATTTTAAAACCATGGCTGAAGCTGAAACCTTAGCAGCAGCTAATAAGCGGGTTGGTAATATTCTGGCCAAGTTTGATGGTGAATTGTTTGCTGAATTTAATAACGCGCATGCCAGTGAATCAGCAGAAGTTGCATTAGCTGAAACTTTTGCTGAAATCCGAGAAAAAATTGCCCCTATGCAAGCGGAAAAAGACTATCAGGCGGTATTAACTGAGCTGTCGAAAATCAAACAACCGATCGATAGCTTTTTTGACAGCGTTATGGTGATGGCAGACGATGAGCAGGTGAAAATCAATCGTTTAACTTTACTTAATGAGATTAGAAATAGTTTCTTAGGGGTTGCCGATATTTCATTGTTGCAGAATTAATTGTCGAGGCAGGGTATTAGGTCAATGAAATGGCTGCGTATTGCTCGTCGTGAGCATAGCAGCTCTTTTACATCCATGTAACCGCTGCATACCGTTCATCCTGAACATAAAGGAGCTTTGGCTCCTTTTTTAGTTTTTTCTGATCAGATATTGATAGGGCGTGTGCTGACACTGCTGTGCCACTAATTCATGCTCCATAAAGCGGCAAAAGCTGGGAATGTCTCTGGTGGTTGACGGATCGTCTGCTGTCACTAACAGGGTTTCGCCAATGGCGATATTGCGGATATTTTTGCGTACCATCATTACAGGCTCAGGACAACGTAACCCTATCGCATCTAATTGATGATCGGCACTTTCAAACTGCTCTTTCATGGCTAACTAATCATTATTTCTTGAACTGGGTAACATACCCGGATAACGCATAGCGGAATTTTATCATACTCGTATAATCTTCTGCCCGTTGTTTTGTCACAAAGCTGTCACTGACTATACGATAGTAGTTGTTGTCATTAATAATTGAGAGGGTTAATTCAGGTGCTAGTTGTTGTAGTTGTGCTAGCAAGCGTTCGGCATTAATTAATTGTACAAAGGCACCGAATTGCACATACCAGAAGTTTGTCCCTTGAAATTGCTGGCGGGCAGCCGGTTTATTGTCAGCAAGCTGGCTTTTAGGTTTTACTTCTGTTGTTCTTATTTCAGATTGTTGGGGCACTTTAGTTTGTCTGGTTTTTACGGCATTTGAGTTATTGCCTTGAAATATCGGAGTAGCCGTTTTTGCAGCGCCGAATTGCACACCAACATTGAGATAAATACTGTGGTTAGTGTCAAGCGCACCATCGTTAAATTGAGTGAGTTGTCCAAATTCTAAGGAAATCCGGTTAGATAACTGATAATTTAGTGCTAGCAACAAATAAGGCGCTAGATTTGAATTAGAGATCAGCTGATCATTGGATGAAGAAAAACTTATTGCCAAGCCTGTGCCTGCTTTTATCGCCAATTCCTGGTTATAGCTTTTGATAAAGTTAGCACCGATGGAGAACTGCTGATATTCGCCGAAAATATTTCTGCTATGCTGGTTGACTTCAATGTCGTTGCTTGACATTAATCGGGTATCCACTTCAAACGATTCGCTAAATTGCCATTGATAAGCGACTTGAAAACCCGGCGCTTGAGCTTGCTCTAGGTGATAGTTCACGCCAAGGCTGAATTTGTGGTTGTTATTTGCTAATGCATCACTAATGCCGCAAGTTATCATTAGTGCAGGAATAAGCAGTTTGTTCATCTAAATTATTCTTGGTTTTTTCCCATTTTAGCAGCTTGTTAATCTTTGCCACAAGTAGATAAAAATATGGCGAAAAAATGAATTTTACTATTTGGGCTTGCTTTGTTTTCGCTCGCTTAATACCCTTAACAACAGATGTTAAATAAAGGCTGTGTTATGACCCGTTTTTTCCTTATTGTCGCCTTGTTTTCCAGCATAGTAGTAAACGTTTATGCAGATGAAAATACTTTACTAAGAAAAACCTTTGAAAAAGCTGAAAAGCAGCTATGGAAGGCAAACTCTTCGACTTATCGAACATTATATAATCGATTGCATTATTACCCGCTTCAGCCTTATCTCGATCAAAAGCGTTTAATGAACCGTATGCGGCTGTCATCTGCTAAAGAGATCGCAGACTTTTTAACTAAATATCAGGGCAGCCCATTAGATTGGCCGCTACGTAAGAAATGGTTGAATTATCTGGTCAAACGCAATCGCCAAAGTCTGTTTATCGAGTTTTATCAGCCAACGGCAGATGTTGAGTTAACTTGTTACTACTTACGTTATCAATTAAATAAAGGGGCTGTTGAAAGTCAGATTTTATCTGAAGTGGCTCAGCTGTGGAATGTCGGTAAATCTCAGCCTAAGGCCTGTGATCCGTTATTCGAGCGTTGGCAGCAGGTGGGGTTACGTACACCGGAACTGGTGTGGCAACGATTATCCAAGGCGGCAGATGGAGGCAAACATACATTGATCCCGTATTTAAGCTCATTGTTGCCACAACAAGAGCAGTATTTAGGGAAACTTTGGCATAAAGTGCGTAAAGATCCGGCTTATATAACGAAGCTGTCACGCTTTCCAACCAAAAACTCAAAAGAAACCACTATCTATGCATATGGCATTAAACGTTTAATTTGGCGAGACCAGGGACGAGCGTTAGCTTCGTATCACCAAGCGCAAAAAGTGTTTAATTTTAGTGCTCAACAGCAACAGCAAATAGCCTATAAATTTGCATTAGCGTTAGCCAGTAAACATCATCCAAAGGCAGGAGAATGGCTGGAACAGGTTGATGACAGTTATTTTACCGGTAATTTAGTGCAATGGAAAATCGCTGATGTTTTAAGAACACAACAATGGCCTGAGGTAAAGCAAGCTTTATTATCATTGCCCGCTAAATTGCAAAATAGTCAGCAGTGGCAATATTGGTATGCCCGTAGTTTATTGGCAACAGATGAGCTTGAGCAAGGGTTGCAATTGATGACAGAACTTGCTGATAAGCGCCATTATTATGGATTTTTGGCGGCTGGTTTTGTTGATAAACCGATGAATTTACAAAATAAGCCATTGCAAATCACCGAACAGGAAAAACAGGCATTATTTGAAAATAGTGCCGGTAAACGGGCGTTTGAGTTATTTCATCTCGGGCGTTATTACCAGGCGCGTAAAGAGTGGAATTACTGGCTAAACCAGTTAGACAATAGGCAAAAATTAGTGGCGGCAAAATTGGCTAACGAAATCGGCTGGTTTGATCGGGCGATTTTTACCCTGTCTCAGGTCGGTTATATGGATGATGTTGATTTACGTTTTCCCTTGGCGTTTAACGATGAAATTAACCGTCATGCCAGCAAGCATGCGATTAATCCCGCCTGGGCGTTTGCCATTACTCGTCGAGAAAGCTCATTTATGGCAGATGCCAATTCTTCTGCCGGTGCCAAAGGCTTAATGCAGGTGATGCCGGCAACTGCAAAATTACTGACTCGTCGTAAAAAAGTGTCAAATAAATACCTGCTAGATAGTCAGAATAATATTAATCTAGGTACTAAATATCTGAAAAACTTGTTAGATCGACATCAGGGTAACCAGGTATTGGCCACGGCTGCCTATAATGCTGGGCCTTCTCGAGTGAAAAAATGGTTAAAATCTGCGTCGTCTTTGCCAGCGGATATCTGGATCGAAACTATACCTTTTAAAGAAACGCGAGAATATGTCAAAAGTGTTTTGGCTTATCAGCAAATATATCAGCAAAAAGTAGGGCAGCCGAGTCAGCTGTTTGAATTGTTACACAGTAAAAACATCAGTCAGTTATAAACAGTTTATTAGCGCCTGATGTACAGCAACTTAGGCTATGATAATATAGCCTAAAAATTCTATCGGTGAATATTATATGAGCGACTTATCAACTTTGTATCCAGGGCATTTGGCCGAGTTACAAGTAAGAACGAAAAATGTTTTAAACAGAGAAAACTTGCAAGCTTTGGTGATCCACTCCGGGCAGGAATTAAAAATATTTCTCGATGATATGGGCTATCCCTTTAAGGTCAACCCACATTTTAAACATTGGTTGCCGTTAGTTGATGTCGCTAATTCATGGCTGATAGTTAACGGTGAAGATAAGCCTAAGCTGATTTATTATCAGCCGGTTGATTTTTGGCATAAAGTGCAGCCATTAGCCGATAGTTACTGGCGCGAGTGTTTTGATATTCAGCTATTAACTAAGGCAAGTGACGTTGATAAGTTACTGCCTTATGATAAAAAAGGTTTTGCCTATATTGGTGAGCACATAGAGGTTGCTAAGGCGCTTGGTTTTGAAAATATCAATCCTGAGCCATTGCTGAACTATTTGCATTTTCATCGCGCTTATAAAACCGAATATGAGCAAGAATGCATGCGTTGTTCAAATCGTCGTGCGGTTGCTGGTCATAAGGCGGCCAGGGATGCTTTTTTCGATGGTGCCTCTGAGTATGATATTCAGCAGGTATATTTAAAGGCGACCCAACACACAGAAACCGAAACTCCGTATGGCAATATAGTTGCGTTGAATCAAAATGCCGCGATTTTGCATTACACTGCCTTAGAGAGGGAAGTGCCGCAGGCACATCGTTCTTTTTTAATCGACGCCGGTGCTAATTTTAATGGTTATGCTTCAGATATTACCCGAACTTATTCGTTCAAACGCGATAAATTTGCCGAACTGATTGCGCGCATGGATAAGCTGATGTTAACGGCGGTTGATAAGCTTAAGCCAGGCAAAAGTTATGTTGATTTACATATTGAAACTTATCAGGATATTGCTAATGTACTGCAGGAATTTGGTTTTATTAATGTTGCACCGTCGGTGGCGATTGAGGCCGGCATTGTCAGTACTTTCTTTCCACATGGTTTAGGTCATCATTTGGGGCTGCAAACTCATGATGTTGGTGGCTTTATGGCGGATGAGCGCGGTACTCATATTGATGTGCCTGAACCACACGGCTTTTTAAGAACTTCCAGAGAGATTGAAACCAACCAGGTGTTTACTATTGAGCCAGGGTTATATTTTATCGATTCCTTGTTAGCTGAACTTAAGCAGTCAGCCAATGGTGATATGATCAACTGGCAGCAAGTGGATGAAATGCGCCCGTTTGGCGGTATTCGTATTGAAGATAATATCATTGTTCATCAGTCACATAATGAAAATATGACCCGTGATCTCGAATTAAACTAAGGGCGTATTTTGTCATCTTCCTATTTAGTTGCGGCAAATGAAGTATGTCAAGAGATCATAGTGACGCGTAGCCGTTTTATTTGTTATCTGGCACCTTGTCAGTCAAATGAAGCGGCGAAATCTTTTCTCAAACAGATCCAAAAATTACATCCACAAGCAACGCATCATTGCTACGCCTTTGTCAGTTCACATCCGTTAGATAGTCAAAGTTATGGCTTTTCTGATGATGGTGAGCCTTCTGGCACGGCTGGTCGACCTATGTTGTCTGTGTTGCAGGGCAGTGGTATTGGTGAGATCATCGCAATTGTCGTGCGTTACTTTGGTGGTACTAAGCTTGGCACCGGTGGTTTACAGCGGGCATATAGTGCCAGCGTACGCGAGGCGCTAGCCGATATTCAGAAAAAAACAAAAATAGCTATGGTGCATAAGACGCTAGCGTGTCAGTATACTCAGGTTAATGACGTGCTGCATTTGATTGAAAAAAGCGGTGGTGAAATCCTTGAGCAGGATTTTCAAAGCGATGTTAAGTTATCGTTATTAATTCCGGTAGATAATGTTCAGCAGGTAAAAGAACAGCTGCAAATGTTAAGCTCAGGACAATTGGCATTACAATCAATTAAACAGTAATTCACTTGGTATAAATAATAAAAACAAACGTAACTTATTGTGCAATATAAGAATATAACCCGAATTTTAGGAATCTTGGTCGCTTTACTGAGTGTTACCATGTTACCGCCTGCCTTGATCTCTATGATTTATCGCGATGGTGGCGGAGTGTCTTTTTTGATGGCGTTTGTATTCTGTTTACTGATGGGCGCGATGTTTTGGTACCCAAATCGCGCAGAAAAGGATGACTTACGGGCGCGCGAAGGTTTTTTAATCGTTGTGCTGTTTTGGACGGTTCTGGCGAGTTTTTCCGCCATTCCGTTAATGTTGCTTGAGCACCCAAACTTATCTATTACCGATGCATTTTTTGAATCCTTCTCCGGACTTACTACCACAGGTGCAACTATCTTACATAAAATAGATGGTATGCCACATGCGGTGCTGTGGTATCGTCAGCAGTTACAATGGCTTGGTGGTATGGGGATCATTGTTTTAGCGGTCGCGGTTCTGCCTATGTTAGGGGTTGGTGGTATGCAGTTATATCGTGCAGAAACCCCTGGACCGGTTAAAGAATCCAAGATGACGCCGAGAATAGCTGATACCGCGAAGCACCTTTGGTATATTTATTTATCTTTAACGGTCGCCTGCTCGTTGAGTTACTGGGCGGCTGGGATGTCTGGATTTGACGCTATTTGCCATGCATTCTCTACCATAGCCATCGGCGGCTTTTCGACCCATGATTTAAGCATGGGGTATTTTAACAGCCCGTTAATTAATTTGGTTTGTGTCTTGTTTTTATTGATTTCTGGAGTGAATTTTGCGCTGCATTTTGCTGTCGTGCGTAGTCGCTCATTACGTACTTATTTTTATGATCCTGAATTTAAAGTATTTATAGCGATTCAACTGGCACTAACCCTGATTTGCTTTATCGTATTGATGAATTTCAGTACTTATGATTCCGCTATTGATACTTTAGATCAGGCATTGTTCCAGGCAGTCTCGATTAGTACGACAGCGGGCTTTGCCACTACTTCATTTGCGGATTGGCCGACTTTATTACCTATATTATTGATTTTTGCCAGCTTTATTGGTGGCTGTGCCGGTAGTACCGGTGGTGGTATGAAGGTAGTACGTATTGTGCTCTTGTATTTGCAGGGGATTCGCGAGTTAAATAAGCTGGTGCATCCCAAGGCGATTTTTACCATTAAGCTGGGGGCGAAAGCCTTGCCAAGCAGGGTCGTTGAAGCCATTTGGGGGTTCTTTTCCGCCTATGCGGCGGTGTTTGTCGTTTGCATGCTGGCACTTTTAGCGGCGGGAGTTGATGATATTACCGCATTTACCGCAGTAGCTGCCTGTTTAAATAATCTGGGTCCAGGGTTGGGTGAGGTCGCAGCAAATTTTTCTACTCTTAGTGATTTCAGTAAATGGGTACTTATTATTGCCATGCTGTTTGGCCGGTTGGAGATCTTTACCTTATTAGTGTTGTTTACCCCGGCATTTTGGCGTTCTTAACTGTTTTATATTGTCCAAAATTTTTACAAATTTATTTTTCATTATTTATAAATATATCTATTTTATTGATTTTTAATTTGTTTTTGTGTTGGTGCAAAATATGCATATTAGATCTATCTATTCACTTAAAGCTTTATAAAGGATAAAAGTTAATGAAAATAAAATCGTTAGTAAATTTTGTTAAAGTAATTTCATCAACGATGCTAATTACGCTCTCTATTAATAGTCATGCTTCTATTATTTTTGACTCTGGGATTCCGGCTGGTTGGAGTTGTGAAGGAACCTGCGGTACTGCAGGCACAGACGGAGATGTTACCGAATCAACATTTGGTGGCAATTACGGTTGGGTTGCTACTACTGACGGCGAGTTGGGGGTAGGATTAGAAGGTTTGGTGGGAACAACAGGATCTGTACTAACATCGAGCTTGTTTTCTGCTGAAGCAGGGGACGATTTAAATTTCTTTTTTAATTATGTGACTTCTGACGGTGCTGGTTTTGCTGATTATGGTTGGGCGAGGTTATTGGATGAGTCTTTAAATCAGATCGCTATACTATTTACTGCACGTACTCTTGCTTCCGGCAATATAGTACCCGGTTTTGATATGCCTACACCCGAAGCAACATTATCGCCAGCATCGGTTGAGATCATTGGCGGTGCGCCTATTTGGTCACCATTAGGTGATGATTCTGGTGAATGTTATAGTGCTGGATGTGGTTATACAGGGTGGATTGAGTCGACTTACTCTATTGCAAATGCCGGTAACTATTATTTAGAGTTTGGAACGGTTAACTGGACTGATTCTTCTTACCAATCTGGTTTAGCATTTGATGGTATTACCGTTGGTGGTGATGTTGTAGGTGGACCTGTTGGTGTGCCTGAACCACAAACTGCATTGTTATTTTTAGCTGCATTGGCTGGATTAGTACGAAGAAAACTTAGCTAGATCTAGAGAAGAAAAGAGACAAAGTGTTTTTCAAAGCCTATCTTAATCGATAGGCTTTTTTGTGGAATTTAAAAAAACTGTAACGGGTCGACATAAAACAACTTTTCAACATCTGAAATATATTTCTTGTTTACTAAAAACAATATCACGTGATCTTCTGCCTGGATCACAGTATTAGAGTGAGCAATCACTACTTCTTCATCTCGCACTATAGCACCTATTGTTGTCCCCGGAGGCAGCCTTAATGAGGCTATGGCTCTGCCAATTACCTTGGATGATTTTTCATTGCCTTTGGCGACAATTTCTATCGCTTCGGCAGCACCGCCACGTAAACTGTAGACGTTATCAATACTGCCCTTGCGAACATGGGTCAATAATGCGGAAATAGTCGCATGCTGTGGTGAAACCGCGATATCGATATTACTGCCGTGTACCAGGTCGATATAGGCACTGCGTTGGATCAACACCATGGCTTTGCGAACACCAAGCCGCTTTGCCAATAGCGATGACATAATGTTAGCTTCATCATCGTTAGTAACGGCAATAAAGACATCAAACTGATCTATGTGTTCTTCCATTAACAGTTCCTGATCGGAAGAATCACCGACAAATACTAAGGTGTCATTGAGTTCTGAGGCCAGATAGGCAGCGCGTTTTGGTGTGTGTTCAATCAGTTTTACCTGGTGGTTTTTTTCCAACATTTTTGCCAAACCGGCACCAATATTACCACCGCCGGCGATCATAATGCGTTTATAGGCGGGTTCAAGTTTTTGTAGCTCGTTCATTACCGCACGAATATGAATAGTTGCCGCGATAAAAAAAACTTCGTCGTCTGCTTCGATTACGGTAGTGCCGAGTGGACGGATCGGTTTACCGTTACGGTAAATTGCCGCTACCCGGGTATCAATATTCGGTATATGTTCTCTTAGTGTTGATAGGGCATGACCTACTAACAGGCCGCCATAATAGGCTTTTACTGCGACCAGGCTGACTTTGCCACCTGCAAACTCCAATACCTGTAGTGCACCAGGGTAATCGATTAATCGGGCGATATCTCGGGTAACCAGTTGTTCCGGTGCTATGACATGATCGACCGGAATATTGTCATGTTGAAATAATTTCTCCTGATATTTCAGTATCTTGGCTGAACGAATGCGGGCAATTTTACTGGCGGTATTAAATAATGAATAGCATATCTGGCAGGCGATCATATTGACTGAGTCGTCGCTGGTGACCGCAATTACCAGTTCGGCATCTTCTGCCCCGGCTTTTTTAAGCACATCGGGATGTGAACCGTGGCCGGTAACGACTTGCAGATCCATTTTATCTTGCAGCTCGCGCAGAATTTCACTGTTGGTATCGATTAAGGTAATTTCATTACGCTCACCAACCAGGTTTTCCGCTAAGGTACCGCCTACTTGTCCTGCGCCGATTATCACTATTTTCATTTTATCTTACCAAAGTGCCTTTAGATTTTTTTGGTTAATTTCGCGTAGTAAAATCCATCCATCGACTGGTGATTGGGCAATATCTGCCAGCCAATGGCGCTGTTGTCATCATTTAAAGTGATTAATTCCGCATTCGATTGTTGCTCGATAAATCGCTGAATTTGTTCACAGTTTTCTTCTGGTAAAATACTACAGGTTGCATAAAGCAAGGTACCACCGGGTTTAAGTAAAGACCATACCTTAGTTAAAATTTGTTGCTGCAATACCACCAGTTTATCTATGTCGCTTGCTTGTCTGAGCCATTTGATGTCCGGATGGCGGCGAATAACGCCGGTGCCTGAGCAGGGGGCATCTAACAAAATACGGTCAAATAACTCACCATTCCACCAGCTTTCAGGGGTTGAGGCATCACAGGCAATGGTATTTGCGGTAAGCTTCAGTCGATTGAGGTTCTCTTTTACTCGGGCTAAGCGGCTTTCATCGATATCGATTGCCGTCATAGATCCGAGATCCGGCGTCAGTTCTAATATATGGCAGGTTTTTCCGCCCGGGGCGGCGCAGCAATCGAGTACCAGGTCTTCGGCTTGGCAGTCTAGTAATACAGCTGCTTGTTGTGCAGCACCATCCTGAATTGATACTTCACCTGAACTAAAACCCGGTAAAGCGTTGACGTCAATTGGGGCTGCCAGTTTGATTGCCCCTGAATTTTTATCGATATACTCAATCTCTATACCAGCTTGTGTTAACTGAGCTTGATATTGCTCAAGAGTCTGCTTTTGCTGGTTTACTCGTAGCCACATCGGTGGCTTTGCCATATTCGCCATTAATACTTGCTGCCAGTATTCGGGGTAAGCGTGTTTGATTTTATTAATAAACCAGCTTGGGTGATTAAATTGAACTGCTGTGCTTATTTCTGGCTGCGACTCTTGAGCCTTGCGTTGAAAGCCGCGTAATACGCCATTGACCAGCGCTTTTAAATGGAAGTGCTTTAATGGTTTAGTGGCGGCAACCGATTCATTGATTGCTGCGTGATCGGGAATACGGGTGTATTTAAGCTGATAAATACCGACCAGAATAAGAAAGTGTACCACTCGTTGCTTGCCTTTAAGCGGCTTGCTCACCAATTGTCGGCAATCGTACTCCAGTTCCGGCAGGTAGCGTAATACCCCGTAGCAGAGTTCTTGCAACAACCCCTTATCTTTACCCTGGGCTTTTTCCTGCAATAGCGGTAGTTCGTCAGCTAAACTGCGACCTTTATCGACAATGGCAAAACAACATTTAGCGGCGAGCGCTCTGATATTTGCGCTCATGAAATTTCCTGATTTTGGCCGTTAATTGATTGACCTACAGCAAACCACTCGGCTTTGCTATTGAGGATATCGGCAACCGCCATCGCTTTTTTATTCGGTAATTGCAGGTTTTCCAGTTTTAGTGCCTGTTCTCCTGTTGCAACTGTGATACCAGATTTATCTGTGGCGACAATAGTGCCTGGTTGAGCATTATTATTGCTCGGTACAACACTGGCCTGCCAGATGCGAATTCTGTGCTCTTTACTTTTTTCATCGATAAATGTGAATTGTGCGACCGGCCAGGGGATATAGGCTCTGAGTTTTTGATGCAATACTTTTGCCGGCAGTTGCCAGTTCAGTTCTGCTTCAGCTTTATCCAGTTTTTTGGCATAAGTTGCCTGTTGATTATCCTGTTTTATCGCCTGGTGCTGATTGTTTGCCATTAATGCCAAGCTATCTAACAGCGCTTTAGGGCCAAGCTCGGCAAGCTTTTGGTAGATGCTGGCGCTGGTATCTTGCTCGGTAATTTCACATAAGGCGGTTAGCAGCATGTCACCGGTATCCAGTCCTTCATCCATTTGCATAATAGTGACGCCGGTTTGTTTGTCACCGGATTCAACTGCTCGCTGGATAGGCGCCGCGCCGCGCCATTTGGGCAAAATTGAGCCATGAACATTAATACAACCTAATTTTGGTGCATCTAAAATAATTTTAGGTAATAACAAGCCATAGGCAACAACTACCATGACATCGGCGTTGAGTTGAATTAAGGTTTGTTGATCGGCAGGCTCCTTAAAATTTACCGGCTGAAATACCGGGATCTCGTGAGCAAGTGCTAATTCTTTGGTTTGGCAGGCGGTGATTTTTTTACCGCGTCCTGCCGGTTTATCCGGTGGGCAATAAACGGCGATAACATTGTGGTGTGAATCGATCAGGGCGGCAAGGTGCTGGGCGGCAAAATCAGGCGTACCAGCGAAAATAATGTTTAATGGTTTTGTCATATTATTTCTGTTAGTAAAAATGCTTAGGCGTTGGCCTTGGCTAAACGTGCTTCTTTTTCGAGTTTAGTTTGGATGCGTTTGCGTTTAAGTGGTGATAAATAATCAACAAATAAGATGCCGTTAAGGTGATCCAGTTCGTGTTGAATACAAATAGCGAGTAATTCTTCGCCGTCCAGTTCAAATTCTTTACCGTCGCGATCGAGTGCTCTGACTGTCACTTGGGTGTGGCGATCAACCTTGGCATAGCTGCCAGGTACAGATAAACAGCCTTCCTCATTGATCATGGTTTCATCATTTTTCTTGATGATTTCCGGGTTGATCAGCACATAGGATTGTTCTTTGTTTTCGGAAACATCAATGACGACGATGCGTTGATGAATATTAACCTGGGTTGCCGCCAGGCCAACGCCGTTTTCCGCGTACATGGTTTCAAACATGTCATCGACAATTTGTCGAATGTTGTCATCAACGATTTCAACGGGTTTTGCTTTAGTTCTTAATCTCGGATCTGGAAATGTTAAAACGTCTAATATAGCCATAATTTTTCAAAAGAATTCGCGAAATTTCGCATAGAGTGTTATGTTTCAATTTTAGCCACTAAATAAAATTAATCCTAGTGATTTAGGTTAATTGCGACAAGAATAGGCAGGTTAGTATGTTAAAAAGAGTCTTAATAACGCTATTTTCTATTATTTTGCCTTGGACTGCTCTTGCTGATGTATTGCGGTTAGCACCAGATGCGCCTGATTTCTATGTAGTGAAAAAAGGTGATACCTTATGGGATATCTCAGGGACGTTTTTACAGCAACCCTGGTTATGGCCAAAACTATGGCGTATTAACCCTGAAATTGAAAACCCTCATTTGATCTATCCGGGTGATAAGTTAGCTTTGGTTTACGACTCTCAAGGTCAACCGATGTTGGTAAAAGAGAATCTTAAGCCGGTATTAAAATGGTCTCCTCAAATTAGAAGCCAATTAAAAGATCAAAGCCCGATCGAGACTATTTCGCTTGATGTGTTGTCACCATTTTTGAAATACGACACTGTATTGTCTCCGCAAGAACTTGATAATTCACCATATGTACTGGGTAGCGATGAAGGTTATAAATCGAGTGTTACCGGGTTTAAAATCTATGTTAATGGTGATTTACAAGTTGACCAGTCTTACGGTATTTATCAGAAAGAAGAAGCGATTATTGCTGACGATGGTCAAACCGTGATCGGCTATTATGCCCGATTACTGGGTTCTGGTAAGGCAATCAGAGCCGGTAATGTCGCAGAAAAAGTTCCGGCAACTTTATATCTGGAAGGCGTGACCAGAGAGTTACGTTCAGGGGCTATTGTTAAACCGGTAAACGAAGGACAAATGCTACCGTCATTTTTTAACATGCAGGCAGCTAATGTTGAGATTCACGGTAAAATCATAAAATCCTCCAATGGCAATCGGGAATTCGGTAA